>NZ_JBIVXW010000163.1:0-5482 GCF_044769405.1 Streptomyces sp. NPDC090442
CCCCGGGGGGCCCCGGCCGGGCGGGGTGGGGGTGCCAGACGTAAAGCGAAGCAGTCTGGCACCCCCACCCCTCCGGCCCGTCACCACACCCCAACAGCCCCGCGCAGCGGCTCGGCACCGCGCAGCGGACCGGCAGCGGACAACTCGACCCGCCCAGCGCAGCGGACCGGCGGACCGGCGCCGCAGGCGCAAAGAACAACAACCACGGCGGGGCAGCCAACAACGTGAGCCACAGCCAGCCGCAGGCTCACGTGGGCCGCAGCACCTCGGAGAGAACGCGGGCCCACTGCGTGACCACCCGCTGGCGGCGGGCCGAGTCGTCCGTGAGGAGGTTCGCCAGGCCCAGCCCGCGGGCCATGTCGAGGAGCCCCTGGACCGTTTCGCGGACGCCGGGGACGGACTCGTCGGCGTCCAGGAGGGCCACCGCCGTGCGGTGCGCCTCGCGGCCGACGCGGGCCTCCAACGCGGTGACCCGGTCGCGGAGTTGGGCCTCGTCGGAGGCCGCCACCCACAGGTGGAGCGCGGCGCGGAAGAGGGGGCCGGTGTAGAGGCCGACGAGTTCCTCGACGATGCGTGAGGTACGGGCCGGCGACCCGGCCGGAGGCAACTCGTGGGCCAGTGCCGCCTTCAGCGCGCTCTGTCGCTTCTCCGCGACGTGCTCGACGGCCGCGGTGAACAGGTCCTCGCGGGTGCGGAAGTGGTGCTGGGCGGCGCCCCGGGAGACGCCCGCCCGCTCGGCGACGACCGAGACCGTGCTGCCGGTCCAGCCGCGCTCCGCGAGGCAGGCGACGGCGGCCTCCAGCAGCCTGAGCCGGGTGGCGCGGCTGCGTTCCTGCTGGGGCTCCTTGGTGCCGCGGGCGGGGGTCAGCGCGCCCATGCCGGGGCCCGTCGTTCCAGGAAGGCGGTCATGCCCTCGCGGGCCTCCGCGGAGCCGAAGAGCCGCGCGGACCGTTCGGCGAGCGCGTCGGTGTCGCGGTCGAAGGCGGCCAGGACCGGGGCGGTCACCAGCTTCTTGGACTCGGCCAACCCCTGGGGGGAGCCCTTGCGCAACCCGTCCAGGAGGGGCGCCAGTTCGGCGTCGACGTCGTCGGCGGCCAGGGTGACCAGGCCGATCCGGGCCGCCTCGGCGGGGCCGAACTTCTCGCCGGTGAGGTAGTAGCGGGTGGCGGCCCGGGCGTCCATACGGGGCAGCAGGGGCAGCGAGATGACCGCCGGGGCGAGACCGAGCCGCGCCTCGGTGAAGGCGAAGGTGGTCTCGGGGCCGGCGACGGAGAGGTCGCAGGCGCCCAGCAGGCCGAGGCCGCCGGCGCGGGCGTGGCCGGTGACCCGGGCGACGACCGGCTTGGGCAGCTCCACGAGGGCGCGCAGGAGGCGGGCGAGGCCCAGCGGGCCGTCCTTGGCGTCGCCGGCGGCGGCCTCGGAGAGGTCCGCGCCGGCGCAGAAGGTGGTGCCGGTGTGGGTGAGCACCACGGCCCGGACGGCGTCGTCGGCGGCCGCGTCCGCGAGGGCCCGGTGCAGCTCGGTGACGAGGCGGGTGGAGAGGGCGTTGCGGTTGTGGGGGGAGTTGAGGGTGAGGGTGGTGATTCCGCGCTCGTGGGCGCGCTCCACGTCCGTCATCGGGGCGTCGAACTCCTTTCCCTGGCGCGCAGTTCGCGCCGGAGGATCTTTCCGGTGGTGGCGCGCGGGACGCTGTCCAGGAATTCCACCCGGCGCACCTTCTTGTAGGGGGCGACCCGGCCTGCAACGTAGGCGATGACCTCGTCGGCGGTGAGGGCGGCCCCCTGTTGGCGCACCACGAACGCCTTGGGCACCTCGTTGCCGTCCTCGTCGTCGACCCCGATGACGGCCGCGTCGGCGATGGCCTCGTGGGCGAGCAGCAGCGCCTCCAGGTCGGCGGGGGCGACCTGGAAGCCCTTGTACTTGATCAACTCCTTGACCCGGTCGACGACATGGAGCCAGCCGTCGGCGTCCACCCGGCCGATGTCGCCGGTGTGCAGCCAGCCGTCGGCGTCGATCATCGCGTCGGTCTCGGCGGGGCGTCCCAGATAGCCCTTCATCACCTGCGGTCCGCGGATGAGGATCTCGCCGCTCTCGCCCGGGCCGAGGTCCCGGCCGGTCTCCAGGGAGACGACGCGCGCTTCCGTACTGGGCAGGAGGGTGCCCACGGCGCCCGGTGGCGGGGAGGCGGCGTCGGGCGGTACGACGTGGGTGCCCGGGGAGAGTTCGGTCATCCCGTACGCCTGGAGGACGGCGGGCAGGCCCAGCCGGCGGGCGCAGGCGGCGGCGAGTTCGGCGTCCAACGGGGCGGCGGCGCACACCAGGCGCTTGAGGGAGGTCAGGTCGAACGCGTCGACCATCGGGTGCTTGGCGAGCGCCAGGACGATCGGGGGCGCGGCGTAGACGTCGGTGATGCGGTGTTCCTGGATGGCGGTCAGGAACTGGCGGAGGTCGAAGCGGGGCAGCACGACGACGGTGGCGCCGTGGCGGAGGGGGGCGTTCATCAGGGCGGTGAGCCCGTAGATGTGGGTCAGTGGTTTTAAAGGACACGCGAGCACTGGCCCCCCCTCCGTGCATTGTGCGCGGACTTCTAGAGGGTGTCAGCGAGCACGGAATCAATCAAGCGCGCCTGCATGATTCGTGCTCTGACGGTCGGCCCACGGGTCGGGCTCCCACACTGGGTGGAACTCGTACGCAGCGTCGAGGCGCCACTGTGCGCCCTGGTCGCTCTTGGTGGTGGTGACCACGATGCGCCGGAGGAGTTGCCGCAGTATCGCGTTCCTCTCCACTGGCAAGATGGATTTCCACTCAGCAAGCAGGCCAACTGCTAGGGGCCGGAAGTCAGCGCGGGCGGGTGCAGACTCGGCCTCGGCCAACGCCTCAAGATCGTTGATCAACGCTCCCTTCTTGCCGGTGAGTTGGTCCCGTACGCGGGCGAAGGTGTCAGCCGGATACTTGTCCGGGTCAAGGGCATGATCAGTGACGAGTCGGTCGAGTGCCGCATCGGTCTTGGCGAGTTCGGCCTGCACGCGGGCCCGCTCTTCGGCTGCCCGGGCCCGCGGGTCCGGAAGTGGCGCCCCTTCCACGGCCACAGTTGGAGCGGCGTCAATTTCCGCGGCCACGTCACGGGCGAGCCAGTTGACGACTTCCTTCTCGACTTCGTCACGACGTACGTAAAGGCCCGGCCCGCAGGCCGATTTGCCTTTGTTCTTGTGGTTGAAGCAGACGAATGTGTGCCCGCGAATCCAGCCTCCCGCCGGAGCGCGGCCGGATCGAGCAACCGCTGTACCACGGCAGTGTCCACAGCGCTTTAGGCCGGTGGTTGTGTAGGTGGCGGAGCGGGCCCGCGGGGGCGTCGCCTTCGTCTCTTTGCGGTGTTCCTGGTATGCCTCCCATTGCTCGGGCGTGATGAGGGCCGGCTGCGCTCCGGGGATATAGAGCATGCGGCCGAACTTGCAGGTTGCGAAGTGGTCTTGCCCTAGCTTGCAGGTGCACTCGGGGTCGTGAACGCGGAGCAGGCCGGCGGCGAACCCTGAGTCGAGGTACCGCTGCACGCTGTTGATTGCCCACCGGTTGCCGCGCATGGTTCGGACGCCCAACTCGTCGTTGAGCCAGTGTGCGAGGTGCGCGAATCCCTTGCGTGCGATCTTCCGTTCGTACAGCTCCACCGCGATGGGCCCGTGGTCCTGGTGTGGCTCGTAGCGTTCTTCTTGTAGCCGGATTCCACCGGGCGCGGTGGGGTCAGGGACCCGTCGCGGGTGCCAGATGTACCCGAATCTCGGCCGGCCAGTGGCAGGCAGTTTCATTGCACGTCGGTGCGCGTGGGTTTCCTTCCACTGTTCGCCGGCGCGGTCACTTTCGAAGACTGCGAGGTCAAAGAGGATGGCGCGGTTGAACCGCCCCACGGCCGTCCGGTATCCCCGTGACGTCCGTCGCCGGGAAGACGGGGGCCGTGGTCCTGGCGGCGGCCGACGTCGGCGCACTGGCCGCCAGCACCCGCGGTGCAGCCGCGGGCGTCGCCAGCCTCGACGCGTCCGGCAAAGTCCCTACCACCCAACTCCCCGCCACCGCACCGACGTTGCCCGGTGCGTGGCTGCCCGACGACTACGGCCTGCGCGCCTGGGGGTACGACCTGGGAGCCGACTCCCGGACACCGGGCGACATGCCCAGCGAGGCCGGCCGCCTCTACCTCGTAGGCGTCCCCCTGCGTACCGCGGCGACGGTCACCAAGGTCGCCATTCACGTCATGGGCTACGACAAGCCCAACTCGACGGTGTCGGCCGCGTACCTCGGCATCTACGGCAAGACCCTCGCCCGCGTCGCCCAGACCGCCAACGTCACCGCCTCACTGCCCGAAACCCACAACGCCGGCGGGCAAATGGCGGTCCTACCGCTGTCCGCATCGGTCAACCTCGCCGCCGGGAGCTACTACGTGGCGATTCTGATCAAGGGCACCGGCACCACCGTGCCGTACCTCGCCGCAACGAACTGGGGCGCTACGGCGACCACTTCCGGCGCGAAGGCCGCCGACGTGAACGGTGTGCACCGCTGGCTCCAGACCACCTCGACCACGCTCACCACCCTGCCGGCCACGATGAAGTTGACCGACATGGCTGACAGCCAGACCTGCTACTGGGCCGGCCTTGGCTGACAGCCCGGTTACCCGTGCAGGCTCTCACCTAGGCACAAAGTCGATGTCCAGCTCGTTACTGACTTGACCGTCACTGTCAACCAGCTGGACCTTACCGTGCCCGGCGGGCACGCTATTGGGGCTGTACGAAAGGGCCTCCTTCCCCGCCTCTCTCGCCTCGGCTTTAATGTCTACCTTCTTTTTGTCCGGTTCGGTGAACCTCGCCTTAGTCGCCAGGCCAAGGTTCTGCCCGTGGAAGATGACGTCATCGTTCGATCCGACCTGCTGAGGCTCGACCGAGTCGATGTGCATGGTTACAGGCATGGTTCTGCCTCCCTGGATTCCTGAGTTGGGATGAGTGTTCGCTGTCACAGCGGAACCCCCGTAGTTCGAAGCTACGGGAGATCTGTATCTGTCGCGACTGGAAGGGCCACGACGTCCATCCATCCATGTTTACGCAGGTCAGCACTACTGTGCGACTTACCGTAACTGGCTCGGCGGAATGCGGTGACGAAAACCCGGAAGCCGATGAAACGGCAACTTCCTTACCTGCGGAGCACTTCCTCGTTTCGCCCACTCATTGAACTACTAGCCCCACAGTGCAAATTCAGCCCCACCTACCACGACGCCCGTGCGCACAGTGCCGGGCGTTTTCTCATTAATGGAAGGCACCCACATGACCGTAAGAGGTATCGACGTCTCCTCGTACCAGCCGAGCACCTACAACACCAACGGCCGCGACTTCGTGTTCGTCAAGGCGACCGAGGGCACGTCGTACATCAACCCCCGCCAGTCCGCCCAGGCCGCCCAAGCCCGCCGAAACGGGCTCGTCGTGGGCTTCTACCACTTCCTGTG
>NZ_JBIVXW010000164.1:0-5169 GCF_044769405.1 Streptomyces sp. NPDC090442
GGTCCTGACCCGGCGTGCCGAAGAGGTACAGGATCAGGTCCTGGTCCAGGGTGATCCGGCCGAAGTCCATCGCCACGGTCGTGGTCGTCTTGTCCGGTGCGTGCGTGAGGTCGTCGATGCCCGCCGAAGCGGAGGTCATCACGGCTTCGGTGCGCAGCGGGTTGATCTCTGAGACGGCCCCGACGAACGTGGTCTTGCCCACGCCGAAGCCGCCCGCCACCACGATCTTCGCCGAGGTGGTGGAGCGGGCTGCACCGCTAGAGCTTGCGAAGTCCACTGAGCACCCTTTCGAGCAGTGTCACATCTGGCTGTCCGCCGGCGGTCTCGTCCCCGCCGGGCTGATGGATGGCGACGAGTCCGGCCTCCGCCAGGTCGGCGACGAGGATCCGGGCGACGCCGAGGGGGATGGAGAGAAGGGCCGAGATCTCGGCAACCGATTTGATTTCGCGGCAGAGGTGGCAGATGCGCTGGTGCTCCGGCAACTGGCCCTGCAGCTTCGCGGGATCCGCGGTCGTGCTGACCAGCGCCTCGATCGCGAGCTGGTAGCGCGGCCGGGTCCGGCCCCCGGTCATCGCGTACGGGCGCACGAGCGGATTGCTCGGTCCGCCCGTGGGGGCGGGCTCGGGCGCCGGCCGCGGCGGCTGCACCGGCTGGATGCGCGGCGGCTGCGGCTGGTCGTACGGCGAGGGCTCGGTCGGCGGGGGTCCGTAAGGCTGGGGGCGGTACGGGCCCTGCTGCTGAGCGGGGTACTGCGGCCTGCGGCTGGGCGCAGACGGGAAGTTGAAGCGGTTGTGATGGGTCTCGCCCTGAGAGCCGGACTGCTGTCCGGATCCATACGGGTAGCCGCTAGGGGGCGTTGCCACGTTTCCTCCTCCAACTTGCCTATCTGACGCCGGTCGCGCCACCGAACCCTATGGTGCGGTGGCGGGAAACGCACTGCCTGTCTGCTAGTTGAGAAGGCTGCCCTGCAGTTCTGCGCGGAGGTCGGGCGTCAGGACGGTGCCCGCGCGGTCGACCAGCAGGGCCATCTCGTAACCGACGAGGCCGATGTCGCACTCGGGGTGCGCCAGCACGGCCAGCGACGATCCGTCGGAGACGGACATGATGAAGAGGAAGCCGCGCTCCATCTCCACCACGGTCTGGTTGACGCTCCCGCCCTCGAAGATGCGGGACGCGCCGGAGGTGAGCGACGTCAACCCGGAGGCCACCGCCGCCAGTTGATCGGCGCGGTCGCGGGGGAAGCCCTCGGACATCGCGAGGAGGAGACCGTCCGCGGAGACCACGACCGTGTGGGACACCCCGGGGGTGTTCTCCACGAAGTTGGTGATCAACCAGTTCAGATTCTGCGCCGCCTGGCTCATCGGGCTCACACTAACGCTCCTGATCGTAGGTGCTGCCGGGGCCGAAGCCCTGTTGGTCATTCTGGGGGACCCCCGGGGAGGGGTCCGTGCCGGTGCCGGCGCCGCGCCCCTGCTGGACACCGCGGCGCAGATTGCTCAGCCTGCCGCGGACGTCCTCCGGAGCGCGGGAGACCTGGGGGCCGCCCTGCGTGGTCTGCTCCGCGGTGCCCTCGACCAAATTGGCCTTGGGCACCCGCCGGGGAAGGCCCGAAGCGGTGACCCCGCCCGCCGACGGCTGGCGCAGTCGCTCCGCCCGCTGCCAGCGCTCGTCGTTCTCGCTGCGCCAGGCGGAGCCGTCGTCCTGGCCGCTCTCCGGTGCCGTCTGCTGCTGATCCTGCGGCGAGTCGGTTCCGCGGAGCGGAAGACCGGCGTCGGTCAGCGACTGGACCGTGCTCGCGGAGGGGCCGGGACGCTCGAATGTTACGCGCTCGGAGGCATCCGCGGGAGCGGCAGTTGGATTCCGGTCAGATTCCGCTTCCGATCCGAAGTACCCCTGGTGCGCGGTGGGTTCGGCCCACTCGTTCACCTGGCCGGTTTCCCACGGGGCCCAGCCGTCGACCCGGTCGCTCTCCTGCGGGGCCCAGCCGTCCACGTGACCGGCGTCCTGCGGGGCGTAGGGGTACTGGCCGGTGGTCTCCATCGGGTTCGGGGCGGCGAACGCCTCACCACCGTAGGAGCGGTCGTCGTAGAGCGGCTGGCCGGGCTCCGCATACGGTGCGGGGTGCCCCTGGAAGCCGTCGGTCACCTCGTCGCGGAACAGCGGTCGGGTGTCGGCCTGTTGGGGCGCCGGCTGCCCGGCGGCGGCCTGCGCCTCCAGGGCCGCGCGACGCTCCTCGCGCAGCAGCGAGCGACCCACCGGGTCGAGCTCCGCCGCGGGGCCCGCGGCCCCCTGGAGGCCGTCGTCGAAGCCGAGCTCCGCGGCGGTGCGGGCGTCGTCCTGGTAGGTGGCCTGCTGGTGCTCGGGGACGATCCGGGAGACGGTGAAGGTGTCGTCGAACTGCTCGTCGCCGCCACCGCCGTGGGTGATCGCCTCCGGCAGCATGACCAGCGACGTGGTGCCGGCCTGCTCGCCCGAGGGACGCAGCTGGACCCGGATGCCGTGCCGGTCGGCCAGCCGGCCGACCACGAACAGGCCCATCCGCTGGGAGACCGCGGCGTCCACGCTCGGCGGGTTGGCCAGCTTGTCGTTGATGTCCGCGAAGTCCTCGGGGGTCAGCCCGATGCCCTTGTCGTGGATCTCGATCATGACCCGGCCGTCGGGCAGCCGGGTCGCGGCCACCCGCACCTTGGTCTGCGGGGAGGAGAACGTGGTGGCGTTCTCCAGGAGTTCGGAGAGCAGGTGCACCAGGTCGGTCACCGCGGTGCCGTGGATCTCGCTCTCGGGGACCCCGCTGAGCTCGATCCGCTCGTAGGACTCGACCTCGGAGGTGGCCGCGCGCAGCACGTCGATCAGCGGCACCGGCTGGTTCCAGCGGCTGCCGGGCTCCTCGCCCGCGAGGATCAGGAGGTTCTCGCCGTTGCGCCGCATGCGGGTGGCGAGGTGGTCGAGCCGGAAGAGGTTCTCCAACTGGTCCGGGTCGGCCTCGTTGTTCTCCAGGCCGGTGATCAGCTCCAGTTGACGCTCGATCAGGCCCTGGTTGCGGCGCGAGAGGTTGGTGAAGATCGCGTTGACGTTGCCGCGCAGCAGCGCCTGCTCGGCGGCGAGCCGGACCGCCTCGCGGTGCACCTGGTCGAAGGCGCGGGCGACCTCGCCGATCTCGTCGGTGGTGGCGATCGGGATCGGCGTCACGCGGGTGTCGACCCGGCCCGGCTCGGTGCGCGAGAGCTGGTCGACCAGCATCGGCAGCCGCTGCTCGGCGACGCCGAACGCCGCGTTGCGCAGCGCCTGCATGTTGCGGCTCATCCGGCGGGCCATCAGCCCGGCCACGATGAACGCGGCGGCCAGCGCCGCCAGCACGATGCCGGAGTCGACGAAGATGGACCACTTGGCGTCCGAGGAGATCTGCGCCGCCTCGTTCACCGCCTTGTCCGCCAGGTCCTTCTCGATGGACCGGTACATGTCGAACTTGCCGGTGGCGGCACGGAAGTACGCGTCCGGCGTGACGCCCTTGGCGGCCAGCGCGTCCGGCGCGGCGCCCGAGGCGATCAGGGTGGACATCTGGTCCATCGACGGCGGGGTGCGGAACTGCTGACCGGCCGCCTCCGCCTGCGACTTGGCCCGGTCTGTCTGGGCCTGCGCCGCCCGCTGGAGACCGGCCGCGTCGCCCTTCAGCCGCTGCACGTCCTCGGGCGTCCCGCCGGAGGTGTACTCGCCGATGGCGATGCCCTCCAGGTAGCGGTACGAGGCGAACGCGGTCAACTGCGTCTTGTGCTCCTTGCCGCCCTGCGGGGACGCCGGGTCGACCAGGAGGTGGGTGCCGATGGAACGCTCCAACGACTCGGCCGCCTTCGCCAGCGAGACGGCGTAGACGGTGCGCCCGTAGGAGGTGATGTTGCCGGTGCCCAGGCCGAGTTCGTTGGCGAACTCCATCAGCGGGTGCTGGATCTCGACGTAACCCTCTTCGGTCTGCACGCCGGTGAGCTTGGCGGTGAAGGCGACCTGGCGGAGCTGCGCCAGCTTCGGCTCGGTCTTCTGGAAGAGCCCCATCCGGCGCTGCAGGCCCGGCGTGTCCGGCATGCTCTTGGCGGCCTCGTGGAACGCCTTGCCGGCGGCGTCGGTGGCGTCCCGCGCCTCCTGGACGGTCGGGTCGTCCTTGCGGCCCTTCAACAGCGGGGCGACGGTGCGGTCCCGCTCGTCGATGAGGGCGTTGCTGTAGGAAAGCGCGGCGCGAACGAGCTTGGCGGTGTTCTCGGCGTCCCTGGCGTCCTGCCAGGTGCCGAGGGAGTTGTTGACCCGGAGCCCGCCGAAGACCAGGCCGACGAGGACGGGGATCAGCAAGATGGCGTTGAGCCGGGTGGCCACCCGCCAGTTGCGCGGGGCGTACTTGCTGCCGCTGACCTGGGGATTTTCGGCCGGAGGTGCGGGTGCGTCGGCGGCCGGTGCAGTGCCACCGCGGGGCGGCGGCGTGAAGTTGCCCCGCCGCGGTTCCTGCGGCTCGGGGCTCGTCGTGCTTCGCCTCACTCGACCAACAACCTCTCGGCGACGGCACGGTCGCGCAGTGCCGTTTCTTCTGGGCGTTACTACTCCGGAGTTCAGCGAATTTCAGCACGTCAGGGCGGTGCGTTCCAAACACTGAGCGGGGCTTGAACAACCCTTGAAGACCGCAAGATAAAAGGGGCGTTAAGGGCGAGGCGCGGCAAAAGGCGGGAGAAATGTGAGCGCAGCGAAGCCGGCCATGCGCATGGGGTGTCGAAAGCGCGCCGATTCACTGTCGAAACGTTATGAAGCCCTTTACGGGCGTGTCGAAGGACACAGATCACGGCGGCGGTGTATGGGAACCGAACCCGGGCAGCCCGCAACCGTGATGACGCCCCCTCGGGGGCAACTGCCGTACGGCCCGCGCCGCATGACGCGCGGGCCGCACGGCCGGGGCTAGCGGAGCCGGGCCATCAGCGCGTGCTCCACGAGCGTGATCAACGCGCTCTTGGCCTCCGCGCGGTGGCGGGCGTCGGTGGTGATGATCGGGGTGCCGGGGCCTATCTGGAGCGCCTCGCGCACCTCGTCAGGACCGTACGGCTGGTGTCCGTCGAAGCCGTTGAGGGCGATGACGAAGGGCAGGCCGCTGTTCTCGAAGTAGTCGACGGCCGGGAAGCAGTCGGCGAGCCGCCG
>NZ_JBIVXW010000165.1:0-4935 GCF_044769405.1 Streptomyces sp. NPDC090442
CACGACAGTACCGCCGAGCCGTCCCGTCAGCCGCCACGAGCCAGATCATCCAGCCATACACACCTCACGGCCAGAGTTCAAAAACACTCACTTACCCGTGTGAGATCTCGGCTACGTCGACCGCTTCGGAGCCTTCGCGACGCATCCGCTCAACCCCCCAGGCGCCGAGCGGCCCGAGCGCTTGATTGAGCGTGCGCCCGTGCTCAGTCAGGGAGTACTCCACCCGCGGCGGCACCTCGGCGTAAACCTCTCGGTGCACGAGACCGTCTTCCTCCATCTCACGCAAGTGCTGCGTCAGCATCTTCTCGCTCACTCCGGGCAGACCACGACGGAGCTCAGCGAAGCGGCGTACGCGATGGGCGTCAAGTTCCCAGAGGATCAGTCCCTTCCACTTGCCGCTCACCACGTCGAGCGCAGCGTCGATGCCGCAGATGTAAGGCCCGCATCTCGGCGCCTTGGCCATCACTGATCCCCCTTACGAAAAGGTAAGTACCGCAGAAAATAGTAGGTACTTCCCAGAGTAGTGACGCTCACCGAGCATGGATTGGGTGAACGAACAACAGAACCACACCGCCAGGCAGGACAGCGCTGTCACCGTGATCGGGCTTGGCCCGATGGGCCAGGCGATGACCCGTACCCTCCTCGCTGCCGGCCATCCGGTCACCGTCTGGAACCGAACCGCCAGTCGGGCCGACGGCGTCGTCACCGACGGAGCAACGCTCGCGGCGACACCCAGCGAAGCGGTCGAAGCAAGTGACCTCGTGATCCTCAGCCTCACCGACTACCAGGCGATGTACGACATCCTCGACAGCGCCACCGCATCGCTCGCCGGCCGGACGCTGGTCAACCTGAGCTCTGACACCCCCGACCGCTCACGCGAGGCAGCAACCTGGGCGGCGGGCCACGGCGCCACATTCCTCACCGGAGGTGTCATGGTCCCCGCGCCGATGGTCGGCACGGAGGCAGCCTACGTCTACTACAGCGGCCGCGACCAAGTGATGGAGAGCCACCTGGCGGCGTTGACACCGCTGGGAACACCAAAGCATCTGGGCGAAGACCCGGGCCTCGCCCAGATGATGTATCAAGCCCAACTCGCCCTGTTCCTCACCACCTTGTCCGGACTGATGCACGCCACCGCGATGCTAGGTACCGCAGGAATGAAGGCCAAGGAAGCGCTGCCAGAGTTGCTCTCCTCCGCCGACTCGATCGGCGACATCCTGAGGGCTGGTGAAGAAAACCCCGGCACCGCGCTTGATGCCGGAGAACATCCCGGCGACCTCAGCACTGTCACCATGATGGGTGCGACGTCCGACCACATCGTCGAGACCAGCACGTCACTCGGCCTCGACCTCGCGCTCCCCCTGGCTGTGCAGGCCCACTACCGGCGCGCGATCGAGAGCGGATACGGCAGCGACAACTGGACCCGCATCATCGACAGCATCCGACCGCGCTGACCAAACACGGGACCGATGAACGCACACCCAGCCGCGACTCCGCCCAGGCTCCACCGCCTACTTGCGCTCTCGGCGGACCGCGCCCCGGCACCTGACCCGGCTCGGAGTGGGGCTACGCCGACTCTACGGTCCCACCCTTCATTCAGTGATCGACGAGTTCTCACAGCTGGCCTGTACCGAGGAGGTCGCATCCGGGGCTACCGGAAGCGCAGGGAGCACGTATTCGTCGGTCGGCGGCTTCGCTCAGATGCGTTACACGGTGGAGCAGTAGCAAGAATCGGTCACGCCGGGCCCCAAATTCCGCGGACGACTATGCGGCGCAGACTGGCGAGGGAACGGTCCCGTTGCTTCTGTCGCCGGTTTCCGCTCTCTACGGCGCCGCCGGACGATCTCGGGAGAAACCCATCCGCAGCCAGCGACGCCAGCCCGAGCCTCGCATCTGGGTACGCATCGTGCCAGCCACGCCGTGGCATGTGTCCTACTCGTCGGAGAGTCCGCGAGCATCACGTCACTGGTAGCGATGGAGTTCACGCAAGGCGACACGGGCCGCGGTACCGTCCAGGAGCAAGGAGAACTCCTCGAAGGCGATGCGCATCACGTCCGCTGGAACCGGGGCCTTGCCTGCCGCAGCGTAGATAGTCGCCAGGTGCGCGGCGCCAAGCGCCAGGATGCGCTCGCGCTCGGCGTCGCTGACCGTGTTGTCAGCGAACACAGCCAGAATCTGACGCCAAAGCCTCACCGAAGGCCCACACTGCAGGAGGCGGGCGCCTCGCTGTCCCGCGCGGGACAGTTTGCGGGTTCACGTTCGTCACCCCAACCGGTGCCGTACAGGCCGAGCTGACCGTGGACTTCGGGGCCCAGAGTGCCAGCGCCCTTGCGACGGTGCGGAAGCGGGGTCACGCCGAGCAGCGTGGGCGAGAACCAACCGATTCACGTCGCACGAATCGGCCCCCGCCGCAGGCCGTGCCCTTCACCTCCGGCCCACGCAACGACGCGGGTTCGAGCAATCCCCGTGAAAAAACGCGCTTGGCCAACCGTGACGTCCGCAACCTGAACGCGTTGAAGGGGTCACCGCTCGCATGCGGTCGGCCCCGATACCACGCCCGGCATCGGGGCCGTCAAACCTATCGCAGCGCTCACATACATAACACACCCCACTGCACCACCACGGCAGGGCGTGGCTGGGGCAGCCGGACCAACAGCAACTGTTCCCCACGTCCGGCTGGAGAAGGCGGGCGCAGTCACAGGCGGGACTACACTTGTCAAGGTTGCGCAAGACGCACTGGTGCGGTGAGACGGCCTCTTCGGGGGACGCACTGGAGTCGGCGCAGGTCCCCCCGAACTGAGTTGTCCAGAGCTCTAACGAGTCGGGGTGAACCAGCCATACTGGGCTGGTCCGCTCCTTGCCCAGTCGCTGTTGATGATGCGCAGTGGTCGCGTCCCCGGCCGGAAGGAGGCGAGAGACATGGATTCGGATTCCTGTCGCAGTAATCCGGGCCGTGACCGGCCCTCGATCCGTTCGTCCCTGCACGCTCCCGGCACGTGGACACCGTCCGGGTCACCCTCCCTTTGATCACCACACCTGCCGTGCCGTGCCCCGGCACCGAGCGGGGGCGATCCTCGACGTCGTGACAGACCGTGGCGCGCACCAGGATCCCGGCGGCACATATGTCACCACCGGCGCCGTCCGCCAAGGACGTGCGGCCGTCGTCGTACGCACACGTATCGCCCCAGACGAGGCCCGAACAGTCTGAGGGAGGTGCCCATGCACTCCCTGACCACGATCGAATTCCTCATCCGACTCGCCACCGGCGTAGGCTGCGGCGCGCTCATCGGCGTAGAGCGGCAGTGGCGCGCCCGGATGGCAGGTCTGCGCACCAACGCCCTGGTCGCCGCCGGCGCCACGTCGTTCGTGCTGTACAGCGTGGCGGTCGGCGACGCGGGCAGCCCGACCCGGGTGGCCTCCTACGTCGTCTCCGGTATCGGTTTCCTGGGCGCTGGCGTCATCCTCCGCGACGGCGCTGGGGTCCGCGGTCTGAACACCGCCGCCACCTTGTGGTGCTCGGCCGCCGTCGGGGTGCTGGCTGCCGCCGGCATGCTTGCCTTCGCCGTCCTGAGCACCCTCACGGTGCTCGGCATACACCTGGTGCTGCGCCCGGCTGCACGGCTGCTGGACCGGACGCCCTCGGCGGACAGCGACCCGGACACGCTCGTTCGCGCCACCGTGCGCCTGGAGTGCGAGCGTAGCGAGGAGCCCCACATCCGAGCGCTGCTCCTGCAGTCGCTGGCCACCGCTGGGCTCCCCCCGACGGGCCTGCATACGCGGCGGGAGCAGCAGGACATCATCAATCTTCAGGCCACTGTCGCTGTCCCTGGCGACGTCGCCCAGGCGCTGGAGCCGGTGATCGCCCGGCTGTCTCTGGAACCGGGGGTGCGCGCCCTGCGCTGGTATCTGGAAGAGGATGGCACGGCAGGCAGGAAGTCCGAGGTCGTGGCGCGGTGGCTAGGTCGGTCACTGCTGCACGCGGAGCCTGCCGCCCCAAGCCGCTTGTACGAGAGGAGCGAGAGTCGATGAAAGACACCCTGCTGCCAGCTGTTCGCGTGGCCGTGTGTCAGGCAGCGGACCGGCTGGACACCGACGCCGTCGCGTTGACCGCCGGCTCGGCCCAGGCCCTGGACGTCGGACTGAACACCCGCGTCCAAGACCTACGCCAGGCCGCGGTCGCTGCCTGGCGCGCTGGCGTCCCCGCCGCGCTCATAGCCCGGGACGCCCGCCTGGACTTGGCCACCATCAGCGGTTGGATCGACCTTGAGAAGCAAGAGGGCGGCGAGCCCAAGACACCGGCACGATAGGTAACGCGCTCCCGGCCTCACCTACCTGTACACCGCGTAGCCCCTTTGAGGGGGCGCTGGTGGTGTTCTGCTGCCGCCGCTGGATCGGTGTGGTGGCTCTGTTCACGTCGCAGAGCAGCGTTTTGGCAGCAGTTCGGGAGGCACCGTCCGCGCCGGATGTTCATGAGAACGGGCAGCACCTCGGTGGCGACCGGTGGAACGCCGTCTGCCGCCCGGCTGGGCACCGGGGCAAAAGCGCTGGCTACGGGCGCAGGTGGCACCCGCCACGGCGCCGTTGCCGAGTGCCGGCAGGTGCCTCCCGTTCTCGTGAACATCGACTCCACCGGCCAGCGGGTGCCTCCCGGAGTCATCGACATCTGCCGTCGGAACTCGTGAACAAAGCCAGTGTGGCGGCGGGAACCGCACTGCCCGGCCTTCGGGTAGTGCGGTAGGGCTGGTGAGATCAGCTGTGGCTGCATTGAGGTGTCGGCCGCCACGAGAACTTCAGTGGGCTCTGCCACTGGGTGTCAGCGGTTTCGCCATGAGGTGTGTCAGTTACGGGCTGCCCCGCGATTGATGTTGGGGCGTGTTGGCCTGGGAGTTCGGCTGGTGGGTGATTCAGCAGGCCGTCGCGCGGACGAGCACGAGG
>NZ_JBIVXW010000166.1:0-4933 GCF_044769405.1 Streptomyces sp. NPDC090442
GTCACCGCACCCCAACAGCACCGCGCAGCGGACAACTCGACCCGCCCCGCGCAGCGGACCGGCAGCGGACAACTCGACCCGTCCCGCGCAGCGGATCGGCGCCGCGCAGCGGACCAAAGCTCTTGCGCCGCAGGCGCAAAGAACAGCACCCCCACGGCGGGACAGCCAACAACGTGGGAAGCCTAAGCCCAACGCAGGGACTGACGCTGGCGGCCCAGTCCGTCGACCTCCAGCTCCACCACATCCCCCGCCCGCAGATACGGCTTGGGTTCGGGTTGGCCCATGGCGACGCCGGCCGGGGTTCCGGTGTTGATGACGTCGCCCGGGTACAGGGTCATGAACTGGCTGACGTAGCGGACCACTTCGGCCACCGGGAAGATCTGCTCGGCGGTGGTGCCGTTCTGCTTCAGTTCGCCGTTGACCCAGAGGCGGATGCCGAGCGCCTGCGGGTCGGGGACCTCGTCGGCGGTCACCAGCCAGGGGCCCAGCGGGTTGAACGTCTCGCAGTTCTTGCCCTTGTCCCACTGGCCGCCGCGCTCGATCTGGAAGGCGCGCTCGGAGACGTCGTGCGCCACCGCGTAACCGGCCACCGCCGCCAGCGCCTGCTCGTGGGTGTCCAGGTAGCGGGCGGTACGGCCGATGACCACCGCCAACTCCACCTCCCAGTCGGTCTTCACGCTGCCGCGCGGGATCAGGACCGGGTCGTCGGGGCCGACGACGGTGTCCGGGGCCTTCATGAAGAGGATCGGTTCCTCGGGGGTGGTGGCCCCGGTCTCCCGCGCATGGTCGTGGTAGTTCAGCCCGATGCACACGATCTTGCCGATGCCGGCGACCGGCGGGCCGATCCGCAGCCCGTCGGCGTCGCGCGGGGGCAGGTCGCCGGCGGCCGCGGCGGCCCGGATCCGGGCCAGCGCGGCGTGGTCCGCGAGCAGCGCGCCGTCGATGTCCGTGACCAGGCCCGACAGGTCCCGCAACACGCCGTCCGCATCGAGCAGCGCCGGGCGTTCCGCCCCCACCGTTCCGACACGCAGCAGCTTCATCGTCACAACTCCCGTGGTCGAAGGGTCGGTCGGGGGAGGTCCCCCGGACCGGCCGATGGGGGACGGCCATCGAGCGATTCGGCTGATCGTCCAAGAACGGGGTCCACTCCGCAAGACCCCGTTCACGGACTGGACCGTTACTGAGAGGTAGTAACGGTCGGTCCGGAGCCCTTTCCGCCCCGGTCCCCGCCTGCTGGCTTACCCGGCCGGGACTCCCGCGCCGCGGCGTTGGCCCGGGCCCGCGCCGCCCGCTGGCGTGCGGCCCGGCTCTTCGGCCCGCCCGACCGCGACGACGCGAGGGGGGAGGGTGTCGACGACGCCGGCTCCTCCTGGGCGTCCCCGGTCGCCTGCGGGCCCCGCGTCGTGTCCGGGGCGTCCTGGACAGCGCCTCGGTCCGGCGCAACGGCGGTGCCCCGCACCGCCTTCCGCTCGCTGGCCGGCGTGCGGTCCCGGTGCAGCAGGGCCCGCTCGCAGGCCGTCCAGGTCGTGGTGGTCACCACGTAGAGCCCGGCGGCCAGTGGCACCACCGCGAGGGTGATCAGAGTGCCGAACGACAGCAGCGGCATCAGCTTGTTCAGGGTGCCCATACCGGGGGTCGCGGTGTTCGCCGCGGGGGGCGGGGCCGCGGCGGCCGCGGTCCGGGCGCGTCGGTAGTTCCAGGTGGCCACCGCCGCGATCACGGCGAACAGCGCGAGGTAGACCAGCCCTTGGGAGCCGGCCACCCCGCCGTCGGCGAGCGCCTGGCGCCAGTTCCCGCCGAGCGGGGCGCCCAGCAGCGTATGGCCGAGCAGGGTGCCGCTCCCGGTGGAGAAGAGGTGGTACATCACGAAGAAGACCGGGAGTTGGAGCAGCGTCGGCAGGCAGCCGGCCAGCGGCGAGGAGCCGTTCTTGGCGTACAGGTCGGCCATCGCCTGCTGGAGCCGCTCGCGGTCGCCGTGGTACTTGCGCTGGAGGGCGGCGACTTGGGGGGCGAGGGCGGCGCGGGCCTTCTCGCCGCGGGCGGCCGCCCGGGCGAGCGGGTGCAGGGCGGCGCGGACGCCGAGGGTGAACAGGACGATGGCGGCGGCGGTGGCCGCGCCGCCGAAGAGCGGTTCGACGACCTCGGCGGCGCGTTCCAACGCCGCGCCGAGGATGGTGAAAACGGACATGGCTGAGCCCTCCACGGGTCTCGTCGTGCCGAGGGGAAAGGAAGACGGCATGACGAACCGCGCGGACCCGCGCCGACGCAGGAGCAGTACGGGACGGACGTCCGGAGAGGCCCGGTACTCCGTATCCGTGGGACTACGCGTACGCCCGCGCGTAGTGGTGCGTGTGCGGCGTACGGAAAAGCGTCGGGGCGGCTACGCGGCCGTCGGGAGGGCGCGGCCGGGGGCTCGGGGGCGCGGGCGGCCCGCGGCGTCGGGGTCGCGTTGGGGCAGGAAGGCCGTGCGGCGTTCTCGGTCGCGGATGGCCGTGCGTATGCGGCCCGGTGGTACGGGGCGGGCGGTGGCGGCCAGGGCGAGGGCGCTGCACAGCAGCAGCACCGCGGCGGTGGTCGCGGCGGCGGCCAGCGTCGTGGTCAATCCGGTCTGCGCGAGCAGGAGTCCGGCGAGCAGGAAGAACAGCGCGCTGGTGTAGAGCCGCCAGGCATCGGCGATGCGGAACATCCGGCGTCCCCCCTTCCGCGCTCCCCCGCGCTTCTCGACCGACACCTCAGCGGTCGTCGGCCCGACCGTCCGTTCCAGAGTAACCGCACGCACGAGCGATCACGACTGCCCGTTCGAGGATTCACTCTTGGCGGTGACGGGTCGACGTGACGGTGACGGGACGGCCGCCGTGGTGCCGGGTGGGGGCCCGGCACCACGGCGGCCGATGAGCGAGGGCGCGCGGGCCGGTCAGCCCGAGGACACCCCGGCCCCGGCCTCGACCTTGTTCCCGACCCCGGGGAACTCGTCGTCCAGCGCCAGGACTTCGGCGTCCGGGCGGTCGTCGGAACGTTCCCGGGGGCCGAGCCAGGTCACCGCGAGGGCCACCGCCACGTTCAGCGCAAGGCCGACGATGCCCGCGTTCATGCCCCAGATCGGGTCGTGGCCGCTGAAGACCAGGACGCAGACCAGGGCGAAGCCGGCCGCCAGGCCGCTCACCGCCGCGTACATCGTCAGGCGCCGCCACACCAGTCCCAGCAGCAGCATCGGCACCAGTTGCGCCATGCCCTCGTACGAGATCAGGGAGAGGCGGACCAGGGTGTTGGGGGCGGTGTAGGTGAGGAGCAGCGCCAGGCCGCCGGCGGCGACCACGACAACCTGTGACCAGAGTTTCTGACGGGACGCCAGTTTCGGTACGGCGCCCAGCACGCTGCGGCCCCACATGGTGCCGATGACCAACATGAAGACCGCCATCGGCACGATCGAGGAGAGCGCGGCCGCCACCCCGATCACCCCGACCGCCCAGGCCGGCAGGGAGTCCACGACCAGTTTGAACAGCGCCAGGTTGGAGCCGGCGCCGGTCAGGCCGGGGACGACGAACAGCGCCGCCAGCCCCAGCAGCATCGGCACGAACAACAGGACGTTGTAGAAGGGCAGATACATGGCGTTGCGGCGGAGCACGTCGGCGTTCCGGGCGCCCAGGTAGCCGGCCACGGTGGTCGGAAAGATCACCACCGTAAGGGAGTTGATCACGGTGGTGGTGATGAACCAGGACTGGCCCAGGCCGCCGGAGGCGTGGCCGGGGAAGGTCAGCCACTGCGGCTTCTCGGCCACGATCCGGTCCAGGAAGGGGCCGTAGCCGCCGAAGTAGTGCAGCGGGACGTAGATCGCGAGGAAGCCGAGGGTGACGATGACCAGGATGTCCTTCAGGACCGACACCCAGGCGCTGCCGCGCAGCCCGCTGACGACGACGAACGCGGTGGTGACCGCGAAGCCGATGAAATAGGCCCAGTTGAGGCTGATCGCGCCGTAGGAGATGGTCGAGACGACCACGCCCATGCCGGTGATCTGGAGCTGGATGTAGGGCAGCAGGCAGACGGTGGCGAGGACGGCGACGGCGGCGCCGAGCCAGGGCCGGCGGTAGCGGTGGGCGACGATGTCGGTGATGCCGACCAGGCCGTGGCGGCGGGCGTAGGCCCACAGCATCGGGCCGACGACGTAACCGATCGCGTAGCCGCAGGACATGTAGGCCAGGACGTAGAGGACGGGGGCACCGAAGTTGTAGCCCCAGCCGGCGGCGCCGAGGTAGCTGAAGCTGGTGTAGCTCTCACCGGCCATCAGCACCCAGATGAAGACGGTGCCCAGGCTCCGGCCGCCCACCGACCACTCGGTGAGCCCGCCGCCGGCGCCCCGGCCGCGGACCGCGAGCAGCCCGAGGGCGACGGTCAGCACCATGAACCCGGCGAAGATCGCGGTGGCGACGGTGGCGTTCACGCGCGGCCCCCGGTCGGCGCCTCGCCCCGGCCGTGACCGCGCCGCAGGTCACCGCGGCGCGCCAACCAGACCGCCAACGGGGTCAGCAGGGTGGCGAGCAGCATCCAGAAGAACAGGAACGGCAGGCCGAGGACGGTCGGGGTGACCCGGTTGACGAGCGGCAGCACCACCAGGAACAGCACGTAAGGCAGCAGCAGCCAGAGCAGCGCCGGACGCCGTCTCGTTGCACTTGGCCTGTGCCCCACGTTTTCGGCTTTCCCGCCGTGGGTCGGAATTCGCACGTCGGCCGAGCCTAGTCGCTGCGCTTGGGCTGCTTCCCACGTTGTTGGCTTTCCCACCGTGGGGGTGCTGTTCTTTGCGCCTTGCGGCGCGGGCCGGTCCGCTGCGCGGGGCGGTGCCGATGGGTCCGCTGCGCGGGGCTGTCGGCTGCGGTGACGGGCCTCCGGGGGTGGTAGGCCAGACTGCTTCGCTTTACGTCTGGCCTACCACCCCCCG
>NZ_JBIVXW010000167.1:0-4820 GCF_044769405.1 Streptomyces sp. NPDC090442
GGGACTTCACCGGGACGGTCATCAACACGTTCTACCCGCGCCTTCCCAGCGAGTGGAACGTCCCCTACCACCACGTCTTCACGTGATCCGCGGTCTCCGCCGTGCCAATCCCGTCCCGAGCCCACGCTCTTACCGCCTGGAAGAGGCACCACGATGCCCGTGCCCACGGAAGAACTGAAACTGGAGATCGTCCACGCCGCCACAGGCAAGACGCTCGGCGCCAAGGCCGCACCGAGCACGGACACGGCGCTCGTCGTCCGCGACGTCCCCGATGACGGCCCGAGCCCCGAACAGTGGCAACTCGCCCCCGTGCAGCCCGCGAAGGGCGGTCAAGCTGGTCAAGCTGAGGAAGACCAGGCATACGTGATCCGCAACACCGTCAGCGGGAAGGTGCTCGACAACCCCGCCGCCGCGGACCGCAGCATCCGTCAAGCGGCTGCCGCCGCCGGCAAAAAGGGCCAACAGTGGCGCCTGGTCCCCGTTGAGGGGCAAGCGGGCCTCTACTTCATCGAGAACGCGACCGACGGCGCCGTGCTCGACCTCGACGAACCCGGCCCGGACGACACCCGCATCGTCCTGCGCGAGTACGACGACGAAGCGCAGAGCCAGCGATGGCGGTTCGTCACAGCCGAGCCCGAGCGCACCAGCGACCCCGTACTGAACTGGTCACCACTGAGCCACTGGAACAGCCGCCAGTCCTGGCGACTGGACCGCTCCACCGCGCTACGGCCGGTACCCGAAACAACGCCCTCCTTCAGCGACCTGCTCCTGGTCCTCGAAGGATTCGGGAGCAACAAGGACGCCGGGGAATGGAAGATCGAGGGGGCCACCGGCTCTCCCAGCGCGCAACCAGGCTGGTGGGCCGCGGCCGGCGCACGCTTCCTCGCCAACATCACGGAAGCGAGGCGACAGGACATCGTGGGGCTCGCACCCGCGAAGGGGGCCGTGACCTCGCCCAGCAGAGGCGACGGTACGTTCGACGAAGAACGCCCCCTGCACCAAGGCGCACCCTCCCCAAGTCCCGCGGACCTGTGGACGGTTGCGGACATCACGGGCGACCACAAGCCCGACATCGTCGTGCTTGCCGCCGACGGTGTCCGAGTGTCTCATCAAGACAAAAAGGGCGGGACGTTCACGCCGGCGGGCGGCGAACTGGTCCTCAAGGCGTTCGGCCACGGCGCACAGGCGGGGGGTTGGCTGGCCGACAAGCATCCCCGCTTCCTCGTCGACACCACCGGTGACGGCCGGCTCGACATCATCGGCTGCCACGACAACGGCGTCTGGATATCACTCCAAGACACGCAAGGAAAGTTCGCACCACTCGCCGACGAACCGGCCCTGAAGGCGTTCGGCCAGGGCAAGGAGGCGGGCGGATGGCTGGTCGACAAGCACCCCCGCTTCCTCGTCGACACCACCGGTGACGGCCGGCTCGACATCATCGGCTGCCACGACAACGGCGTCTGGATATCACTCCAAGACGAGGACGGAACATTCGCCGAACCCCTCTACATCCTCGACGACTTCGGAGTCGAGCAGGGGTGGAACTCGATCAAGGAACACCCCCGGTTCCTGCTCAAGACCACCCAGGGTGGAGCACAGGACATCGTCGGTTTCGGCCCACAGGGCGTCGTCGTGGCACGCGGGCGCGGCGACGGCACCTTCGAACCCGCCAAGCTCGTCCTGAACGACTTCGGCCTCGCCCAGGGATGGACCGGCAAGAAGCACCTTCGCCTCCTCGCCGACGTCACCGGCGACGGCAACCCCGACATCGTCGGCTTCGGCGATGAGGGGGTCTGGGTGTCGCACAACCGCGGCAACGGCCAGTTCGAGCAGGCCCAGTTCGTATGCCGCGGGTTCGGGTACCACGAAAACGCAGGCGGCTGGCGAGTCGACCGCCACCCCCGCTTCCTCACCGACATCACCGGCGAAGGGCGCGTCGACATCGTCGGCTTCGGCGGCCCCGGGGTCTACGTGGCCCGAAACCTCTACCGCCGCTTCAGGACCCGATAAGCCGGCAGAACCTCAACAGATGCCGGCACGCCGACTCACCAACGGCGTGCCGGCCGCCGCGGAGGTCCGCCGGGTAGTAGACGGTGGCGACGAGTCCGCTGCTGCCCTTGGAGCCGAGGGAGGCTGGGGGCTGGAATGCCCAGTCACCAAGGTCGTAGCGGACCTCGCGCGTTGCGCTCGTAGCGGTGCGATCCGACGGTGTGGGGGCCCGCGGGCGCTCTTGCCGTCCACCGCGACCGACCCGGACCCCGTCGGGCCCTCGCCCATCAAATCGGCCAGGCCACCCAGGCAGACGGTACAAACGATCCTTCGGATCGTCGACCTGCTCGGCGCGATCCGCACGTTCAGCGGGGCCAGCAGCGTGCACCGAGGCGGGCAAGTGTCCGCTGCCGGGCGCTGCGGGCCCACTGCCCGATCGCCGCGTAGGAACCTGCGCCCGCCGCCACGGCACACGCGGCGAGCAGCAGCACCGCCACGAACGGGTCACGCACGCCCCGGCGATCGCACGGGTCCGGCAGCCTGACCAGCCGCTCCACCAACGACAGCCCCGAACACCCGCCCAGCGATGGCGGCTTGACGAGACAGACGGTGGCAGACCGACGGCACATCGAGGCTCCGGTTCTGGACGACGACCCGCAAGGTCATCCGCCCACAACAGGAGCCTCGATCTGTCAGTAACAGCCCTCACCAACATCCTCATCACACCGTGACCAACAACTACACCAACGCCAAAGGACTTTGGAACAGCCCTGGTGGCCGCCTGGGGGCATTTCTCTGGCAAAGTCCGGCGAGAAGGTGTGAACCTGCAGGTCATCACGGCACATGAGGGAAGGCTGCCGTGGCTCTCGCCGGCCCTGCCCGGTGGTGTCCACGACGTCAGAGCCGCTCGTGAGCACGGCATCGTCGACGTCTGTGAGCAGTTGGACTTCGAGGTCCTCGCCGACAAGGGCTGCCAGGGTACCGGCGGCACCATCATCGCCCCGATCAAACGACGCCCCGGCACTGAACTCCCCGCCAAACACAAGAAGTCGAACAAGGTCCATGCGGCCCTGCGGGCTCCCGTCGAACGGACCATCTCCCGAATCAAGCAGTGGCGGATCTTCCGCCACGCCCGCACCAGCCCGAACAAACTCACGTCAGTGAACCGTTTTCATCCTGAATACGTGCAGGTCAAGAGGGTGTGGACGGCTTGGACTGTTGTTCCGACGCGTCGGGTGGAACATCGTGCTCGTCGGAGCAGCCGCCAGGACTTCAGTAGCGCGAAGGCACGTTCGCCAGGGGCGCGGAGTCGGGCGTGGTCGCGGTTGAACTGCTGGTAGTGCTCGGGCTGTTCACGGTGGCGGTGGTACGGGGTGCGGATGGTGGCGCCGGCACCTTGGTAGGCCCGGTCTGCGAGCACGAGGATCTGCCGGGTTAGGCAGGCTTGGACGATGCCGTGGGCGCGGGCCGCGGTCAGGTCGTGCGTGCGGCCCGGCGTGGCGCGGGAGAACCACAGTGGGGTGCCGTCCGGACGGGCAATGACCTGTACGTTCATGCCGTGTTGCTTGTGCTTTTGGCTGTAGTGCGGCTGGTCTGCGGCAACCCGGTCGGTGGGGATGAGCGTGCCGTCGACGATGACGAAGTCCCCGTCGCCCAGGCCGACGAGGGACTCGTGCAGGCCGGGTGCCCAGGAGGCCAGCACCTCAAGCGTCTCGTCGACGTACCGCCACGCGGTCGTCGTCGAGATGCCGAAGCCGACCGCGCGAGCGGGCAGCGTCTCGTTCTTGCGCAGGTGCACCAGCGCAAGCAGGGTCTGCTTGAAGCAGCTCAACTTGCGCCACCGCGAGCCGCGTTCACACCTTCGGGCATAGATGAGCCACGAAACGGTTCAGTAGCCGCAGCGATCCTCACCCTCATGATCTACACGTGAAAAAGGCTCCTGGTCAACAGGGACATCACCGCGCCGGCGCCGAACGGCTCATCATCGGATCCGCCGTCTGTTGGAACCTCCCTTTCCGGGCCAGCGGACAGCACGACTCAGCCCCCGCCTCAGTCGGTTGCGTACGGCTCCGAAGAGTTGCACTCGTCCGACCCGGAGGGTCAGTGTGTCGTGACCTGGCAGTGGCTTGGCGTAGTGGGGAAGGCCGAGGCGACGCCAACGCGCAGCTTGGAGTGATGCTTGCGGCGGTACAGGGACCGTCCATTTTGCACGCGTGCCAGGTACGGCCAGGTCCAGCCAGAGTTGCCATTGTCCCGGTGTATTGGTTGGTAGCAGTGCGGTGAAGGTGCCGTCGACTCCGATGGACTGCACTGCGACGGCGTGTTCCATGCCGTCCGTGTTTTGGGCACGGAGGAGCAGCGAGCCCCGTGGCCAACTTGCCAGCGTACAGCGACCGTTCACGGCGAGGGTGACGGGGGCTTCGGGGGACCACGTGGTGTTCGTTACGCGCAGGTGTGAGTGTATTTTGTGTCTACTTTCACCGATGTCCAGGGTGAGGTTGCCGTACGGCTTGGTGCTGTACAGCGCGGCTGCCGTGCCCTGCGGGGTGATGAGCGTGGTGGTCGCGGTGATCACCGATGGTGTGCGGTTGCTGCCAAGGCGGGCCTGTTTGCTGATGCCCTGTGCGCCTACGGCCAGGGAGATGTCCCAGAGTCCGGCCGGCAGTGGTGCGAGGTCGATCGTGACGTCGAAGCCGGCCATTGCGTAGTCGTAGCGACCGTTATCCTCGTCGGCTCCTAGTGTGATGCGCCAGAAATCTTGAGGGTTAGTAAGTACCCTTGTTGCTATGTCGCATTCGGGCCCCTCTGCTGTGGCGATCACGCTGTCTGAG
>NZ_JBIVXW010000168.1:0-4677 GCF_044769405.1 Streptomyces sp. NPDC090442
ACGCCGCAGGGGGTCCCCCCGCGCCCTTAAGGCGTGGGGGAGTGCGTGCCAGACGCCGCGACGCCGCGGAGATCCGTCAGAAGCGCCCTAGGCGCCTACCACCCCTGATCCACTGGGCGGACCCCGGGCCGCCCAGGCCCCGCCCTTCGGACAATCGGCGGAGATCGACTCCCGTCCGAACGGACGGTCGGCGGCCGGATTCCCTCCTCACGGAGGCGGATCGAGGGCCTCCGGACGGTCCCCATCGGCGCTGGCAGCGCCCCGCGCCCCGGTGCCCCGCGCCCCAACTCCCGGACGCTTTCGCGCCATTACCCTCAGCTTTCACCTATCGACCAAAAGTGATCGGGGCGCGTGCGTTTGAGATGCGGTTGGGCCAGACTCCCGTCCGGTATCTGGACCTACGAGCAAGGGAGTGTTCGTCATGCGGTACATCACTGGGGCGGTCGCGCTTGGGGCGGCACTGATTCTCGGCGGGCTGTCCACCACCGCGCAGGCCGCCGCCGCACCGGCCCAGCCCGCCCGGACCGGTGGCCTCTACGCCGCGTCCGAGCTGGTGCTGACGGTCGGTCGGGGCGAGACCCGGGCGGACGCCACGGTGGAGCGCGCGGCGACATTGAGCTGTATGCCGATGGCGACCGGCACCCACCCGGCCCCGATGGCCGCCTGTACCCAACTGCGCGCGGTCGGCGGCGACTTCGCCGCGGTGACCGAGGGCGCGACGAAGAGCACCCGGATGTGCAACATGCTGTGGGACCCGGTCGTGGTCACCGCGGACGGGGTCTGGCAGGGCCGCCGGGTCTCGTACACGCACACCTTCGCCAACTCCTGCGTGATGACGGACGGCAAGGGCTCGGTCTTCGAGTTCTGACCGCTCGTCGGCCGGTCCTGACGCACCACCAGGAGACGGCGGACCGCGGACGGCGCCGGCCCCCGGACGAGGAGAGCGTCCGGGGGCCGGTTCGTGCCGTCGACCGGGGGTCGGTCGGCCGGGTCGGTCAGCCGATCTTGGTGCCGGTCGCCTGGAGGGCGGCCGGAACCGGCTGGAAGAAGGTCTCGCCGCCCTGCTTGCAGTCGCCGCTGCCGCCGGAGGTGAGGCCGAGCGCGCTCTCGCCGTCGAAGAGGGCGCCGCCGCTGTCACCGGGCTCGGCGCAGACGTCGGTCTGGATCAGGCCGTCGACCGTGCCCTCCTGGTAGTTGACGCTGGCGTTCAGCGCCTTGACGGTGCCGTCGTGCACCTGGGTGGTGCTGCCGGACCGCTTCACCTTCTCGCCGACGGTGGCGTCCGCGGCCTTGGTGATCTTCTGGGGGCTGCCGCTGTAGAGGTCGACCTCGCTGGGGTGCTCGGTGTCGCCGGTGTACTTGGCGATCGAGTAGTCGTTGCCCGGGAACTTCGACGTCTCGGTGGTCGCGATCGTCTGGCCGCCCTGCTGGTCGGACCACTCCTTGACGGCGTTGCCGCAGTGACCGGCGGTCAGGATGTACGGGTCGCTGCCCTTGAGCACGTTGAACCCGAGCGAGCAGCGGGCGCTGCTGCCCCAGATCGCGTCGCCGCCGGCGATCAGCGGACGGAACTGGCTATTGGTGTGGCGGAGTTCGACGGTGTCACCGAGGCCCTTGGTGACCTTGGTGAGCCGGTCCAGCTTGGCGCCGGTGACCGTGCGGTCGGAGGTCACCACGACCTTGTTGGCCTTGGGGTCCATCGCCCAGGCGGTGCCGGGGATGGTCGCCTTGGCCTTCAGGGTCTGCCGGGCCGCGTCGAGTTGGGCCATCGTGTGCTTGACCATTCTCGGCTCCGCACCCTTGGCCCGGACCTTCGCCGCGGACGCCTGGTCCACGACGTTGACCACCAGCTTCTTGGCCTGGGCGTCGTAGTACGCGCCGGCGGTGCCGGACTTGAGCTGGGACGCCAGCGTGGTCGCGGCGGCCGGCGAGAGCCTGGCCGTCGTGGGCGCCGGTGCGGCGTGGGCGTTGGCGAGGGTGACGGTCGCGGTGGCGGCCAGCGCGAGCGCGCCGGCACCGGCCAGCATCGTGCGGCGGCGGGGTATGCGTCGGTGCTTCAACTCAGGGCCTCCCGTGGGGGGTTGGGCCCGGACCGTGGGGAGTCCATGCGGGCCCGAGAGTGAGGTGTGAGGTACCGAGCACGGACGGCACCACCCCGTGGCGGCCGCCTCGGGGAGTCGCGTCCATGCCAACGGAGCCGAGTATTCCCACCCGCCCCACTCGTGCACAAGACCGGGTTCCGGTCTCAGATACGGGAGTTCACGCTTTCCCCACATCTCGTTCACACCGATATCCGACCGCTTTACTCCTGAGTACGGACATCAGAGGGCGGGTGGCGCGGTCGGCGGCCACCGGAAGTGTGAGGATCTCGGCTGTCCGGAAAAAGTCCCGCCATTGGTGGCCTCAGCGCGCCAAGCGACCTACGCGCTGCGCCATTTCGCCGTCCAGCCCTCGTTCTGCGCGGAGATGACCCGTTCGCACCGGCCGACGAAGGCGTCGTCGGCGGCGGGGTCGGCCCCCTGGGCGCGGCGGGCCGAGAGGCGCTCCAGTTCCGCGGCCGTGCGGGAGAACTCCAGCTCCTGGTAGGCGTATCGGGCGGCTGCCGCGTGCGCGGTGACCGCGGCGGCGACGGTGGTGACCGTCGCGACCCAGGCGGTGGCCCAGTCCGCCCCGAAGACGACGGACACCGCGCCCAGCACCACCGCCAGGGCCGCCAACGCCAGCTCCGCCCACCGGACCTGGGCGCCGCGCCGGCTCATCAGCGCGGCCCGGGGCCGGTAGTAGTCCTCGATCTGGCCGGCGACCCGCACCTGCGCGTAGGACCCGACGTCGGTGACGGCGGGCAGCGCGCGCCGCCGCGGGGCGAGGGCGAGGGTGCGGCCGGCCAGGTCGCCGGCGTCCGCGAGGGCCA
Source organism: Streptomyces sp. NPDC090442 (assembly GCF_044769405.1). NCBI lineage: Bacteria > Bacillati > Actinomycetota > Actinomycetes > Kitasatosporales > Streptomycetaceae > Streptomyces > Streptomyces sp. NPDC090442. The sequence goes on from NZ_JBIVXW010000168.1 coordinate 2,912, forward strand.
GCTCAGCACGGTCCAGCAACACCCGGGACGCGTCCGCGTCCCGGTAGGGGGCGACCCGGGCGAGATAGGCGTAGAGCTCGCTCTTGAGCTCCTCGCTGAGCGCGCGCAACCGCGTCCAGTCACGGACCTGTTGGGGGCCGGCCGCCCTGGCGGTCAGCGGCACCAGCCCCACCGCGACGGCCGCCACCAGCGCCAGGGCCTTCCCCGCCCCCTCGCTCCAGGCCATCACCTGCGCGGCCGCGGTGCCGGCGCACGCCCCCGCCACGCCCAGCACGAGGGCGACCGTCCGGGCCCGCCCGATCGCGCGCTTGGCCCGGTCCGCCGCCTGCGACCAGACGCTCTGCCGGTCCCATAACCACTGCACGGTCGATTCCCCTGAATCCCCCATGGGCGCATCCTCCCAGCGCCGTCCCGCGAAGGACAGGGCGCGCCGCCACGGGGCCGGTCGCCGCACGGCGGGCGACCGCCGTACCCGGGTGCGGCGGTCGTCCTCGGTGGCGGTGCGGGGCGGGCTACGGCGAGCCGCTGCGGAGGTTCTCGGCCCGCGGGAGGTCTTCGAGGACCGGGAGGGGGTCCTCGACGGCGCCGTCCGGGGCCGGTGGCACGGGCGGGGCGGCGTCCGCCGGAACCGTCCGCTCCGCCGTGGGCGGCCGCTGCGCACGGGCCCGTTCGGTCTCCGCCCGCGTCTGCGCGGTCTGCGCCTGGGCCTGGTGCCCGGCGTGCTCCAGGAACCGCAGCAGCTCGACGGGGAACGGCAGGACGAGGGTGGAGTTCTTCTCGGCGGCGACCGCCACCACGGTCTGGAGCAGCCGCAGTTGGAGCGCCGCGGGCTGACCGGACATCGCCGCGGCGGCCTCGGCCAGCTTCTTCGACGCCTGGAGCTCGGCGTCGGCGTTGATCACGCGGGCCCGGCGGTCCCGGGTGGCCTCCGCCTGGCGGGCCATCGAGCGCTTCATGGTCTCCGGCAGCGAGACGTCCTTGATCTCGACCCGGTCCACGCTCACGCCCCAGCCGATGGCCGGGCTGTCCATCATCAGCTCCAGGCCCTGGTTGAGCTTCTCGCGGCTGGACAGCAGGTCGTCCAGCTCGCTCTTGCCGATGATCGAGCGCAGCGAGGTCTGGGCCATCTGCGAGACCGCGAACCGGTAGTCCTCGACCCGGACCACCGCGTCGGCGGCGTCCACGACCTTGAAGTAGACCACCGCGTCGACCCGGACCGTGACGTTGTCCCGGGTGATGCCCTCCTGCGCGGGCACCGGCATCGTGACGATCTGCATGTTGACCTTACGCATCCGGTCCACACCCGGGATGATCATGGTGAAGCCCGGGCCGCGCGCCGGAGCGGTCAACCGCCCCAGCCGGAGCACCACGCCCCGTTCGTACTGCTTGACCACTCGCGCCGCGGCCACCAGATAGACCGCGCCCGCGGAGACCAGCCCCACGCCGGCCGCCACCAGTTCTCCGACCATCACGGCCCCCTGAACTGCGCCGATATAGCGCACTAAGGGTATTTATGGGTCTTTGGTCCCATGCTATGCCTACGGCGGCTGACGCCGCAGGTCCCCTACGTTGCCGGCTTCCCCGCCGTGGTGGGGTCTCCGCCTTCGGCGGAAGGGGGTGTTGGGGCGGGGCCCCGCTGGGTGGTGGGTGGCGGGTTCGGTGCCGGAGGGGGGGGGGGGGGGGGGGGCGAAACAAACACCACCCCCACCCCCCCCCCCCCCCCCCCCCCCCCCACACCCCCCCCCCCCCCCCCCCCCCGCCCCCCC
>NZ_JBIVXW010000169.1:0-4598 GCF_044769405.1 Streptomyces sp. NPDC090442
CACGCTTTCGCAGCCCTCCACCAAACCGCACCTCGCTGACCCGCTACGACACCAGCCCGGCCCGGCTCATGTGCCCACCAACTGATGAACTCGGGTCTCTGCGCCCCGGGGCGGCGGTGTTCTCGCGGCTGGCTCCTAGTCACCAGCCGCCGCCTGCCGTTTCCTAACGGCCAGCCCTGCCCCCAGCAATCCATCCCATCTCCGGGGGTATCGATATCGAGGCATCATCGAGAGTTCGCGTGTACTCGCCCGTCCGGCCTTCCCCTTGCCTGTAACCCCCGGATGGAGCGGGAGCCCTTGGGCGTCTTCCCTGAGCTTCGCACCCTGCCGTTACCAGCAACGCACGTCAGAGCGGGGACGGACCTATGAACACTTATCCGGAGCTACGCTGCCGCCATCGGTCTCAGCCCTCCAATCAGCGCGCTCACTCGAACCAAGCGACATCGTGTCGCACCAAGGAAGTCGAGGCCCTTGTCGATGTGGGTGATCAGCGTCTTCTCCGGCGACAGGCGTAGGCCCATCGTGGACAAGACCTCCGCCGCTTCCGCGCACAGGCTCTCGGCGTATTTCCGTGTCCCCGACACTGCCAGGACTCAGTCGTCCGCTTATGCCGCACGTTGGGTTATGCCGACCGCGGGGGCGAGAGCATGACGGATCTGCAGTCCAGTTTTTGAAAGTTCAGCATAATCGGCGTCCACGGCCTACGGGGTCTATATCCCTGTCTGGGCGGGCGAGTTGGCTTGCAGACGGGAGAAGATCATGGATGTGAGCCGTGGGCGGCGCCGTGGGCCGGTGCCGTTGGTGATGATGGGACCGTTGTCGCCGTACGAGTCGTTGCTGCGTACGGAGTTGGCGTCGCTGGGGTACGCGGGGTCGTCGGTGACGGACGCGGTACGCATGATGAGGCGGTTGAGCGCGTGGATGGGCCGGCGGGAACTCTCGCCGGACGCGCTGGAGCCGTCGAGGGTGGAGGAGTTCCTGGCCTTCCGGCGGGCGGTGTGTAAGTCGGAGCCGGTGGCTCGGCGGTCGCTAGGTGCGGTGGTTAAGGTGCTGCGGAATGCTGGCGTGATACCCGTTCCGGCGGCGACCGGAGGTGGTGCTGTGGAGGAACTGCTGGTGGATTACGGCGCCTACCTCCGTGGGGAACGCGGTTTGGCGGCCGAGTCCGTCCGCTGTTACTGCGGTCAGGCACGCAAGTTCCTCGCCGCGCTGCCGACGCCGTTGGAAGCGTCGCTTGCTCGGCTGGATGCCGCGCGGGTGACTGCGGGATGAGGAAGATGGGCTGGCTGAGTTGGTCAACGGCCCACCGCGACAAGGCTGGTGAAGCACCTGGCCGTAGTCGACCGAGCGCCTGGATGGTGGCGGCCGCCGCGTGGGCGAGGGACAGTGGCAGGTGATGGATGCGCGCCGGGACCGCGTGAGCGCGTAGCAGGGCCGTCAGGATCGCATCGCGTAGGTAGGCGACCGGGTCGGCGATGTTGTAGGCCCCCGGTGGCCACGTGACGGCCGCGAGGCAGGCGTCGGTGAGGTTCTGGATCGCGGTGAGGCTGAACTGGACGTCGGGGCCGGGCAGGAGCAGGTGTCCGGCGCGGACGCGGGCGATGCCCAGTCCTGGTCTTCGTCCTCGGGTCCGTTCACCATCGCAGCAGCGTTCCGGACGGCCGAGGCCGCTCCGTGCGCATCCGTCCTGCTGGCCCCAGGCAATCCGCAATGTCCGCAGCCGGCTGACCCCATCAATCACCCTGAATCGCCGGTGGCAGGCATGGTCCAGCACACCACCACCCGCCCAACTACAAGCCTTCATTGGCGCAGTCAACAGAGGAAGACCTGTCAACCTCTGCCGCCCGGACTACACACCACTGGTGGTCGAAAGATGACAGGCTTCTCATACCCGAGAATGACCTTTTCTTTGCTCGCCATTTACCTCTTTTCAAGATCGCTCGTGCGTGCCAGAGTTCTGCGGTCGCAGGTCAACCACACGTGGAGAGCAGCTGTGCCTGCGTCAACTCTGTTACGAGTAGCGGCAACTGCTGCCCAGCCGGTGGAAACGAAGGCCGTCGACGCGTTCGTGTCCACGTCGATCAGAACAACGTTCGTCAGCCGCTGGGCCGGCAGCCATCGAAAGGAAGTGACCCATGCTTGACCTCGCTGAGGGTGTTGCGCGGTTCCAGCGGGACGTCTTCCCGGCCAAGGAGGGCCTGTTCGCCCACCTTGCCGGTCACCACGCCCCGCGCACGTTGTTCATCAGCTGCTCGGACGCCCGCGTCGTCCCCGAGCTGCTCACCGGTAGCGAGCCGGGCGACCTGTTCGTCATCCGCACCGCCGGCAATCTCGTCCCCGCCTACGCCCCCGGATCCGACGGGGTCGCGGCGAGCATCGAGTACGCCGTCGCCGTGCTGGGCGTGAGCGACATCGTGGTGTGCGGGCACTCGGCCTGCGGTGCGATGACCGCCCTGGCCCAGCACCACGACCTGTCAGGTGCCCCGGCGATCGCGGACTGGCTGCGGCACGCGGACGCCTCCCGGGCCCGTGCCGACGGCAGCGCAGTGGACGTGCTCGTTCGGGAGAACGTGCTCGCGCAGCTGGCGAACCTGGCCACCCACCCCTCGGTCGCCGGCGCCTTGGCGGCGCACAAAGTTGCCCTACATGGCTGGGTCTACGACATCCCCACCGGCCGCGTCGAGGACCTCACCGGCGCCGGCGCCGCCTCCGCGGTCTGACCACCACCCCCTTGAACCAGCCGTTTCCGCCACCGCGGACCGGCACTGTCCCGAAAGGAATCTCTTCTCATGGTGCATGCCCAGTTTGACCCCACGGCCCGCGAGACCCTGGCCTCCCAGGCCGTGGACGCCAAGATCCGTAAGGACCTCTCCTGGCAGCAGATCGCCGACGCCTCGGGCCTGTCGGTGGCCTTTACCACCGCCGCCGTCCTCGGCCAGCACCCGCTGCCGGAGAAGTCCGCCAAGGCGGTCGCAGAACTGCTGGGTCTGGACGATGACGCGGTGATGCTGCTGCAGACGATCCCGGTCCGCGGTTCGATGCCGAACCGGATCCCGACCGACCCGACCATGTACCGCTTCTACGAGATGCTCCAGGTCTACGGCACCACTCTCAAGGCCCTGGTCCACGAGGAGTGCGGCGACGGCATCATCTCCGCGATCAACTTCAAGCTCGACGTGAAGAAGGTCGCTGACCCCGAGGGCGGCGAGCGCGCGGTGATCACCTTGGACGGCAAGTACCTGCCAACCAAGCCCTTCTGATCCGGCGGGGGCCGGCCGGGTCAGGCCCGGCCCCGCCTCCTCTTCCCCGCTTCAATCCAGAAAGGTCCGCTCATGGACTTCGTCCAACGCACCATCGACCTTGCCCGTCAGAACGTCATCGAGGGCGGCCGGCCCTTCGCCACCGTCATCGTCAAGGACGGTGAGGTCCTGGCCGAGAGCCCCAACAAGGTCGCCCAGACCAACGACCCCACCGCGCACGCCGAGATCCTCGCCATCCGCGAGGCCTGCACCAAGCTGGGCACCGAGCACCTGACCGGCACCACCATCTACGTCCTCGCCCACCCCTGCCCGATGTGCCTGGGCTCCCTCTACTATTGCTCCCCGGACGAGGTCGTCTTCCTCACCACCCGCGACGCCTACGAGCCCCACTACGTCGACGACCGCAAGTACTTCGAACTCGCCACCTTCTACGACGAGTTCGCCAAGGACTGGGACAAGCGCTGCCTGCCCATGCGCCACGAACCACGCGAGGCCGCCGTGGAGGTCTACAAGTTCTGGCAGGAGAACAACGGCGGCGACCGCCGCGTCGCCGAGGCCCCCACCATCACCTGACGCCCCGTGCGCCGGTGGCCAAAGTCCGACGGCCGCCGGCCGCCGGCCCCCTGCCACACCACGGGGCCGGCGGGCCCGCCTCCTCGGTCCCTCGAGGCTGCTCTGTCGTGTCAAGCCGCTTGAGCCAGGTCTTCCGCGTCCGGCTGGTTCCTTCGTTCGAGGATCTTGAAGATCTGGCGGCAGATGTTGCGCTTGGGGCATCGCTGCGCGTCGCGGGGGCTCTTGCCCTCGCCGGTGCGGCGGGCGACGTACGCCTTCGTCGCGGGGTCCAGCCGCATCCTGATCAGGGTGATGGTGTGCATCGCTCGGTTCAGCTGGCGGTCGCCGCCTCGGTTCAGTCGGTGCTCGTTGGTCAGGCTCGACGAAGCCGGGATCGGGGCGACGCCGGCGAAGGACGCGAAGGCGGCTTCGGAGCGGAACCGGCCCGGATGCGACCCAGGGCCTCGGCAAAGTCGTAGTGTAGGGCGTCTTTGGCAGGTGGGCGGGCATGAGGTTCCTTGATCATGTGGGTTGTCGAAGCTCACGTGATCGAAGGGGTTGCTCATGCCCGCCTGTGTCATATCGTCGCATCCCGCGCTGGAACGGCTGAGCCGGGCTCGGGGGGTGGCCGGCGGTCGGCTGGAGGAGGCGGGGCTGCTGGCTTGGCTCGCCCGGATACCGGATCCGCGTCGTCGACGAGGTGTGCGGCATGCGCTGGTGGTGGTGCTGGTGATCGCGGCGTGCGCGGTCCTGGCCGGCTGCCGGTCCCTGGCTGCGATCGGCGAG
>NZ_JBIVXW010000170.1:0-4420 GCF_044769405.1 Streptomyces sp. NPDC090442
GCCGGGCGGGGCGGACTCGGCGGGTTCTTCCGAAGGGCCCGCGTTGTTTCCCTTGAGCCGGCTTCGGGTGGCTGAGGGCGCGCGGCGTGACCGGGGCGCGGGGGTGTGGCAATGCGGGCCCTGCCCGCCGAGTAGCCGAGGGGATTCTCACCCCTCGGCCCTCACAGATCCGTACGTGACGATCTCTCGTCATACGGCTCTTGCCGTTCTGGTCACCAGACGCGCGGGGCGCGGGTGGTCCAGGCCCAGTGGGCGAAGAACCGGGGCCGTCGTGCGACGGCCTGGTTCCACGCCGTTTGGGCCTTCTTCCTGCCCCGCAGCCGTTTGAACTTCTTGGGCATCCGGGCCCTGACCCCGGAGTTTGGACACCAGAGACACTTGGATCTTGATGGTCTGGGTGGTCAGGAGTCCCGTACAGATGGCAATGAAGCACTACCCCGCCGAGTTCAAGGCGGACGCGGTCGCGTTGTACCGGTCGAGGCCCGGGGCGACGATCAAGTCGGTCGCCGAGGACCTCGGGGTCAGCACCGAGACGCTGCGCAACTGGATCCGTGCCGCGGACGGGCGGCGCCCCGGTGCCCACTCGCCGACGCGGGCCGCCGCACCGGCCCAGGCCGTAAGTCCCGTGGAGGCCGAGCTCGCCGCCGCGCGCAAGAGGATCCGGGAGCTGGAGGAAGAACGCGACATTCTGCGCAAGGCGGCCCGGTATTTCGCCGGGGAGACGCGCTGGTGAGGAGCCGTAAATTAACTACTGCTGGATTCGGGCCAATACCTTGATTGTGCATGGCAGTTGGGCTGTTGTGGCGATCCCGGATGGAGTCCTGTCGGTGCTGGATGCGAAGTTTGCGGTGGTGCTGCCGCATCTGGATGAGCGGCAGCGCCGTCTGTATCTGGCTTCCGAGGCCGGGGCTCTGGGGCATGGCGGGATCGCGGCCGTGGCCAGGCTGGCGGAGGTCTCGGAGTCGACCGTTGCGCGAGGGCGTGAGGAACTCGCGGGTGGGGCAGAGGTGTTGGGGCGGGTGCGCAGGCCCGGCGGCGGGCGCAAGTCTGCCGCGGAGCGCGACCCCGGTCTGGTGGCGGCCCTCGAGTTGTTGATCGAGCCGCGTGAGGTGGGCGATCCGGTGTCCCCGCTGCGCTGGACTACTGCCTCGCTGCGGGACTTGTCCCGGGAGTTGGCCGATGCCGGTCATCCGGTCAGCGCCCCGGTGGTCGGCGGCCTGCTGCGTGCGATGGGCTTCAGTCTGCAGGGCATGGCCAAGACCCGGGCTGGCAGTCAGGTGCCCGACCGCGACGCCCAGTTCCGGCACATCAACGCCGCCGCCGAACGCTTCCTGGCCGGGGGCCTGCCGGTGGTGAGCGTGGATACGAAGCAGAAGGAACCAATCGGCGACTTCGCCCGCCCCGGCCGCACCTACCGCCCCAAAGGCCAGCCGATCACCGCCCCGGACCACGACTTCATCGACCCCGACACCCCGGTCGCCATCCCGTACGGCATCTACGACCTGGGGCGCGACAGAGGCTGGGTGAATGTGGGCACCGACCGCAACACCGCCGCCTTCGCGGTGGAGTCCCTGCGCCGCTGGTGGAAGGTCCGAGGATGCCTCGACTACCCCGGCGTGGACCGTTTGCTGGTCACCGCCGACGCCGGAGGGGCCAACTCGGCCGACTCCCGCCTGTTCAAGATGGGCCTGGCTGACTTCGCCGACGAGTGCGGGCTGAGCATCACCGTCATGCACTTCCCGCCAGGTGCTTCGAAATGGAACAAAGTGGAGCACCGGCTGTTCTCCCGGATCACCCACAGCCTGCGCGGGCAGCCACTGACCAGCTACGAAGTGCTGCTGCAGACCATCTCGGCCACCCGCACCAGCACCGGACTGACCGTCCGGGCCGTGCTGGACGAGAACGCGTACCCTACCGGCCGAGCACTCACCCGGGCCGAGCGCAACGACGTCGAACGGCGGGTCGAGCGCGACGAGTTCCATGGCGAGTGGAATTACACCATCGCCCCGCAGGACCCCGACCAGCAGCATCCTGAAGATCCATGCGACGAGTCAGGGCCTCCGGTCCCGGCCGAGGCCACCTTCCTCCTGACCCACCCCGCACTCACCGGCATGACCCGAGAACAGTTCGAACAGCTCGTGCTCCGCCTCGAACCGTGCCAACAGGTCCTGACCGAAGCCGAACGACAGAGGGCAGGCAGAGACGGCCGCGGCCGGAACCCCGGCTTCGGCACCCTCGATCACCGCCACCGCGTCCTGGCCGCCGTGCTCCGCAGCCGCAACACCGTCACCCTGACCCTCGCGGCCGAACTGATGGGCCGCAAGCGCAACGTGCTGAGCTACCACGCTGGGAGGTCCAAGCCGATGCTGGCCTTCGCCGGGCCCGAGCTCGCCAGGGTCCTCGTCTTCCGCCGGACCCGCCCTCCGCGCACGCTCGAAGCCTTGAGGCGCGTGATCGAGGAGCACGACAACGAGATCAACTCATGCAGTAGTTAATTTACGGCTCCTGAACCGCTGCCAGTTCGTCGCCGACCACCAGCGCCGTTACGGCGTGAAGCGGCTGTGCGCCATCATCGGGATCGCCCGCTCCACCTTCTACTACTGGCGCAAGACCGCGCCGGACAGGGCCAGACGGAAGGACGCCGATGCCGTACTCGCCGCCCGGATACGGGTGGTGCACCAGGAATCGGACGGCACCTACGGCGCCCCGCGCATCACCCCCGAACTCCGCGAGGACGGCGAGCGTGTCAACCACAAGAAGGTCGCCCGGGTGATGCGATCCGTCGGGCTCGCCGGCGTGCGGCTGCGCAGGAAGCACCGCACCACCGTCCCCGATCCGGCCGCCGTGAAGGCCGCCGACCTCATCGGCCGGGACTTCACCGCGAAGGCGCCGAACACCAAGTACGTCGGCGACATCACGTACTTGCCGGTCACCGGCGCGAAGCCGCTCTATCTCGCCACCGTCATCGATCTGTGCTCACGCCGGCTGGCCGGGTGGGCGATCGCCGACCATATGCGCGCCGAACTCGCCGTCGACGCCCTGGCGGCCGCCGAGCGCACCCGCGGCAGCCTCAACGGGGCGATTTTTCATAGCGATCACGGGTCGCAGTACACGAGCGCCGCGTTCGCCGATGCCTGCACGAAGGCGGGCGTGAGACGGAGCATGAGCGCCGTCGGCAGCAGCGCGGACAATGCTGCCGCGGAGAGCTGGAACGCATCCATGAAGCGGGAGACGCTCAAGGGCGCGAAGGCGTGGCCCACCGCCCGACAGGCGAGGCTCGCGGCCTTCAGCTGGGCGAGCCGCTACAACACCCGACGCCGTCATTCGCACCTCGGGCAACGCTCCCCGATCGCCTACGAGAACCTCTTCAACGAACCGTCAACTACACTGCCCCAAGCCGCATAACCCCGTGTCCAAACTCCGGGGTCAACGCCCTCCACCGCATCACGTAGGCGCTGACGCGTTCCAGGAGGGGATAGAGAGCCGACTCATAGAAGGCCCCGTAGTACGCCATCCACCCGCGAATGATCGGGTTGATGAACCGTGCGAGGTCCGCATCATTCAGGTTGGTGCGGTGGTGCAGCCGCCAGGACCACACCTCGGAACTGATCCTGCGCAGGGCTTCCCCGCTGATGGCGGGGAGGAACGACCGGAACATCTGGCCGTCCTTGCGCACCGCGGAGCGGGTGCGCAAGGTGAACCCCAGGAACGTGAACTCGGTGTGCTCGTACGAGGCACGCCGGTTGGCATCCTGGCAGTACACGATCCGGGTCTTCTCCGGGTGCAGTTCAAGCCCTACCTCGGCCATCCGCTTCTCGATCGCCGCGAGCACGAAGCGCGCCTGGCGTTCGCTGACGCAGTGAACCACCGCGTCGTCCACGTACCGCTCGAACTCGATGGCGGGGAAGTTCCGCGCCATCCAGGCATCGAAGGCATAGTGGAGGAAGAGGTTGGCGAGGACCGGCGAGATCGAGGAGCCCTGAGGCGTCCCCCGGTCCCGCTCGCGCCGTGTCCCATCGGGTAGTTGCAGCGGTGCGGCCAACCAGCGCCGCACATACAGCAGGACCCAGGACTGGGACGGATCAGTGTGGGCGGCGACCGCCTTGAGGGCCAGGTCCCACGGAACGCTGTCGAAGAACGCGCGAATGTCCAGGTCGATGACCCAGTCCGCCTTCCAGCAGCGCTCACGGCACCGGCCCACAGCGTCGATCGCCGACCGCCCGGGACGGTAGCCGTAGGAGTCCGGATGAAAGGCCGGCTCGGCCTTCTTCTCCAAGACCCCGGCAACCACCGTCTGGGCGATGCGATCCCCGATCGTGGGCACGCCTAGTAGGGTGTCGCTGCTTAGTTCTGGTGTGTTTTGTTGGGAGGTTGGTTCCTGGCAGGCCCTTCTCCCCTGCCAGACAAGGATGTTGTGATG
>NZ_JBIVXW010000171.1:0-4243 GCF_044769405.1 Streptomyces sp. NPDC090442
GGGGGGCCCCAGATGTCGAGGTCGACACCGACCTCCACGGACACCCTCACCCGGATGAACCACACCTTGACGGTGGCCGCCGCCCCCACCCGCACTCCTATCGAGGCATTGAAGTAGAAGGGTTTCCATTGGACGAGGACATCGACCTTGGCGTCCATCCATGCTTGGAGGTGGAATACGCCGCCGGCGGCGTAGTCCAGAGCTAGACGCCCGCCGAACATCATGGCGTTACTGGTGACCGCGCCGTAGACGCTTCCCGTAGCGGTGATGCCCCCGCCGGGCGACCAGGAGAAACCGAGCCTGGCCGGCTCCGGGTAATACGGAAATCGTTTACGGACCTCGTAGCCGGGGTGGTAGCCGCCAGCGGAGAGGGCGAAGTCGCCGGCGTGGTCATCACCGGTCCACACCCGCAGGGCGATCCCGCCGCTCAGGGTGAAGCCGGGGTCCAGGATGTAGGAGCCAGCCGCGATCACCGCGTCGAGAGACAGCAGATTCTGTTCCGAGCGGTAGGCGATGAGCAGGTCGATGTTGACGCGTGCGGCCGGAGTACTCGATCCGCGGGGCAGGGCCAGGCTGGTCCGCCCCAGCAGGGTCACATTCCACTGCTCGCCGCCTTCGATCAGGAGCAGGGCCTGGGACTCGATGAACCGGAAGGAGGTGAAGAGCACACCGCCCATACCCCAGTACTGGCCCTGTTTCGGGCTGATCCACCCCTTCAGTTGCTCAAGGATCTGCTCGGGCGAGGTACCGGGCTGGCCGCCGCCGAGCCGTGCCATCAACGGGAACGAGTCCATCTCCCCGAGTTCGGGGACACGGACGGTGCTGTTGACCCCGAAGCCCAGCGAGAGCCCGATCACGGTGAATGGCGGCGGCCCGAAGAGTGCTGTCCCGCCCTGCCCGAACGCCTCGCCGAACAGGAACAGTGAGTTCCACCCCTCGTGGCTGCGGGCGTAACTGCCCGCCGCCTGCAAAGCAAACGCCTGGGCTTCGACAGCGATTCCCCCTGTGATCAGTTCCGCATACGCGTCATCCTTTCGCCGCATCAGTCCGCCGCTGACCCGCACAGGAGGCTTGTACAGCAGCACCTGCGCACCCTCGACCCTCGACTCGACAGCGAACGCCGGTTCGGCCAGCGCATCCCCGCCGAGTGAAGCCGGGTCCACCGACACTCCCAGACCGAGCAGGGTCAGCGCGACCGGGCCGACCGCCATCGAGGCATCAAAACCAACCCGCACCAGCCCCTGCTCATAGCCCACTGTGATCCTGTGCAAACTCACCGGCCCCAGCCGCACCCCCACATCAAACGACACACCCGGCACGCCTGCTGCCGCAGGCACCACGGTGGGAAGACTCCCACTGCCCTCCGCCACCCCCGGAGACGTCAGCGGAAGCACCAGCGGGCCCACAACCTCTCCGGGCGCGTCCACGTCGAGGACCAGCCGCACGCCCGGCTTGAGGCCAGCCTCGGGCAGGCGCGGGATCACCTGCAGGGACTCCGGATCCGCCTTGCGCAGCAAGTCATTGGCATCTTCTGCGTGCTGCTTCTTCCATTCCCGGGAGGCCAGGGTGAATTCCACCCCACGCAGCACCACATCAGCCTCCGGAGGGACAGCCGACCCCACCAGAGGAAGCCCCGACAGCCGCACCCCCACAGCACCCCGTACCAACACTGCATACGACCGGGTACCCTCCACGTCAGACGACGCGGCCACCACCCCTATGCGCCCCGTGCCCACCGCCAGCACGAACACCTTGTTGCCAGAGTCGTACGCAATCCCCACCTCCCGCACCACCGGCCACAAACCCTCCGGAAGCACAGTCACCAGATCGTCATTCGCCATACCGAACGCACGCAGAACCGCAAGAACAGACACCCCCTCCTCACCCACCGCAGACCACGAAGCACCCAGCGACTTCGTCTCAGGCAAGAGATCCAATGACAAGGTGAACCGCATCCACTGCACTGCAGCTTCTTCTCCCGGGGTAGGCTCTTCAGCCTCGCCGTCCAGGGAAATGGGTATAGCCAGCTCGCCCCAGAATAAACCTCTGAACGAGCTTCCGGTCTTTCGCGCCTGCGCGTGCAGATCAAGCAAAGCCTCCGTATCCCCACCCCCGAGGGGGATGGAACCGGTACAGCTGACTGCGATCGTCCGGGTACTCGGTTCGAAGGTCAACGCCAGCCGCTGCAGGACCGTCCCGGACACAGCCGCAGGCACGCGTAAGCCAGGGAACGTGCTTTCTAGCCAATCGCACACTCCGGAAAACTCGAGATCTTCGGCGATCACCGAGAGCATCCACCCCCCGGCAACCGCCTTCCGGGCCTCCACGTAGACAGTCGTACCGGCAATGTCAAAACTGCCCGAGATGAAGAAAATATCCGGTGGACCACCGAGCCCGTCGAGGTGGAGTGAAACCCCCGTCATCGTCACGCCGTCAAAAAATTCCCAGGAAGTATCCAGAGAACAGGATACGGTGTAGGATTTGTTATCAAGATTGCCGCTAGCGAAAATGGAGGAAACCGTCACATCATCAAATGCAGGAATGTCTCCCAGGGTGTCACCGATGATGTCTCTCACGTTAACAGGATCCTGTAAGGAAGCTGTTATGATTTCACTTGGAAGGGTGATGTGTGCATCGAGTGTGTTGTTTTTGATGTCAAGGCTGGCATTGATTTCCTGTGAAATCAAGTGACGTCTCGATGATGCCTGTTCTTCGTCGTCGAACGAATACCATCCTATCCCGTACAGCACCGATGTATCGCTCAGGGAAAGCCAGTCATCGACTACGGACCACTTTGCCCCCTTCAAGCCCGCTTCCAGCCACATCCACTGCACGCCTCCACGTGCAGGGTCGAATCCTGCCCTAATCCCCGCCCAGCCTATGGTATTAGGAGACGGTATTGTCTCTGGGAGTTCCAGCTCCTCCGTATTTATCCCGGTCATCATGGGCAGCTGCACCAAATCGCTGAGCCGCTCAAGACCAAGGCCAGAGTCGAACATACCAGACAACTCAAAGACCCCTGTGTCAGGTGTCTCACCCTCCGGATCAGGTGTGGAAACCAGTAGACAAGCCCGTTTTCCCCTCACCTCAAATCCGACCCCAGCAGAGGCCCAAGAAACGACCTCACCGCCTGTTTGGCCCTCCTCGGGGGTAGCCCCCAGGACCAGCATTGGGCAATCAAAACCCGGCTCCCGCATAAAGCCAGCGAGGTCAACCACGAGATAAGTAGTTTCTACCCTCCACTCCCGTAACTCAGCCGCCAGGGCAACCCCCGTGACCCGCCCCTCAGGGTCTTCACTGGAGGCGGAAAATTCCACCTCCACGTCGTCTAACTCCCCGAGTTCACCCAGCGGTACAGTCCCCCTGACGCTCAGCGGCGCATCATCGTAATCAAACGGGTACTGAACCACCAAGTCCCCGCGAAGGTAGGAACGAAAGAGGGTATCCGCCCCCTCAAGAGAGAGGTCCTCGGATCGCACCCTGAAGGGCGATTCCGTGGAACGAGCTTGCTCGAGCAGACCCTGTAATTCCCTCACTGACAATGCGCACATAGCAGGCTCCCAAAGACCTCAAAGACCGGCAACGCTGAAGACTACTTGCCTAATAGGCCCCATTCGGCATCACTGCAAGCATGCCCCGGACGGAGCTCTTCTTTAGACCAGACCGTTGCCCCGCCCCCTTTCCTCACATCATTCTTCGCCTATCTGACACGCATCGGCAACAGGGCGACTCTGCTGCGCAATTCGCTGCGGAGAGGTGGTATCCATTCAGAAGGTCGTGATTGGGCTGGCTATCTGACGATGTGACAGGTGGCTGGTGGGTGGGGCACAGGGCGTGAGCGTTCTCGACTGGCGAGACGTCACTTTTGTGGAGGATCAGTCGAGTTGGGTGCCTTGTGTACCTGGCGGGACGAGGAGGGTGAAGCAATGGCGGATCTTCCGCAAAGCACGGTGCAGCCCCAACCGCATCAGTCGAACCGTCACCGCCGTTCACACCATCGAGATTGCCTGGCGCTCAGGATGAGAAACCTTCATTCAAATAATATCTACTTGCGACCAGACCTCGACCCCGTAGAAGCCTCCCGGCGGATACGTTCGACTTCCAGGACATGATCTTCACGGTACAGGTTTCTATTTCCTTGATGGGCCATGGGGGTGAGATAGCCTCGATGATCCCACTGGCGAATGCATGCGATGGTGACACCTGCAATTTCAGCCGCCTCGGCAGTGGTCAAGAGACGGTA
>NZ_JBIVXW010000172.1:0-4199 GCF_044769405.1 Streptomyces sp. NPDC090442
CCGGACCGGACTTCCACCGGCAGGCGACGACGAGCTTCCGAACAGCAAGAACACCGCTACGTCACGGTGTCACCTCCTGTTCTGCTGGGCGCACGAGAAACCTTCAGTGACGGGGATGTAGCCCGACGATTCAGGGTGACGCGGATGTCTGCGAACCGCTGGCGGCGGGCGTTGGCTTCAGGCGGTCGGCAGGCACTGGTGTCCAAGGGACCCGGCGGCGCCCGCTGCAAGCTGGTCCCGGGACAACTTCGGGTTCTGGAGACGGTGTTGGATGCCGGACCGGCCGTCTCCGGCTGGAGTGACCAGTGCTGGACGCTGGCCCGGATCGCTGAGATCGTGCGCAGCCGGTTCGGCGTCGAGTACACCCTGGCCGGGCTGGACCTGTTGCTGCACCGCATCGGCTGGAGCGTGCAGGCCCCCTCTCGCAAGGCCACCGAGCGGGACGAGGCGAAGATCGCCGTCTGGAAGGAGGAGCAGTGGCCTGTCATAAAAAGACGGCGGCGGACTTGGGTGCCTGGCTCTGCTTCGAAGACGAAGCCGGTCAGGGCCTGAGGCCGCCCAAGGGCCGCACCTGGGGTCGCCGAGGCCACACGCCGGTGGTGCGGGTCACCGCCGCAGGCACCAAGCGTGTCTCCATGGCGGCGCTGATCTGCACCAAACCCGGCCGCCAACCACGGCTGATCTACCGCATCCACCTCGATCGCGGTCCCGCCAAGGGCCGCCGCAAAGGCTTCACCGAGACCGACTACGCCCGCCTGCTGGATGCTGCGCACCAGCAGCTCGGGGGCCCCATCGTTCTGGTCTGGGACAATCTGAACATGCACGTCAGCCGCAACATGCACGAGCTGATCGCCGCCCGGTTATGGCTGACCGTCTACCAACTGCCGCCCTATGCCCCAGAGTTCAACCCCGTCGAGGGGGTGTGGTCGCACCTGAAAAGGTCGCTGACCAACCTCACCAAACACAGTCTCGATCAGCTCACCGCGTTGGTGAAGACGCGACTGAAACGGATGCAGTACCGTCCCCACCTCATCGAGGGGCTCATCGCCAAGACTCGGCTCGACCTCCAACCGCCGTAACCTCAGCCGTTAAAGATCTCTAGACTCGCGGGGCCCGGAACGATTTAAGCAGCGCGGCCCGGTCACAGATCTCCTCGTCGTTAACGGACAGTCGGCGGTGCCCGACGGGGTCGGGCAACACGGCGAGGGCTGTTCCGGTCCGGGTCAGGTGGTTGGGTGTCTGTCGTGGGTGATGGCGCCGGCCTGGATGACCAGGGGCATGTGCAAGGCGGGGTCGGCGAGGGCGGCGAGGTTTTGGAGGGGGTCGGTGTCCAGGACGATGGCGTCGGCGCGGGCGCCGACGGTGAGGGTGCCGATGCTGCCTTCTTGGCCCAGGAGCCGGGCGGCGTTGGTGGTGGCGGCGCGGATGACGTCAATGGGCGGCTGGATGCGGGCGCGGATGCGGAACTCTTCGTTTTGGTGGCGATGCATGCCGCCGAGGAGGTCGGAGCCGTAGACGAGGGTGACGCCGCCGCGGTGGGCGCGTTCCAGGGCGGCGAGCCCTGCGTCCAGGACGTCGTTGACCTTGCGGTGGCTGTCTTCGGGCAGGCCGAAGCCGGGGCCTTCGTTCGCCAGGGCCCAGTAGGTGACCAGGGTGGGGACCAGGAAGGCATCGTGTTCGAGGAGGAGCTGGACGCTGCGGTCGTCGATCAGGTTGCCGTGTTCGATGGAACGGACGCCTGTTTCGAGTGCGCGGTTGACGGCGCGTGCGTGGTAGGCGTGGGCGGCGACGTAGCGGTTGCAGGCTTCGGCCTCCTCGACGGCGGCGCGCAGTTCGGGCATGGAGTACTGGGTGGAGTCGATCCGGTCGGTGGGGGATGCGACGCCGCCGGAGGCCATGACCTTGAGGTGGTGGCTGCCCTTGCGCAGTTCGTCGCGGGCGGCGGCGCGGACGGCGTCCACGCCGTCGGCGATGCGGGAGTCGTCGCCGCAGCAGGGGTGGTCGTCCCGCAGGTGGGTGCCGGGGCCACGGTAGTCGCCGTGGCCGCCGGTCTGGGACAGGGCCCGGCCGCCGAAGGCCAGCCAGGGGCCTCGGACGGTGCCCTCGGCCTGGGCCGCGGCGATTCCGTAGTCGGCACCGCCGAGGTCGCGGACGGTGGTGAAGCCGCGGTCGAGCATCCCGCCCATGATCTTGATCGTGTGTGCGGCGACGTACAGGGGGGAGGTGGTGGCGATCGAGGCGAGGTCGGCGGTGATGGCGGTGACGTGGACGTGCGCGTCGATGAGTCCGGGCAGGACGTAGGAGCCGCGCATGTCGCGCGTCTCGGCATGCCGGGGGGCCCTCAGGTGGGTGCCGCGCTCGACGACCCGGCCGTCGACGGCCAGCAGGTCGCCCTCGGTGTAGGTGCCGGATTCGGGGTCGAGGATGCGGGCATTGCGCAGCAGGAGCGGGGCAGTGGAGGGAAGGCCGGTGGTCATGGGCAAAGTGCTCCTTGCGCGGTAATGGTGGTTCGGCCCGTCTGGGCGGGGGCGGAAACGATGCGTTCCAGCGGGCGGTGGCCGGGATGCTGACGCCCCTGGCGGCGAGGACGGTGATGGCCCGGCCTGAAGATGCCGGCGAATCAACAGGTGGACGGGGATACCGACCCGTCCGGCCATGACCGTGGCCCCGGCGGCGTCGGGGCCACGGAATCCGTCGGGGCAGCGTTCATGGCGGACAAACGCGACATGCCATGCAACGGTAGATGCGTATATCGTCATCTGCAACACTTGATGCGGAACCCTGTAGCCCGCCGGACGGGCCAACACAGTCGGCGCACTCGCCACGTCGGCGATGGATGATGCTGTGGGCCCGCACAACGCCCGGGGAAACGGAAGGAAATACGGTGGAGCGACCCGAGGGCGAGGCGAAAGCACGGGATCCGGAGGATCCGGCCTCCGCCGTGGCCGGGCAGTGGCTGCGTGAGCAGACCTCCCGGACATCGCTCAGCCCCAAGGCGCAGGCCGTCTTGGACGTACTGGCGGCCCAGCCACGCATGAGCACCTACGGCTCCACCCAGCAGATCGCGAACGCAGCCGGCGTCAACGGGGCCACCGTGACCCGCACCGCACAGGCACTCGGCTTCTCCGGCTGGCCCGCCCTCCAGAACGAACTCAGGGCCCGCTACCTGACCTCACTCAGCGTCCCCGAGATCACCGCCGAACACCACACCCGGCAAGACGGCGTCTTCGCCGACTCCCTGCGCCGCGACCTGGAATCCGTCGCCCTGACCAACCGGCACCTCGATGCGGCCACCGCCCAGCAGGTGGTGGCCACAATCGCGACCAGCCGGCGCACTCTGGTCAGCGCCGAAGGCAGCTACGCCGCAATCGGCCTGGCCCTGACGCACAACGCCGCGCTGGCCGGGTACCCCGTCGAACTGCTCGGCGACCACGGCCGGCCCGACACTCTCAACACCCTCGCCGACATCGGCCCACAGGACACCGTCATCGCCATCAGCCTCTGGCGCCTCTACGAGAACACCGTCCGCACGGCGCAAGCCGCCCGGGAACGCGGCGCCACGGTGTGCGCCATCACCGATTCGGCCACCACCACCCTCGCCCGCACCGCACATCATGTCCTGACCGTCCCCGCCGAAGGCACCGCCTTCTTCCCCTCCCTCACCGCCGCCCTCGCCCTCGCCCAGGCCCTGTGCGCCCAACTCGCCACGCACCGCCCCGAGTACACCACCGAACGGCTGCGCCGCGCCGAGGAGTTGTGGGAACGCTTCGGCATCCTCCACGTATCACGCACACCCCCGCACTGACCCAGCACCGGCTGAACCCGCGACTGTCCGCCTGCGGACGAAGGTCACCAAGGGAGCAGGCAGCCGCGCGGCGGCACTCGCGATGGTCTTCAAGCTCGTCGAGTCTGCCCAGGCTCGGTGGCGGGCCGTGAACGCGTCTCACCTCGTCGCTCTCGTCAGGGCAGGGGCCCGCTTCGAACGTGGCCATCTCGTGGAGCGGCCTGGGAGGCTTGCAGCGTGAACTGCCTGGTGGGTGTGGCGGTCACACGGTTTTGATGGCGCCGGCGTTGATGGCGTAGTCGGCGCCGTGGATGGCGGCTGCCAGGGGTGAGGCCAGGTAGGCCACGAGCGCGCCGACGTGGCCGGGGTCGACGAACTCGCCGGTGGTCGCCCCCATTTCGACGGGGACCTCACG
>NZ_JBIVXW010000173.1:0-4160 GCF_044769405.1 Streptomyces sp. NPDC090442
CCGGGCTGTTGCGGAGAGCCTCGACTATCACGAGCCGCGGATTCCGGTGGTGTCGAATGTGACGGGTGGGGTGGCTGCGGCGGGGGAGTTGGGTTGCGCTGATTACTGGGTGCGGCATGTGCGGGCGACGGTCCGGTTCGCCGACGGTGTGCGGGCGTTGGTGGAGCGTGGTGCGAACGCCTTCCTGGAGATCGGCCCCGACGGGGTCCTCTCCGCGCTCGCCCGCACCGTACTGCCCGCCGATGCGCTGGTGACGCCCACCCTGCGCAAGGACCGCGGCGAGGAGAGCGCCCTGCTCACCGGGTTGGCCAGGCTGCACGTCGCCGGCGAGACCGTCGACTGGGGCGCCGCCCTGGCCGACACCGGGGCGCGGGGCGCCGACCTCCCGACCTACGCCTTCCAACGCGAGCGGTTCTGGCCGGAGTTGGCGACCGGGTCCGACGGCGGTGGTGCGGACGCCGCCGATGCGGAGTTCTGGGCCGCCGTGGAACGCGCGGACGTGTCGGCGCTCGCCGCCCGGCTGGACATCGACGGCGAACAACTCGGCCCCGTACTGCCCGCACTGTCCGCCTGGCGCACCCGCCGCCGCGCCGACTCGGCTGTCAATGCCCTGCGATACCGGGAGGGTTGGGAGCCGCTCGCGCTCGACGGAGCGCCGCGCGACAGCGGCGGCATCCTGGCCGTCGTCCCTGCGACCGTGGCCGACGACCCGTGGATCGCCGACGTGCTCGCCGCCCTCGGCCCGGACGTCCACCGGGTGGACGTGGCCGGCGACGGCACCGGCCGGGCCGCGTTCGCCGCACTGCTCACGGCGGCTGCGCAGGGCCCCGACCGTGGCGAACTCGCCACCGTCGTCTCGCTGTTGGCGCTGGACGAGACCGCCGGTGACGACGCGGTGCCGGCCGGCGTCACCGCCACCGCCGCCCTCGTCCAGGCCCTCGCCGACACCGGCTGCCCGGCCCATCTCTGGTCCCTGACCCGGGGCGCGGTCGCCGCACTCCCCGGCGAGCGGCCGGACGCGCCCGCGCAGGCCGCCGTCTGGGGGCTGGGCCGGGTCGCGGCGCTGGAACTCCCGCGCCACTGGGGCGGGTTGATCGACCTGCCCGTCGCACTCGACGAGCGCACCGCGCGCCGGCTGCCCGCCGCACTCGCCGGCGCCGGCGACGAGGACCAGCTCGCCCTGCGCGCCACCGGCGCCTACGGCCGCCGCCTCGCCGCGGCGCCCGCCCCCGACCACGGCCCCGCCTCCGCATGGCGGCCCACCGGCACCGTGCTGATCACCGGCGGAACCGGCGCCCTCGGTCGGCATACGGCGCGCTGGCTCGCCGCCCACGGTGCGGAGCACCTGATGCTGCTCAGCCGCCGTGGCCCCGACGCACCCGGTGCCGACGACCTGGCCGCCGAACTGACCGCCCTGGGCGCCCGCGTCACCCTGGCGGCGTGCGACGCCGCCGACCGGCAGCAGCTCACCCGGGTCCTCGCCGAGATCCCCGCGGACCGCCCGCTGACCGCCGTGGTGCACGCCGCGGGCGTCCTCGACGACGGCGTGCTGACCGGCCTCACCCCGGACCGGTTCGCCGCGGTCTTCCGCGCCAAGGTCGCCCCCGCCCTCCTCCTGGACGACCTGACCCGGGACGCCGAGCCCACGGTCTTCGCGCTGTTCTCCTCCGTCGCCGGCGCCGTCGGCAACCCCGGCCAGGCCGGCTACGCCGCCGCCAACGCCGTCCTCGACGCCCTCGCCGAGCGGCGCCGCGCACAGGGCCTGGCGGCCACCTCGATCGCCTGGGGCGCCTGGGCCGGCGACGGCATGGCCGCCCGCCACACCCGCCCCGGCGCCGACCCCGTCGGGCTGCTCGCCCCGGACCTCGCCGTACCGGCCCTGGCCCGCGCGGTGACCGAGCCGCACCCCACCCTGATCATCGCCGACCTGCAACAGCCCCGGCTGCTGGAATCGTTGCTGGCCCTGCGGCCCAGCCCGCTGCTCGACCGACTGCCCGCCGCCCGCGCCGCGGCCCGCACGGTCCAGGAGGCGCACCGCCAACAGGCCGGCGCCGCCGCCGAACTGCGCGACCACCTGGCCGGCACCGCACCCGCCGACCGCACCGGCGTCCTCCTCCGCGCGGTCCGCACCACCGCCGCCGCGGTGCTCGGCCACCACGGCGCCGACGCCATCCGTAGCGACAAGCCCTTCCGCGACCTCGGCTTCGACTCGCTGACCGCCGTGGAACTGAGCAACGCCCTCGCCGCCACCACCGGCCTGTCCCTCCCGCCCAGCCTGGTCTTCGACCACCCCACCCCGCGTGCCCTCGCCACCCACCTCCTCGCCGAACTCACCGGCGACCGGCCGGACTCCACCCCGGCGGCCTCACCGGCGTCGGCCGCCCCGGCCGACGACGACCCCATCGTCATCGTCGGCATGGCCTGCCGCTTCCCCGGCGGCGTCACCACGCCCGAGGAGCTCTGGCAACTGCTGAGCGAGGGCCGTGACGGCATCGACGCGTTCCCCACCGACCGCGGCTGGGACCTCGACCTGCTCGCCGGCGACGGGCAGGGGCGCAGTGCCACCCGCGTCGGCGGATTCCTCTACGACGCGGCCGACTTCGACCCCGGCTTCTTCGACATCTCCCCGCGCGAGGCCCTCGCCATGGACCCCCAGCAGCGGCTGCTGTTGGAGACCGCCTGGGAGGCCGTCGAGCGCACCGGCACCGACCCGACCCGGCTCCGCGGCTCCCGCACCGGCGTCTTCATCGGCACCAACGGCCAGGACTACGCCGGCCTCGTGCTCCGCGCCCAGGAGGACGTCGAGGGACACGCCGGTACCGGACTGGCCGCCAGCGTCATCTCCGGCCGCCTGGCCTACGCCTTCGGCTTCGAAGGCCCCGCGGTCACCGTGGACACCGCCTGTTCCTCCTCCCTCGTCGCCCTGCACTGGGCCGCCCAGGCACTGCGCTCGGGCGAGTGCACCATGGCGCTGGCCGGCGGCGTCACCGTCATGACGACCTCCACCAGCTTCGCCGGCTTCACCCGCCAGGGCGGCCTGGCGCCGGACGGACACTGCAAGGCGTTCTCCGACGCCGCCGACGGCACCGGCTGGTCCGAGGGCGTGGGCGTCCTCGTCGTCGAACGCCGCTCCGACGCCCTCCGCAACGGCCACGACATCCTCGCCGTGGTGCGCGGCTCCGCCGTCAACCAGGACGGTGCCTCCAACGGCCTGACAGCGCCCAACGGCCCCTCCCAACAGCGCGTCATCCGGCAGGCGTTGACCGGCGCCGGCCTGACCCCGGCCGACGTGGACGCCGTCGAGGCGCACGGCACCGGCACCGTTCTCGGCGACCCCATCGAGGCCCAGGCGGTCCTGGCCACCTACGGCCAGGGCCGCCCGCAGGACCGGCCGCTGCTGCTCGGCTCGGTGAAGTCCAACCTCGGCCACACCCAGGCAGCCGCCGGCGTCGCCGGCCTGATGAAGATGGTGCTGGCCCTCCAACACGGCTCCCTGCCGCGCACCTTGCACGTCACCGAACCCTCCACCCGGGTCGACTGGACCACCGGCGCCGTCCGACTGCTCACCGAGCACACGGCCTGGCCGGAGACCGGCCGACCGCGCCGGGCCGGTGTCTCCTCGTTCGGCATCAGCGGCACCAACGCCCACGTCGTCCTGGAACAGGCCGCACCCGACGAGCCGTCCGTCGAGCCGGCCGCGGTGATCCGGACGCCGGCGCTCACCCCGTGGGTGGTCTCGGCACGCTCCGCTCCTGCCCTCGACGCCCAGATCACCCGTCTGCGCGCCTTCGCCGCGGACTGGCCCGCCCTCTCGCCCGTCGACCTCGCCCACTCCCTCGTCACCAGCCGCGCCACCTTCGAGCACCGGGCCGTCCTCCTGGCCGGCACCGACGGCATCGCCGAGACCGCCCGCGCGGAGGCCCGCGAACGTCGCACGGCCTTCCTCTTCTCGGGTCAGGGTGCGCAGCGTCTGGGTATGGGGCGTGAGTTGTATGCGGCTTTCCCGGTGTTCGCGGATGCCTTCGATGAGGTTGTGGCGTTGTTGGATGTGGAGTTGGGGCTGGATGTCTCTCTGCGGGAGGTGGTGTGGGGAGGTGAGGGTGAGTGTGGGTTGTTGGATCGGACGCGTTGTGCTCAGCCGGCGTTGTTTGCGGTGGAGG
>NZ_JBIVXW010000174.1:0-4130 GCF_044769405.1 Streptomyces sp. NPDC090442
ACCGTCACACCACCGGCCAACGCCAACGCACACTCACCACCACGCAACGCCTGCGCAGCAAGGTGCATCGCCACCAACGACGACGAACACGCCGTATCCACCGTCATCGCCGGTCCCTCGAAGCCAAGGGCGTACGACACCCGCCCCGACAAGACGCTGGCCGTGTTGCCAGTCGCCAAATACCCCTCGGTCTCCTTCGGAGCCCGCGACATCAACGTCGCGTAGTCCTGGCCGTTGGTGCCCGCGAAGACGCCGACCCGGGCCCCCCGGAGCGAGATCGGGTCGATACCGGCCCGTTCGACGGCCTCCCAGGACGTCTCCAACAGCAGTCGCTGCTGCGGGTCCATCGCCACCGCCTCACGCGGCGAAATCCCGAACAACTCCGCGTCGAAATCCCCCACTCCGCGAACGAATCCCCCCTCCTGGACATAGCTCGTCCGCGACGCGCCAGCTCCCGCGCTGCTCCCGAACAGCGACTCGAAGTTCCAGCCACGATCGACGGGGAACGGCCCGATGGCATCCCCGCCCGAGACCAGCAGATCCCACAACTCATCCGGCGACGACACCCCACCCGGGAACCGACAGGACATGCCGACGATGGCGATCGGCTCATCCTCGACGGCCAACACACCGCCAGGCCCGGCCTCTACAACACCCTCAACGCCGGAACCCCACACCTGACCACACACAAACTCGGCCAACGCCCCCGCATTCGGATAGTCAAACACCACCGTCGACGGCAACGACAACCCCGTCGCCACCGACAACACATTCCGAAACTCCACCGCAGTCAACGAATCAAAACCAAGATCCCGAAACGCCCGACCCGGCGCAACAGCCTCCGACGACGCATGACCCAACACCGCCGCGGCACGGGACCGGACCAGGTCCAGCACCATCGCCCGTGCCTGCGCAGCCGACAGGCCGGTAAGCCGTGCGGCGAGTGTCCCCTCGCCGCCGGCCGAGGACCCCGGCGCGGTTCCGGCGTCCCCGCTCTTCAGCGCCTCAGCGGCCTCCGGGACACCGGTGACCAGCGAGCTCGGGCGCGCCGCGGTGAACGCGGGCGCATACCGTTCCCAGTCGAGATCGGCAACTGCGAAGCAGCCACCGGCAGTTGCCAACAATCCGAGCGCCCGGAGGGCAAGCTCGGGGTCCATGGCGCCAACGCCGCCGCGTGCCATGCGGTTCTCCACCGCGTCGGCGGCTGCCATACCTGCCTGACCCCACGCGCCCCACGCGAGCGAGGTCGCAGGCAGCCCCTGTCGGATGCGGCGTTCCGCGAGCGCGTCCAAGTAGGCGTTGGCAGCGGCGTAGTTCGCCTGCCCCGCGGCGCCGAGCGAGCCCGAGATGGAGGAGAAGAGGACGAAGGTGGTGACGGGGTGGTCGCGGGTGAGCTCATCCAGGTGGCGAGCCGCATCGGCCTTGGGCGCGAAGACCCGCGCGAAGCGCTCCGGGGTCAGTCCGTCCACCACGCCGTCGTCCAACACACCGGCGGTGTGGAAGACCGCGGAGAGCTCCTCGTCGGCCAACACCCCGGCCAGCGCGGCACGATCGGCAACATCGCACGCCGCGATGCGCACCTCGGCGTCGGCTGCCTCCAGTTCCTCCCGCAACTCGGATGCGCCAGGAGCGTCCTCGCCCCGCCGACTCAGCAGAACGACCCGACGCGCGCCCCGCTCGACGACCCAACGGGCCACCAGCGCACCCAACGCCCCGGTACCACCGGTGACCAGCACCGTGCCGCCGGCGACCGACCACTCCTCCCCCGCCACCTGGCCGGAACGCACCAGCCGTCGACCGAAAACACCCGAGGGCCGGACGGCCACCTGGTCCTCGACACCCTGCGACAGAACGCCAGCCAGCCGACGCCCCGCCCGCTCATCCACCACAGCCGGCACATCAACCAGACCACCCCACCGATCCGGCAACTCCAACGCCACCACACGACCCAGACCCCACACCATCGCCGCATCCGGATCGATGACCGCATCGGAAGGAGTGGCCGAAACCGCCCCCCGAGTCAGCCCCCACACAGGCGCCGCGACGTCCGCATCGGACAGCGCCTGCACGGCAACCGCCGTCTGAACGGCCCCAAGAGCGACCAGCACTCCGGACACCGTCGCGGTTTCCCCGCCGGAACGGACCAGCTCAGCAAGCCCGGCACGGTCCGTCGCAGACGACACCACCAGACGACAGACCTCCGCCCCACGCGCCCCCAACTCCCCCGCCACATCAACGTACTCGTCCCCGCCCTCGCCAGTCAGCAGCAGCCAACGCCCCGACAGCCGACCCTCCTCCGACAGACTCACCGCCGCCCACGAGAACCGATAACGCCAGTCATCCACCACCGACCGCTCACGACGCTGCCGACGCCACGCAGACAACGCCGGCACCACCGCCCGCAACGCCTCACCATCAACCAACGCCAGCGTCCCCGCCAACCCCTCCACATCGCCCTGCTCCACCGCAGACCAAAACTCACCCTCAACCAGATCAGCCCCAACAGAGACCGCCGGCGATGCCACCTCCACCCAGAACCGCTGCCGCTGGAAGGCATACGTCGGCAACTCAACCCGGCAACCACCCGCAAGCAGCGGCGTGAGGTCGACCGCGCCACCGTGCGCGTAGAGCTGGCCGAGGGCGGTGATCAGCGCGTTCACGCCCTCCCGGTCCGCACGCTGCGTTGCCACGCAGACGGCATCCCCCGTCTCGCCGTTGCCGACCGCTCCGGCGGCCAAGGCCGTGAGAACACTGTCCGGGCCAACCTCAACGAACCGCGTCACTCCGGCATCGACGGCCGCACGCACCGCGTCCGCGAACCGCACCGCTTCCCGCACCTGCCGCACCCAGTACGCCGCCGAGCACACCTCATCCCCGGAAGCGGCCACACCCGTCAACGTCGAGATCACCGCAATCCGCGGCACCTCGTACGTCAACTGCTCTGCAACCGTGGCAAATTCGGCCAGCATGCCGTCCATGCGGTGGGAGTGGAACGCATGCGAGACGCGCAACCGGCTCGACTTCCGACCGTTCGCCTCCGCCCACTCCCGCACGGCCTCGACGGCATCCTCATCACCGGAGACCACCACAGACCCCGGCCCATTGACCGCCGCCAACGACACCGACTCACCCAACAGGCCGGCGATCTCGTCCTCGCGAGCCTGGACGGCGAGCATCGCCCCGCCCTCGGGCAACGCCTGCATCAACCGACCACGCGCCGCCACCAACGTGCAGGCATCCGCCAGCGAGAGCACCCCCGCCACATGCGCCGCCGCCAACTCACCAACCGAATGCCCAATCAACACATCAGGAACGACACCGAAGGACTCCAACAACCGAAACAGCGCCACCTCAACCGCAAACAACCCCGTCTGCGCATACACAGTCCGATTCAGCTCAGCCTCATCCTCACCCCACACCACCTGGCGCAGGGGAGCATCCAACGCCCGCTCCAGCTCACCCACCACCGCATCAAAAGCCTCAGCAAACACCGGGAAACGGGCATACAACTCCCGACCCATACCAAGACGTTGCGCACCCTGACCCGAGAACAGGAATCCAACGCGGCCGTCGCCCGCCGACGACGCCTCGCCCCGCACCACGCCCGCCGCAGGCTCGCCCTCCGCCAACGCCGCCAGACCGGCCAACAGCGCATCCCGGTCGGCACCGACCACAGCCGCGCGGTGATCCAGCCCGGCCCGGGTCGTCGCCAGCGAGAAACCCACATCCAGCGGGGACAGTTCGGAACGGTCCAGCACATGGGCACCAAGGCGGCGGGCCTGCGCCCGCAGGGCCACCTCGGATCCGGCAGACAGCACCCACGGCACCAGCGCCGCCGCACCGCCCACGGACGGGGTGACAGTGGGTCGCTGCCCGTCCTCAACACGAGTCTCAGCAGGCGCCTGTTCCAAGATGACGTGGGCGTTGGTACCGCTCACCCCGAAGGAGGAGACGCCGACGCGGCGCACTCGATCCGACTCGGCCCATGGCCGGTTCTCGGTCACCAGCTCCACCGCGCCGGCCGACCAGTCAACGTGCGACGACGGCGCATCCACGTGCAGGGTCTTCGGCAACACTCCGTGCCGCATCGCCAACACCATCTTGATCACACCGGCCACGCCCGCCGCCGC
>NZ_JBIVXW010000175.1:0-4079 GCF_044769405.1 Streptomyces sp. NPDC090442
GCTTCGTTGCATACGGAGAGGCCATCCTGACAGACCGTCACCCAGCTGTGACCTGCAGATTCGTGGAACCCCCAAGACTTTGCAACAGCCCTGCCCTGATCCCGGGGGAACCTCAAACTGCATGCACGGGTTGAAGCGGCTGGGGCTGGAAATGGAACGTCACGCATCACCGCGCCAGTCCTCGACCCTACTCGCCCTGAATGCCCTGCCGACCTGTGGAAATGAAGGAGAAAAGAGAGTTCCGCCTCGGCCACCCTTCTGGCGAATCGAGGCTGATGCCCCTGTCAACGCCTTCCGCGACTCGGGGGAACTTCGAGTAGATAAGCGGCGTGTTTAGCTGGATTATATGGTTCCAGTGTGATCATTGGTAGTGACCCGCCAGCAGGGATTGCCCCGTAGGTGGTTGTCCACAACCAAAGGAGGAAACGATGTCGGTGTGCTTCACCCCTCAGTCCTCGTTCGTCCCGTTCAATCAGATTTTTCCTCAGCCCTATGGGCAGGCAGGCCAGCAGCTTCCGCTCGTGACGCTTTCTCCCTTGGGCCCTCAGCGCCCTTGGGCGCCAACTCCGGAGTACTGCGCCGCCGGTCAGCAGCAAATTTCAGACCTTGCGCGTCAGGCAGCCTATGTGCTGGCTGCGTCTCTGGCCGAATGCGCACGCTGGATTGTACCGGTCGTCGAGAGTAACCTGTCCCCTCACTTGGGGGCTCGTGAGATCGACTCGAAGATGAACCTCCTCGGCAACCAGCAGGTAGCCGCCAATTGGTCGAACGGCACGGGCATTCCCCAGACTCCGATCAATGCACAGCACGTTCCGACGTTCGCTGCAATGGGTGTGTGACCGAACATCCCAATTGTGCGGGTGTCTCGTGTCAATCCTGCGAATCGGCCAGGCGAAGTGCGATTTGGCGAGATCATGCATCATCGCGCTGCCATGAGTAGGTGAAATTTTCGCCAAGCGAGCGAGTCTTCCGGCCGCGTTGACTTATCTGCGCGGCCGGAACTGGGCTCAGGCAGCCGACTGCTAGAACGGCCGGAGCTTGCAATTGAGGTCGAACGTCCTCCCGCCCACTCAAATGGGCAGTATGAAGAGGAGTAGGTGCGAAACATGCAGAAATCTTATTGGAATCCGCATTTCGTGGAAGGTTCGGTGGGGAATCAGGGATACAATCAAGAGTCGTCCTACGCGGCTACAGAACGTGCATCCGTGCGTACGCGGGAGGGTGAGCAGGGTGTTGAACCGTCAGTGGGGCGATACCTGATCGCTCCGCGTACTGCTGAGCTTTTTGCGCCTGGCGTGCTGAACCAGCTCGACGGGGTGGACCTGTTTCATTCTCTCAAAGCGGACTCTGACGTGGAGCTGGTTGAAACGATTCAACCATTCCAGTGGAATGCCCTAGCAGGACTGGGAGGTCCAGGCCCTGCGTGTCCACCCATTGCGATCGTGAATATGACTCACGATTACGCGCGAAGGCTCGCCGCAAACCCTCGTTTCATCGTCGAGCTCGACCAACCACTGATGTACCCAAACTCCGCAGCAGTTGCTTCCGTGCCGGACCCTGTATTCGCGACACCGGTCGTCGAATCCTCTGAACTCACAGTTCGCGTCCATGGCACCGATGGGGGCCCATCTAAGTCCCACGTGTGGGCTGTGGGCACTGCTGTCCCTGTTGTTCACGCAATTACGGACAGCGATGGCGTCGCCAGACTCCAACTTCCCTGCGATACTCCGTCTACTTTGCGGGGTCTCTATGTTCGCCCCATGGCTGACTACTGGCCTGTCCGTCTTGAACATCCCAACCTCCCCGACGGCGTGAGTGAGGTTTCCATTGAAGTGAGACCGCTGGAAGATTTCATCCACAACTTCCTTGAGAAGGGCGTCACTACATGGGGGCAGCATGCTATGCGCTTGCATGAACTTCCCTCCGAATACCGCGGTAAGGGAATCATCGTTACTTTGATCGACGCCGGTGTCAACGCAGCTCATCCAGATCTCAAGGGAGCCATTTGTGGAGGAAAGGACTTTACGCATGCCGGTACATCGCTGTGGGAATGTGATGCTACAGGAAACGGGACCGCTTGTGCCGGTGTTATTGCTTCGGCTGACAACGGTACAGGTATCACAGGGATCGCTCCTGAGTCCCAGATTCAATCCCTCAAGCTCTACCCCGGGGGTCGTATCAGTGACCTCCTAAAGGCTATGGACTGGTGCCTGGCGCACGGCACTGATGTCGTACAGGTCAACCTTTCCTATCCCAATCCCTCCTGGCTGATCGCTTTGAAGATTCGCGATCTTCACACCGCAGGGATCGTCGCTATTGCACCCGTAGGCGACACAGGTGGACATGTGACCTTTCTTGCTGCCGTGCCCGGTGTTCTCGCTGTCACCGCGCTCGCTCACAGCAACTCCTCTTGGGTTGCCCCTCGTAATGGTCAGCAGACAGCAGGAGTGCTCTACACGCCTTCCTACGCCCCAACTGTTCCAGGTGCCGATTTGGCGGCGCCTGGTACCAACATTCTCACTACGGCGGGTGAGTCCTCCTATACCACTGTCGATGGCACAGCGCTGGCTGCGGCTCATATCACCGCGCTATCGGCCCTTGCTCTTGCTCACCATCCGGGCTTGCGCAACCAAACGCGGACCTTTACCCGCTTGCATCACCTGCATTCCGTCTTGACCACAAGTAGTGTTCCCGTGACTGCTTCCCACGTCACCGGACGAGGTATTCCCGATGCCGCTAGGGTCGTTGGGATGCGGCCTCTCTTCCCCCAGACGCCTCCCATCTCCCTCCAGGGCTGATTCCAAGTCAATGCCGGGAAGTTACTGAGCCTTTTCCGTGCGCCAGCAGAGCGGAGGTGACACCGTGGTGTAGCCAGTGCGACTTTGTTGCTCAATGCCTCAGGCCAACCGGAGTCAGCCAGATCCGCAGGTCCGGCGAATTGAGCAACAGAGTCGCCCTGGGCTTTGTTGCTCAATTGCCTGCGGGCTGCGTCTCGCTGACGGGATGATCGCTTGTGCGGCCGGAAGCCTGCCGTGTGGTGTTGGTGGGGAGTGAAGCGATGTCGATGCAGCCCAGGGGTCCAATGCCGCGTAGTTAAGAAACGGCGAGGATTTTGATGTCCGGTGGTTCGGGGTGGCGGATGGTGGTTTCGGTACGTTGTTTCTTCCGGTAGGCGTGGACGTGGATGCGTTTGACGGCTCGTGGGCTGGTGCGGTGGCGCCGGTGCGGGTTGGGCCTTTCGAGGATTTCCGCTTGGGCTACTTCAAGGGCTTTCGCGAGACGCTGAGAGGGAAAGCCCGCCTGGTCAGTGATTTGACGGCGGATGATGCGCAGTGAGCGGAGGAAAGACAGTCTGTCGGGGCCGATGTCGGCCTGGTCGGCTGCTTCACGCATCAGATGCCGGACTGCATAGTGTGTTAACAGGAGAGCCCAGATCTCTTGCTCGATCATGTCCGGGGACTTCGAGCGCAATACAGCACCGCGCCCTCTTTGGTGGGTTTTGATCTCGTCGAGGCCGGATTCGAATTCCCAGCGCTCTGCATACGCCGCCGCGAGTTCCGCGGCGCTGGCGGCGTCCGGGTCCATGATGGTGGTGATCAGGCAGAAGATTTCTCCTTTGCCTTCACGGTTGGTCACTTCGTACTCGACGACTCGGACACGGCAGCTGTACTGATGTTTGACGTCGTGTTTGTTGATCTGGTGAGGTTCGGCATACCGGGTGTATGGGGAGTCGAACTCGCAGGCCGGTGAGTGCAGTTGAGGCTGAGCGTCGGCGCACACAGGCAGCTGGCTTATTCGAACAGGGGGTGCGGCAGGGCAAGGTCGCGCAGGTGCTGGGGGTGACGCCGCAGGCGGTTGTGAACGGTCACGTAATTCGGCTCAGTCGCTGATCTTGTGATCGGGTGATCTCCGGACGGCGCGGCTGTGATCATGATTCGGGTGTACTTCGCGGAGCTTCGAGGCACTCCTGCCTCATCTGGCGGGCAGGGCTGTTGCAAAGTCCGGGTGTTGGGATGTTTGGGCAGGTCAGGGGAGTTTCAGTAGGTCGAGGGGCGGTTGAAGGGCTGGTAGGACATCTC
>NZ_JBIVXW010000176.1:0-4062 GCF_044769405.1 Streptomyces sp. NPDC090442
CCATCACAACATCCTTGTCTGGCAGGGGAGAAGGGCCTGCCAGGAACCAACCTCCCAACAAAACACACCAGAACTAAGCAGCGACACCCTACTAGTCAACAGAAAACACAAATCCGCGCATGGTTGAACCCTTCAACCGCACGTAACGGAATATTTCCCAACACCGCCACGAACGTTGACGACATGCCTGGACCGACTTGCTGACATTGAACTGGTGATGGTGGCCGGGGCTCGTTCACGAGGTGTTGACGGTCAGGCAAGTCTCGGCCAGGCAGTCGTGCAACAGGTGCGGTCGGTACCGGATCTTCTTGGGTCTGCGTTTCAGGACGCGGGCCAAGTGATCGAGGTCGGCGGCAACGAAGTTCTCCAACGGCGGCCTGGCCAACGCCCGTACCCCTTCTGCCGGGTTCAGCTCAGGTGCGCACAAAGGGAGTTGGAACACAGCAAGTCACGCCTTGTTCGCAGCAATGAAGTCGGCGAGCTGGTCGATGTCGGAGTCGATGATCAAGTCGGCCACTGGGCGACGAGTTGCTGGCGTATGTGCCGGTCGCGCTCGACTGATGCGAGGTTGTGGCAGATGGCAAACCGGTCGGTGTCGCTGGTCCTCGCTTCTTCGACGCGCACACTCCCGGCGATCTCGGGGTAGCGACCCTGCCGGGACGGGGCGGCCTTGACCTCGGGTGATCCGGAGCGGAGCTCCTCACCGGTGATGTGGGCCGACGCCCAGGTCGCAATTGACCCCTCGGAGGCTCTCGCGCCACACCGGCAAGGAGTCGAGGAGTCTGCCTCAGGGGCTGCCGGTGTCTGCCTCAGGGGCTGCCGGTGTCCCACGAGGAAGGGCAGCCGCCGTGTCTCTCCCCTCGTCGTCGCGTTGAGTAGTCGATCGGATGCTTTAGGGAGCTGGTCGGGGGTATCCGGCCTCACCGGATCGACGAAAGGACGACGATGGAGATCGGGCTCGCCGGCTTGGCACCCACGAACCCTGCGCCCGCACTCGCCATGCTCCGTCTGCTCGGCGGATTCCAGATCTCGCAGGCGCTCTACGTCGTGGCCCGGGGCCGGATCGCGGACCAACTGCTCAAGGGGCCACGGCCGTTGAACGAGCTGGCGGATTCCTGCGGCCTGCGGCCCGAGCCACTGGCCAGGATCATCCAGGTGCTCGCTGTCGAGGAAGTCTTCGACTACGACGCCGAGACCGAGGTGGTCCGGCTCGGCAGGCTGGGCCGCACACTGGCCTCGGGGGTGTCGGAGTCCGTCCGTAACGTCGCGCTCACCTGGATGGAGACCCACTACCAGCCGTTCGGTCACCTGTGGCAGACCGCCGAGACCGGTCGGCCGGCGGCCGATCTCGCCCTTGGGATGCCGTTCTTCGACTGGTTGGGCCAGGAGCCGGATCGGGTGGAGACGTTCACCGCCGCGATGACCGACTTCATCAAGGCGATCCGTCAGGACGCGGTGAACGCCGTCGAGTTGGACGGTGTTCATACGCTGGTCGACATCGGCGGCGCGGACGGGACCGTGCTGGTCACCCTCGCGAGTCGCTACCCGGAACTGCGCGGTGTCGTCTTCGATCTGCCCCATGTGGTCGAGGCCGCACCCGAACTGCTCCGCGCCCACCAGGTCGACGACCGGATCACGACGGCCGGCGGCGACTTCTTCACCGAGGTCCCGCCGGGCGACTGCTATCTGCTCAGCTTCATTCTCCATGACTGGTCCGATGAGAAGGCCGGGCACATCCTCGACAGGGTCCACCAGGCCGCCTCCGTACCGGACGCCCGACTGGTGTTGCTGGAGACCGTCCTGGACCGGGGTGACACCCACCAGATCGCCCGACTGCTCGACCTCACCATGCTGGGTATGCTCACCGGCCGCGAACGCTCCAGTGTCGCCTGGCGCGAACTCCTGGCCGCCAACGGCTTCCACTTGGACCGGATCCGTCCGACGGCAGGCCCCATGTGTGTGATCGAAGCGACCCGGACCGGCTGAACTACCGCGGCAACAGGGAAATCCACCGGCCCGGGCGGTCTCACACCCAGGCGGTGAGGCGTCCCCCGGAGTGTGGACACAAGGGTTCATGCGGCGAGAGAGCGTCAGAAGGTCAAAGATGGGTGCTGAGCGCCCGGCTTGCCGGTCACTGCCTCCGGAGTCGGGGATCAGTCGGGCAGCGGGTAGCGGTAATCCCGCTGCGGGTCTTCAGTGGTGCGGAGTTCGGCGAAGTCGGCGTGGGTCTGGGGGACGGCTTCGGGGTACGCCTGCCGCTTTCGCTTTGCCATGGGTCATCAGACGGAGCGTCAGGTCCTCGGCGCGGTCGCGGTCGGCCACGACCCGGTACCACACATCCTGGGGGCCGGCCTCCTTGCCCAGGGCCTTGGCGGAACGGCGGTTGGCCTCGGCGGCGACGGCCGAGGGGTCGGCGGGGTGCTCCCATCGTGGGACGGCGGCCAGCTCGGCGGCGCCCTTCTCGTC
Organism: Streptomyces sp. NPDC090442; assembly: GCF_044769405.1. NCBI lineage: Bacteria > Bacillati > Actinomycetota > Actinomycetes > Kitasatosporales > Streptomycetaceae > Streptomyces > Streptomyces sp. NPDC090442. The sequence continues at coordinate 2,467 of NZ_JBIVXW010000176.1, forward strand.
CACGCGCACGATGGCGGGTTCGCCGGACAGCACCGCGGCGTCGATCAGGTGGCCGTTCTGGAAGCGACGACATCAGGGTGCGTCTCGGGCTGGTTGGCGGTCAGCACGGTGTTCGGTCGTCGGGGTTGGCCGGCTGCGTGGCACTGGCGTATGCGGCGCTCACGAGGCGCGCCGGGACGGCAGACAGCGGGGGCAGCGTCGCTGCGGCGGCGAGCGCGATGCGCATCACGTCATTGAAGATGACCGGGGGTTGGCGGCCGTGCCGTCCCCCGGCCGCGGCCTGAGCAAGCCATCGCGGGTCCGCTCCGTAGAAACGCCGACGAGGAAGGCAGAACCTGTGGCCGTCTCATTCGAGGACCTGGCGCGCGCCCACGGTCTGGATCCCGCACGGCTGGTCACGGAGGCCGGTGTTCCGATGTGGAACGCTGCGGTGTCCTCCCGGGCTGCCTGCGACGCCCGGTGCCGCACCACCGCCGACGTTCAGGCCGCCGTCCGGATCGCCCACGCGCTCGGGCTGCCGTTGTCGGTGTTCAGCGGGGGCAACGACTGGCTCGGCCGAGCCGTACGCGACCGTGGCCTGGTCATCGACGTCTCGGCGATGACCACGATCGAGGTTGATGTCGAGGCGCGGACCGCCCGGATCGGCGGCGGTGTTCGTTCGGACGTGCTGGCCCGGGAGACCGAGTCGCACGGCTTGACGCCGGTGACCGGCACGGTCGGGCTGGTGCACATGCTCGGATTGAGCCTGGGCGGTGGCTACGGCCCACTGGATGGGCGGTTCGGGCTGGCCTGCGACAATCTCGTCTCCGCCGAACTCGTCACCGCCGACGGGTCCGTGCGCACCGTCGACGCGGAGCACGAGCCGGACCTGCTCTGGGCCCTGCGCGGCGGTGGCGGCAACTTCGGGGTCGTCACCGCTGCGGTCGTGCGGCTGCACCGCGTCGGCCCGGTGTACGGCACAGCGGCCGGACACGTCCTGCACACCCCCGCCGCCTTCATGCCGCTCAGGAGCGGAACCGAAGCCGTGCCCCAAGTGCCCGACATCCCGGACGGGCCCTGCTCCGACACCGAGCTGTCCGGGCGCGTGCTGGACGACTGGACGTTCTCCTTCTTCGCCCAACTCCACATGCCCGCCCACCTCGTCCGCACCTACGCCACCAGCGTCGAGAGCCTGCACACGACTACCTTGCACGACCCGGCCGACGGTTCCACCACGATCGTCAAGGACATGCCCGCACGTTCGCCGCTGGTCTTCTCCGAAGGCCCGCGCGACCTGTGGCAACCCATCGAAGCTGCCCACGACTTGTGGCAAGAGCTGAACCGGCCGCGCCACGAGCGGTTCACCCCCCACGCCACACCCACCGAGCAGACGGTGACGTACACGACGCCGGGCGGCCGTACGCACCGCTGGTCTCTGTAACGGGCTGATGCCACGCGGGCTCGTACGGCAACTCGCTTGGGATAGCGATCCGTTGCCCGCAAGCGGTCGGGGGGCCCCCCCCCCGGGGGGGGGCCCCCCGCGGGGGGGGGGGGGCCGCCCGGGGGGGGGGGGCCGGGGGGGGGGGGGGGCCCCCCGGCCGGGCCCGCAGAGTCGGT
>NZ_JBIVXW010000177.1:0-3975 GCF_044769405.1 Streptomyces sp. NPDC090442
CCCGTCGCGAGCGCGGGTCGGGCACCGAGTCAAGGTAGGGGCGCAGATCAACGACCCGGTCAACATCCAGCGGACCCAGTTTCACCAGCACGGCATTTGCAACAGCCCTGCACTTGAGAGCCGCGGCTTCGTTGGGGAAGTGTCCGCGGGCGCGGACGGCCAGCATGCTGAGGCTCGACATGACCCAGCGGGCAATTTGCGCATGACAGGGCAACTGTGATAGCGCAGTAGTAGAGTAGAGCGTGATTCGCATGACCTGTGACGACGTTATCGCAGGTCATGCAACTACGGAGCTCTGATGCGATGAACTTCTTCCCCTCGCTCTCGCGGGAGTAGGTATCACTGCCATCGGTGCTTCCAGTCGTCGCGTCACAGCTCGCCACTCGATCGGTGGTCGAGTTGAAGGAGCTCAATGAATATATGGACGATGCGGGCTGCGATCCCCGGCCGGCGCTATCACGAGGGCCGCGCGGTCGACGCCATCTGTCGAGGAGCCCGAATCATGATTACGCGACTCATCCGCCAGCCTTGGGTGGACATCCCGTTTAGTCGGGTTACCGTGATGGGCCATGGCAGGAGTGACACCCTCATGCCCAACATGGACGCCACACTCACGTAAATGTCTCACTTGACTCGGCATCTACCGGTTTAAGGCTACGGCGTCCAAGAGTACATGTTGATCGACTCGCCGGCACCAGAGCTCCCCGACTGCGGGCCCGACCTTCGAAGATGTAAGGCCCTTTTGAACAACACTCTTAGACAAAGGAAGTGCGGCATGAATGGTTCCGATTTCGTAGAAGAATCAGGTGCGGTCGAGCCAGAGGCCCTGTTCTCCTGTGGCACGAGTGTGGACGAGGAATTTGCTGAGCCCCGGATCTCGGAGCTGTCGGCGGTGCGGTTAGCTGACGGAAAGGTATCGGTGGCCGGGCGTGCGTACCCGCCGGGTGTTAACGTTCATGCGCTTACCCCCACAGGGGAATGGCCCTCGATCGGCACTGTCCGGCCCGACGGTACCTTCTCCAACCCCAACCTTCACGACGGCTACCTGGCCGATGGCCGGGAGATGCTGAAAGTAGAACTGCGGTACGGCACCCCGCCCTACCCGACACGGGAAACCAAGGTCTCGGAGCTGTCGGCGGTGCGGTTAGCTGACGGAAAGGTATCGGTGGCCGGGCGTGCGTACCCGCCGGGTGTTAACGTTCATGCGCTTACCCCCACAGGGGAATGGCCCTCGATCGGCACTGTCCGGCCCGACGGCACCTTCTCCAACCCCAACCTTCACGACGGCTACCTGGCCGATGGCCGGGAGATGCTGAAAGTAGAACTGCGGTACGGCACCCCGCCCTACCCGACACAGGAAACCAAGGTAATTCCCGTCTACAAGCAGGGTCAGCCGGGGATATTCCCCCAGCCACGATCCTTGACGATCTCTCCCCTGCCGTCGGCTGAATCTGAAGCTGTGCGGGTGTCACAAAGGTTTGAGTGGGCTGACTGGCAGCCGACCGGATTTTACCTCAACCCGCAGACCGATCTGACGGTGAACGTTACCGGAGACATGGGTGGGGCGTCGCTGGAACTGGTGATAGGCACCCCCTCCCTGGTCGTGCCGTGGAATACTGCAGCTGACCGCGGCGTCATGTTCCGCAGGCTCACGCGCGGGGCCAATACCGTCGCGGACTACTCGTACGGCGGAATTCTCTCCCTGCGCTACGTCACCGGCGACATCGACCAGAGCGCACCCGCCGTCACCGTGGCTCTGGGGCCCGCGGCCGAACCGATGCCCTTCTTCCGGGCAGGAGTGACCACTAACGCACAGTGGCAGGCCATGCTGGATGTCTCAACAGTGCCGCTGGTGGAACTCACTAGCTCGCGCATAACAGTCACCGGCACCCTGACCAGCGCCAGGCAGGCACAGGGAAGGGACGCGGTTGCCTTGATGGATGCCTTCGACAGGGGCATCGAGGCGCAGAATGCAATCGCCGGACTGGACAGCAGCACACTCCGCAACCGCCCCAGCCCGCTGCGCCCGCTCTTCGTCGAGACCCGCACCGGCGTCTCCCCAAATGCCAGCACATACCGTGCCGTCATCTCCTACCCCTCCAAGGGGCTCTTTGAGGCCGGCAGCGTCAAGGACGGCTGGGTGTTCTGGCATGAGCTCGGGCACCACCGGCAGTCCCCGACGTGGAACTGGGACGGGAGCCTGAGTGAGGTCACCGTCAACATCTACGGGATGGCCGCCTTGCGCCTGTGGCACGAACCAGGCGCATTCCCCGGCGTCGGAGTCGGCCCCGGCTACTGGGACCAAGCGGTGCTCTATCTGGCCAAGCCCGACCAGGAGCGCGAATTCGACAACCCAGACACCGTACCCGGCCGTATCCGGGAGGTCATGTTCGAGCAACTCCGGGTCGCCTTCGGCGACAGCTTCTACCCCAACCTGGAGAAAGCGGTGCGGCTGGCCGAAGATCCCGGCAGCCCTGCAGGCAGGAAGAAGCTGTTCCAGGTCGAAGCCAGCAAGGCCGCCAGGAAAGATCTGTCCGAATACTTCACCAAATGGGGCCTGCGGCCCGACCGGCAGACACTCGAGGAGATCGCCGCACTGAATCTTTCCCAACCGGATACAGACCCGACCACCAGACCTGTATTCAAAGGCAGCAGCGCCGGGCGAGTGTTGGGTGGGGTGGCGTTCTGGACCGGCGACCGCAAGGTGCACGTCATCGGGCACGCCTGGCCCCGAAGCGGAATAGTCCAGACGCAGCACGCCTGGGCAGGCTGGCGCGACATTGCCACCGCCGATGAACACCTCGTGTTCGAGAACGACCACCTCACCACCGACTTCCTCGCCGACGGGCAGGCCTTCCTCAAGGTACGGGTCAGCGGCAACCTCATCGACACCCGTGAAATCAAGGTCGTGGACAGGCCAGGCGTGTCCCAGCTGTCAGCAGTGCGGATGCCTGACGGGAAAATATGGGTTACCGGGCGCGGGACCCCAAAGGGCGTGGGTGCCCAAATTGCAGTCAACCCCAGTTACGGTTCCTGGCCCCACTTCGCCGAAATCCGTAGTGACGGCACGTTCGAGAACGATCACCTCCGGGACGACTGGCTGTACCGCCCCGACACCCTGCGGGCCCGGATTGAATACGAAGACCGAGACTACGGACCCTACGATTTCCCGGTGGTCGATTTTCCCGGGGTTGAGAAGCCGTTGATCGACAGCGCGACATGGGTCCGGCGGGACACCGTTTCTCACGTAGAAGGATCAGGATTTCCCGGCGCGAAACTGAAGGTCAAGTTCCGTCTCGTCACCGTGGACGAGATGGAACGCGAATTGGATGACCCTGTGAAGCCGGATGGTCACATCAGCCTGGATATCGCAAATAATTACGGCTACGTGCAGCTTGCGATATGTCAGTTTGCAACTGAATGGTCGGATTATTCTCCTTATGTGACAGTGGTAGCCCCAACAAGCAATGCCGCGTAGTTAAGAAACGACGAGGATTTTGATGTCCGGTGGGTCGGGGTGGCGGATGGTGGTTTCGGTACGTTGTTTCTTCCGGTAGGCGTGGACGTGGATGCGTTTGACGGCTCGTGGGCTGGTGCGGTGGCGCCGGTGCGGGTTGGGCCTTTCGAGGATTTCCGCTTGGGCTACTTCAAGGGCTTTCGCGAGACGCTGAGGGGGAAAAGCTCGCCTGGTCAGTGATCTGACGGCGGATGATGCGCAGTGAGCGGAGGAAAGACAGTCTGTCGGGGCCGATGTCGGCCTGGTCGCCTGCTTCACACATCAGATGCCGGACTGCATAGTGCGTTAGCAGGAGCGCCCAGATCTCTTGCTCGATCATGTCCGGGGACTTCGAGCGCAGTACAGCACCGCGCCCTCTTTGATCAGGGCTGTTGCAAAGTCCGGGTGTTGGGATGTTTGGGCAGGTCAGGGGAGTTTCAGTAGGTCGAGGGGGCGGTTGAAGGGCTGGTAGGACATCT
>NZ_JBIVXW010000178.1:1415-3870 GCF_044769405.1 Streptomyces sp. NPDC090442
CCTTCGGGATGCCGGTCCCAGTGAACTCAGCTTTCGGGTTGGGGTGGTGGGTGGCTGGTCGTTGTTTGAGAACTGCACAGTGGACGCGAGCATCTGTGGCCAAGTTTTTAAGGGCGCACGGTGGATGCCTTGGCACCAGGAACCGATGAAGGACGTGGGAGGCCGCGATAGGCCCCGGGGAGCTGTCAACCGAGCTTTGATCCGGGGGTGTCCGAATGGGGAAACCCGGCAGTCGTCATGGGCTGTCACCCGCTGCTGAACACATAGGCAGTGTGGAGGGAACGCGGGGAAGTGAAACATCTCAGTACCCGCAGGAAGAGAAAACAACCGTGATTCCGGGAGTAGTGGCGAGCGAAACTGGATGAGGCCAAACCGTATTGGTGTGATACCCGGCAGGGGTTGCCAGTGCGGGGTTGTGGGAGCTTTCTTGATCGGTCTGCCGGCCGGTCGGTGAGTCAGAAACCGTTGATGTAGGCGAAGGACATGCGAAAGGTCCGGCGTAGAGGGTAAGACCCCCGTAGCTGAAACGTCAGCGGCTTGCTTGAGAGCCACCCAAGTAGCACGGGGCCCGAGAAATCCCGTGTGAATCTGGCGGGACCACCCGTTAAGCCTAAATATTCCCTGGTGACCGATAGCGGATAGTACCGTGAGGGAATGGTGAAAAGTACCGCGGGAGCGGAGTGAAATAGTACCTGAAACCGTGTGCCTACAAGCCGTGGGAGCGTCGCGCAGAGACTTTGTTTCTGCGTCGTGACTGCGTGCCTTTTGAAGAATGAGCCTGCGAGTTAGCGGTGTGTAGCGAGGTTAACCCGTGTGGGGAAGCCGTAGCGAAAGCGAGTCCGAAGAGGGCGTTGAGTTGCACGCTCTAGACCCGAAGCGGAGTGATCTAGCCATGGGCAGGTTGAAGCGGAGGTAAGACTTCGTGGAGGACCGAACCCACCAGGGTTGAAAACCTGGGGGATGACCTGTGGTTAGGGGTGAAAGGCCAATCAAACTCCGTGATAGCTGGTTCTCCCCGAAATGCATTTAGGTGCAGCGTCGTGTGTTTCTTGCCGGAGGTAGAGCACTGGATAGGCGATGGGCCCTACCGGGTTACTGACCTTAGCCAAACTCCGAATGCCGGTAAGTGAGAGCGCGGCAGTGAGACTGTGGGGGATAAGCTCCATGGTCGAGAGGGAAACAGCCCAGAGCATCGACTAAGGCCCCTAAGCGTGTGCTAAGTGGGAAAGGATGTGGAGTCGCAGAGACAACCAGGAGGTTGGCTTAGAAGCAGCCACCCTTGAAAGAGTGCGTAATAGCTCACTGGTCAAGTGATTCTGCGCCGACAATGTAGCGGGGCTCAAGTACACCGCCGAAGTCGTGTCATTGCAGCGTGAGGGCTAACGCCTGCTGTGATGGGTAGGGGAGCGTCGTGTGCCGGGTGAAGCAGCCGCGGAAGCGAGTTGTGGATGGTTCACGAGTGAGAATGCAGGCATGAGTAGCGATACAAGAGTGGGAAACTCTTGCGCCGATTGACTAAGGGTTCCTGGGTCAAGCTGATCTGCCCAGGGTAAGTCGGGACCTAAGGCGAGGCCGACAGGCGTAGTCGATGGACAACCGGTTGATATTCCGGTACCCGCTTTGGAGCGCCCAATACTGAATCAGGCGATGCTAAGTCCGTGAAGCCGCCCTGATCTCTTCGGAGTTGAGGGGAGTGGTGGAGCCGACGGACCAGACTTGTAGTAGGTAAGCGATGGGGTGACGCAGGAAGGTAGTCCAGCCCGGGCGGTGGTTGTCCCGGGGTAAGGGTGTAGGCCGTGTGGTAGGTAAATCCGTCGCACGTTAAGGCTGAGACCTGATGCCGAGCCGATTGTGGTGAAGTGGATGATCCTATGCTGTCGAGAAAAGCCTCTAGCGAGCTTCATGGCGGCCCGTACCCTAAACCGACTCAGGTGGTCAGGTAGAGAATACCGAGGCGTTCGGGTGAACTATGGTTAAGGAACTCGGCAAAATGCCCCCGTAACTTCGGGAGAAGGGGGGCCATTTCTGGTGATGACATTTTCTGTCTGAGCTGGGGGTGGCCGCAGAGACCAGCGAGAAGCGACTGTTTACTAAAAACACAGGTCCGTGCGAAGCCGTAAGGCGATGTATACGGACTGACGCCTGCCCGGTGCTGGAACGTTAAGGGGACCGGTTAGTCAATCTTCGGGTTGGCGAAGCTGAGAACTTAAGCGCCAGTAAACGGCGGTGGTAACTATAACCATCCTAAGGTAGCGAAATTCCTTGTCGGGTAAGTTCCGACCTGCACGAATGGCGTAACGACTTCTCGACTGTCTCAACCATAGGCCCGGTGAAATTGCATTACGAGTAAAGATGCTCGTTTCGCGCAGCAGGACGGAAAGACCCCGGGACCTTTACTATAGCTTGATATTGGTGTTCGGTTCGGCTTGTGTAGGATAGGTGGGAGACTGTGAAG
>NZ_JBIVXW010000179.1:0-3811 GCF_044769405.1 Streptomyces sp. NPDC090442
GCGACTCTCCAAACCACAGGGATGCCCCGTTTGTTACGCCACCGTCAACACCACACCACCGCTCACCCGCAAGCCGTACACGTGAAAAACGCTCCAGGGGCCTGAACCGGGGCAAAGCGAAGTTCAGAGAACACGTCAACACGCTGCTGATGCAGCAGGTCCTCGCCGATCCGAAATGGGCGGACCAACTCACCGAGGCAGACCGGGGGGCGCTGTCCCCGCTGTTCTGGACACACGTGAACCCCTACGGCCGCTTCGAGCTCGACATGAACAGCCGCCTGGACCTGGACCTGACAGCCACAGCGGCTGCAGTGCCCGGCCCGCGCGATCCGCAGGACGAGAGAGCCGCGGCACCGGCCTGACGCGTTGCACCGGGCCGGTGCCGCCAGGGCCTCGCGGGCGCCCTCGGGCACCTCGGGATGGGTACCGAAGGGCGCCCCGCTCGGTGATGACTGCCCCTATGCCGCCTGGAGGGCGAGGGTGGGGGAGAGGCGGGCGGCGCGGACTGCTGGGTACAGGCCGGCCACGGATCCGATGAGGAGGGTGGCGGCGAAGCCGCTGCCGACGGCCCAGAGGGGGACGACCCAGGGCATGCCGCCCGTGGCGGCGAACACGTAGGTGGCTGCCGAGCCCAGCAGCACGCCGGCCAGTCCGCCGAGTCCGGAGAGCAGTAGTGATTCGGTGACGAACTGGATGCGGATCTGTCCGCGGGTGGCGCCCAGGGAGCGGCGCAGGCCGATCTCGTGGCGTCGTTCCAGCACTGAGATGATCATGGTGTTGGCGACTCCGACGCCGCCGACCAGCAGGGCGACGCCGCCGAGTCCGAGCAGGAGGCTGTCGAAGGCGCCCTCGGTGGCGGCCTTGGCCTGCAGGGCTGCCGAGGGGCTGGAGACCTGGACGTTCTGTGGGTCCTGCGGGTTGGCGGTGCGTGCGAGGAGTTTGCCGACCGCTTCGACGGAGGCGTCCGTGGAGCGTTCGTAGATCTTGGTGGGGTGGCCGTCGAAGCCCAGGAGTGTTTCCGCGGCCTTCCAGCCCACCAGTGCGGCGCGTTCGATCTCGGGTGTCAGGGGCAGCGGGTCGAGGATGGCGATGACGGTGAAGTACTGCTTGCCGATGAGGACCTGCTGGCCGGGCGTGGTGATGCCCAGGCGTTCGGCGGCGACGCTCCCGAGCGCCACCGAGGGGTAGCGCCCGGTCGCGTCGTTGAGCCAGGTGCCTGCACCGACGGTGCCCTTCAGGGCCTTCAGCAGGTCCTCACTGGCGGCCTTCACGGTGATGCCGCCGGTGTTGCTCTTGGGGATCTTCTCGCTGCGCCGGACCGTCGGATCCAGGTCGCCGGTCGCGCCGACGTGCTCGACGCCGGGGATGCGGCCGATCATGCCCGGTGCTTCCTTGGGCAGCTTGACCTTCTCACTGCTGAACATGTCCTGCCCCGGAGTGACCGCCAGCATGTTGGTGCCCAGTTTGTCGAGCTGCTGGAGGAGTTGTTGCTTGCTGGAGGCGGAGATGCCGACCACCGCGATCATCGTGGCGATGCCGATGGCGATGCCCAGCGCGGAGAGCACGACCCGCATCGGCCGGGCGCGCAGGCCTGCCGAGCCGACGTGCAGGACGTCGCGGGGGCCGAGCCGGGCCGGGGTCAGTCGGTCGCGTGGCATGGTTCCTCACCTCCCGCCTGTTCCAGCGGCTGTGTGTCCGCGTACGCGTTTGCGTGGGCGTCCTTGAGCGTGTCCTGGACGATCTGGCCGTCGCGGATGCGTACCTGGCGTGGCAGTGCGCCGGCGATCTCGCTGTCGTGGGTGATCACTGCGATGGTGGCTCCGTCGGCGTTGAGGTCGTGCAGCAGCTGCATGACGGCGTCGCCGGAGGCGGAGTCCAGGGCGCCGGTGGGCTCGTCCGCCAGCAGGAGGTCTGGTTCGCCCACCACGGCCCGGGCGATGGCCACCCGCTGTCGCTGCCCGCCGGACAGTTCGTGCGGGCGGTGATGCATCCGGTCCCCGAGTCCGACACGTTCCAGGGCGGTGGCCGCGCGCTTGCGGCGCTCGGTGCGTGTCAGGCCGGAGTAGAGCAGGCCCTCGGCGACGTTGTCCTGGGCGGTGATCCCGGACACGAGGTGGAAGGACTGGAAGACGAAGCCGATGTGCCGGGCGCGCAGGGCGGACAGCCGACGGTCGGTCAGGGTGGCGACGTCATGGCCCGCGATGGCGACGGTGCCGGCGGTGGGGCGGTCCAGGGTGCCGACGATGTGCAGGAGGGTGGACTTGCCCGACCCGGACGGGCCCACGACCGCGAGCAGTTCCCCGCGCTCGATGCGCAGGTCCACCCCGCGCAGCGCCGCGACTCCGCCCGGGTACTCCTTGGTGACCTGGTTCAGTTCGACGACGGTGTTGGCGACGGTGGTCATGTCTTGGGCACTCCGACCTTCATGCCTTCCTTGAGGCCGGATCCGCTGACCTCGACCCTGCCCTGTCCGAACAGGCCGAGCTTGACCGGGGTTTCGCGGGCCTTGCCGTCTTCCACGATCTGGATGCCGAAGCCGCCGGCGGGCAGGGCGAGCAGGGCGTTGACCGGGACGGTCAGCACGTTCTCGTGTGTCTCGCCCTTGAGGTCGACGGTGACCGGGGCTTGGTCGATGCCCTTGACCTGTGACGGATCGGCGAAGGTCACCCGGGCGGTGACCTTGGCGGAGTCCTCTTGCCCACCGCCGCCCTGGCCCTTGTCGTCGTCCGAACTGGCGCTGCGGTCGACGGAGGCGACCTTCCCCTTGACCTTGTCGCCGCCGGGGAGGGTGATCTCCACTCGGGTGCCGGGCTCGGCGAGAGCGGCATCGGCGACGTCGAGCTTGATCTCCACCTCGCGCTCGGCACCGGTGACGGTCAGCACCGGATGGCCGGGGGCCGCCTGGTCGCCGACGGCAGCCTCCTTCTTCTTGACCCGCACCGAGCTCGGGGCGAAGGAGATCTGGTCCGGGCCTGTCTCGCCGGTCTGCTTCAGGCCGTGGGACTTCTGCCAGCGCCCCAGCGCCTCCGCGGTTCCGGAGGTGAACTGCTCGTCCACGGTCAGGCCCGCCCCGTATCCGAGGTCGCGGAGGTTCTGTTTCAACTGCCGGACGTCCGGCCCCTTGTCCCCGGTCTTGAGCTTCCGGTACATGGGCCGCTCGCCGTACAGCAGCCAGACCTTGGCGCCGTCGGCCTCGTAGAGCGCCTCGTTGAGTTTGATCACCGAGCCGGTGTCCGGGAGCCAGGTGACCGTGCCCTGCGCTCCGCCGTTGAGCTTGCGCTCCTTGGAGTAGCCGAGGGTGCCGTCCACCTGAGTGCGACTGCTCAGGTCCTGCCGCTTGATCGTGTCGATCTTCTGCGGCAGGCCGTCGGTGCGCCGCTCCTGGCCCTTGCCGTCGTCACCGCTCGTCGCCACGACGGCTGCCCCGCCCACCAGTGCGCTCGCCACGGCCAGCGAGGCGATCACGTTCTTTCTGGGACGCCTGCGCTTACTCTCCGAGCTTGTCATTGCACGCCTTCGTGGCCTTCTCCATCTTTCCCTTGTCCCCATCGGGGAGGCCCATCGCCGGCGCCATAATTTTGCCGTCCTTCATCTGCGGGTCCGGCGCGTTGATGCCCTGGTCGCGCAGACACTGCGCGTACTTGATCCCCTTGTCGAGCATCTTCTGCTGCTCCGCCTGACTTATTTCCTTGGGAGCACCGGCCAGCTTCTTACAGGGAGCCTTTTCCATCTGTAGCTCTGGAGGGTTGGGTGTGGCTATGAGGTTGACGCAGGGGAGAACGCGCGGGGCACCTCCGTGGTTGGGCAGGTC
>NZ_JBIVXW010000180.1:0-3688 GCF_044769405.1 Streptomyces sp. NPDC090442
AGATGTCCTACCAGCCCTTCAACCGCCCCCTCGACCTACTAAAACTCCCCTGACCTGCCCAAACATCCCAACACCCGGACTTTGCAACAGCCCTGACTCCGGCCGCTGCCTCATCGACCTCAAAGAGACCGGCCCGGCCCTTCATCAAATCAACCAAGGCGTGGCCCTGTTGCCCACATCCCGGAACAAAACCCGAGCAGTCTTCCTCGCCTACGAGGCCCAGACTCTTCTACAACAAGGCGAAATCGACCACAGCGCCGCCACTGCCCACCAAGCCCTCGTCCTCGCCCAGCAGATCGGCGCCTCCCGCTGCGTCCGCCAAATCTGCGACCTCGCCCCCGGCTTCAACCACCACCAGAAAGTCCAAGGCGTAGGACAGTTCCTCAACACCGTACAAACAGCAGCGTGCCCCTGAACTTCTCCACCCTGTGCCAGCGGCCCGACCGCTCCCCCTCACGAGGCACAGGGCTCAACCCAACGGCCTCAGGATGCTGCTCGGCTCACCGGTAACGGGGATGTCCGGCCTCTCGTCGAGGCGATGACGATGCTCAAGCGGGCCGGCGCCGATCGGATCATCACCTATGGCGCGGTGGAGATCGCCCGCACGCTCTAGCCCCGGATGGCAGCCAAGATGCCGCCCGCGCCCCGTTCGATCAGCTCCGCCGCTACCGCCCGGCCCAGTTCTTCGGGATCACCCAGAGGGCCACTGGCGCTGGCTCGGAGTTGCTCCTTGCCATCGAGGGAGGTCACCGTGCCGGACAACCGCACCGTGCCCGCGCCCACCGTTGCGTGGGCTCCCACGGGCACCGAACAGCCGCCGTGCAGTGCTTCCAGCATCGACCGTTCCGCCCGCACGGCCGCGTCCACCTCCAGGTCGCCGATACCGGCCAGCAGCGTACGCACCCGGTCGTCCTCGGCACGGACCTGGATGGCCAATGCACCCTGGCCGGGAGACGGGGGGAGCGTGGCGATGTCGAGATGCTCGGACGTCTCGGCACCGATGCCGAGCCGCCCGAGCCCAGCAGCGGCCAGAACCACGGCATCGACGGAGCCTGAGCCCTTGAGCCTGCCCAGGCGCGGGGGGACGTTGCCGCGGATCGGCACACAGTCCACATCGGGCCGCAGACTGCGGAGCTGCGCGATACGACGCTGGGCTCCCGTGCCAACTCGGGCCCCGATCGGCAGCGTGGCGAGGCTGTGGCCGCACAGCACATCCCTCACGTCCTGCCGAGGCCCGGGAACCGGCAGGAGCACAAGGCCCGGCGTGGGCTCGGTGGGCAGGTCTTTGAAGGAGTGCACGACAACATCGACCTCACCGGTGAGCAACGCGCGTTCCTGTTTGCCGGAAAAAGCGCTCCCGCTTTCGGTCTTCGTTGCGACTTCGGCGATCGTGGCCGTCTTCCGGTCTTGGTCCCCGCCTTCGAGGACCACACGCTGCTTGAAGGTGACGTGCGGGAACTGCTTGCACATCGGCCTCAGCCATTCCCGGACCTGCGCTTTGGCGAGAAGGCTGGCCCGTGAACCGACAATCACCGTGGTCATGGCATCAACTCCCCTTCAATATAGGAAGGTTGGGCGCACATGCTACTGCGGTTTACCAGTGACTCTTTCCAACAATGTGTCGGCACGCTTTCCGGCTCATTGTCGGCATTCAAGAGGCGGAGAAAAGGAGAACTGTGACCGAGCACCTGCCGCGCGCTGAGCTCGAGGCACTTCTCCCACCCGCCGCCACGTGGACCGCCGTGCTGATCCGCGATCACCTCGGGCGCGTCCTCATGCTGCACAAAGCCGGAGTCGGATCCCGAGCCTGGCAGCTAACGGAGCCCGCCCCTGACTGGGCATGCTCGCCGGCAGTCACCGCGGCCGGCCATGCGCGGTCATCTGCTGCCTGCCGGGGCGCAGATAGGACAGGCGTTGGCGGCTGCCCGCAACGTGTGTTGTGTCAACTCGTTGGCCACGTCAACACGTTGGACAATACATTGGGGGAGGGCCGGATGAGCGATCGCCATCCGAAGGCCGAAGTTGAGGCGGCGCTTCAGAGGGCCGAGCAGGCTGGGCTGAAGGTCAAAAAGGATCCTAACGGGCATCGATGGGGACGGGTCATCTGCTGCCCGTGCACCGCGGAGACCAAGGTGTGGGGGACCCCGAAGTCGCCTGGCACGGAAGCCAAGAAGGTTCTTGAATTCGTCCGTAAGCACGCCACGTGCGTCTGAGTCAGGAGAGGGAGCAACGCGTGAAGTGGGAGTTCGTCCTGCACCACGATCCGCAGCAGCCGGTCAGTGAGGAGCAGTCGGACCTTTTCGACCACGCCGAGTGGGCCGCTGAGGGCGAGATCGGATGGGAGAAGGAAGGGGACCGACTGTCGTTCCCTTGCACCCTGGAGGCTGAGCACCTCGAAATCGCCATCGCGATCGCAGTAGGGCGGGTGGAGAGCGTTGAGGGCTTGAAGGTCGTCCGTGTCGAGATGACCCCACCAGGCCGAGACTGACGAACCCAGGAAGATGAGGGGCAGCCGCGCCCGGCCCGGGGGTGCCCCTCCTCTACCAGGGCCTCGCGCAGCCGGAGTTGAGGCTCCATCGTGTCCATGGCGGACATCACGACGATGCCTCGGCTACCTTTGCGCACCCCGGCCTCCGGCCAGGCCGCGTCTCTGCCGCTGCGCCGTTCCGTTTCGACCACTCCGAGTGGGCCGCTGACGGCGACATCGAAAGGGAGACGGAAGGGGACCGGCTGAGACATCCGCGACGGCCTCAACCTTGCTTCCGATTGCGCGGGCTCGTTGCGGGGCCCTGGGGGAGCGTGGCGAGGAAGCGTGCCGTGAGCGCCGACACCACGTGCGCCTTCTGGTGGGGCAGATTGGCTGCGGTGAGTGCGGACTTCAGGGATGAGACCGCGGCGTGGGCTTCCTGCCCGAGACGGAAGGTGACCCGGATACTGCTACTGCTCTGCAGAGGGGAGTTGCCGAGGGATTCGAGCAAGTCCTCCATGCATGCCAGCTGTCCGGGCAGCTCGGTCCGCAAGGCGGCGTCGAGGTAGTGCCCCAGGGAAAGACGGGGCAGCACCTCACGATCGACTTTGACGCGCCTGATGAGAGACGCGTGCACCTCAAGTGAGGGAGCGAAGATGAGCGGCGCCCAGCGGCTGGTACGGGAATCGGCGAAGCTGGCGTGCAGTGCATGCGCAGCATCGTCGGCTTCCCGTTCCTTGGCTTCCTGGGCGCGTTGCACCTCCTGCTGTGCCCAGGCGATAGCTGCTGCGCGCGGGGCGCCGTCCCCGCGGTCGGCGCGGTATCGCTGGAGCAGCTGCTGGTAGGTGAGCCCGAGGGCCTTTGCAAGCTGCTTCAGTTGGCGGAATTCGGTGGGCATGGCGCCTCCGAGCTACGGCTCCCGGCGGCCGGCGGCTCAGAAGAGGAAGACGCACGACGATTTCATGCCAATACCGCTCACCGAGCTTCTGCCGCACCTCAGGCCGGGTTCCTGAAGTGTGTCGGCAAGGGTCCTGGAAGGCCCCGCAGCGTTAGACGCTGACCTCACCGTAGGGCAAGCCGCCATACCGATCAGCGACGACGGGGCCGGGTTCCCTCCATCGAGGGGCAGGGCTGTTGCAAAGTCCGGGTGTTGGGATGTTTGGGCAGGTCAGGGGAGTTTCAGTAGGTCGAGGGGGCGGTTGAAGGGCTGGTAGGACATCT
>NZ_JBIVXW010000181.1:0-3648 GCF_044769405.1 Streptomyces sp. NPDC090442
CGTGTCACGGGCGTGGGTCCTTCCGTACGAACTTTGGTCGGTTCAGTACGAAACCTACGCTCGTGGCCCTTTTACACCACCTCCCGGACGCGACCTGCGGTGTCGACGCTGTTCGAGTGCGGCTGCGTAGGGAAGTGCGAGCTGCTCGTACAGCTCCTGGAAGGTATCGCGGCTCATCCCTGTCAGACGGGGGTCGGACAGAGTGTCCGGCAACGCGGTCTGTCCGGTGGGTTGCTCGTTGTCGAGGTAGTCATGCAGCTCTTGGACTTGATGGAAGCAAAGTGTGGTTGGGGCGACGGTGATTCTGTGCTCGTCGAGCAGCAGCCGGGTGTCCGCGATCATCCTGCTGATCGAGACACTGCTGATGCCCAGCAGTTCGACCAGAACCTTCTGGAAGCAGACCTTCCGCAGATAGACCAGGGTGATGACGATGCGCTCGAGGTCGGACAGCAGCGGACGGCCTGTCGGCGCGCCCGGTGCCCGCAGAAGCCGTCCACCCCGGCGCTCGTAGCGTCGCTTTTCGGCCTGGGCGGCCTGCGCCGGAGCCAGCAGCTCGGCGAGCCGGGCCAGCTCATCTCGGCCCATCCCGGTCAGCCTCGGGTCGGTGAGCATGGCAAGGGCCTGTGCACGTGCCTGGAGACGGGCATCGGAACGGACCGGGGCTGCGCTGCCGCCGGTGGGGTGGACGGTGTAATTCCAGGTGCCGCGCTGGGGATGGACCTCGATTGGCAGAGACCGTACGTGCTCGCGGCTGACGGAGATCCCCAGCGGGTAGGTGCCGGTGTCGAGCGCGGCCTCCACCCGCAGACCGGTCCGCGTGCGCGTGGAGGCGATCGTGTTCACCACGACCTCGTGGCTGGTCAGCGGACGTCCGCGCCAGTTCATCGTGATGTGCGAGAACAGCCTGTGCTCAATCTTGTTCCACTTGCTCGTCGCCGGCGGAAAGTGACAGACCGTGATCGCCAGTCCGGTCTCGGCCGCGAGGGCGGCCAGTTCCGATTTCCACAAACGGAATCGGTAGCTGTTGGAGCCACCCGCGTCCGCGGTGATCAGCAGCTTGGCTGCCGCCGGGTAGTCGCTCGCCCCGCGGGCCTGCCACCACCGGCGAATGGAAGCGACAGCGAACGCCGAAGTGTCGTGGTCCACACCGACATTCACCCAGCCGGAATCCGCAGTGAGGTCGTAGACGCCATAGGGGATGGCCTGCGTGGCGCCGGGACGGTCGGAGGAGAAGAAGCTGTGGTCCTCGACCTTGACCGGGTCCCCCTTCGGGCGCCATTCACGGCCCGCGTTGGGCACCAGCCCCAGTTGCTCCTTCTTCTTCGCATCAACGCTGATGACCGGCTCTCCGGCAGCCTGGTGCTGCTTGACCTGCTCGTTGATGTACTGGAACTGCGCGTCGCGGTCGGGATGCTGGTCTCCCTCCAGCACCTTCGCGGTGGCCTGGAGGCTGAATCCGCTCTCCCGTAGCAGCCGCCCCACGGTCGGTGCCGATATCCGGTGCCCCTGCCGGGTCAGTTCCTCGGCCAGGTGCCGCAGCGACTTGGTCGTCCAGCGCAGTGGTGACATCGGGTCTCCGCGCTCGTCCGGCTCGACCAGTGCCATCAACGCCGGGATCAGCTTCGGGTCCAGTTCCTCGGCGTTCTTGCGCCCGCCGCCGGACCGGCGGACCCGGGCACCAGGAAGAGGGTCCACACCCGCCTCCAGCTCGAAGACCCCCTTCCGTACAGTCGTCTCGCTCACCCCGGCGGCACGAGCGACAGCCCGTACTCCTCCGTGTCCCAGCAGCCGGGCCTCCGTGGCCAGGGCCAGTCGACGCTGCCGCTCGTTCAGGTGCGGGAGCAAAACATCAAATCTCAGGGCGAGTTGCCCACGAGCCTCACTCGTTACGCTCACGCTCCACCAACGAGCTGAGACCTTAGGAAGCGCCGTGTTGATTCTTTACGGCTCCATGCCGTGAACAGGCGGTTGAGCTCGCCGAGGTCAGCGATCTTGGCGGGGTCGACCTCGACGAGGAACTGGTCCCGCACCGTCCGAAACGCGCGCTCGATCTTCCCGCGCCCTTCGGGATGCCCCGGAGCGAGTGGATCAGCTTGATACCGAGCCTCGCGCAGGCCCGCAGCAGGGCAGAGTCGACAAAGGCGGAGCCGTTGTCGACATAGACCCCTTCCGGGACGCCCCTGGCCGCGAGCGCCGGCCGCAGGGCGGCGGCCAGGCGGACGGAGTCCTCGGCGTATCCCCAGCGGTGCCCGACCATCGCGCGTGAATGATCGTCCACGAAAGCGAACATATACGTCTTGCGACCTGCGATTTTCGGGCCGTGCAACGCGTCGCCGACCCAGAGCTCATTGGGCCGGTCGGCCTCGAACCGGCCGAAGACCGGCGGCGCCAGACCGTCGGGGCGGTCCAGCAGGTCCAGGCGGCCCAGGTGACGGTGGACGGTGCGATAGGAGGGGCCCCAGCCCAGGTGCTGGGTCAGAATCCGTACCACCTGCGCGGTCGTGCGCTGCGGGTTCTCCCGCTTGAGCGCCGCCGCGAGATCCAACACCTCCTCCGGTGTTCTGGGCGTGACCTGCCTCGTTGGTGGCAGCAGTGCGTCGAAGCCGCCCTCACGCCAGGACCTAAGCCACCGGTCCAGGGTGCCCCGGCCCACCGTGATCTGCCGTCCGAACGGATCCGTGTGCGTCTTCGCCGCCAACTGGCGGACCATCGCGCCGCGTTGGCGCGGTGACAGGGCAGGGTCGGCTGCCTCACGGATCAACTGGTAACGGAACAGCGCGACCTGATGGGCCCGCTCGGCCCGCCGGCGTTCCTCCTCATCGACCAGAGCCATCGTCGGTGACCTCCAAAAGGCTGCGGACATGTCAGCCAGCGAGCATGGAGCCTCACCCCACCGCCCGTCAGGGGCAGTTCGTGTTGATCGTTATCACCATGCCGAGGGCAACCAGGCGGGCGCCAGCAGCAGGCCACGGCTGACCGCCGAGGCCACCTCCCAGACCGGCGCGGCGACCACCAAGAACCTGGACCGGACCGCCATCGCGGCGGCGATCACGGCCGCGACCGCGTCACCGAACACATCAACCGCGGGCGCCGGCAGTGCCACCGACGGGTCGTCGGCGAGCGCGACCAGATGAGCGGTGAACACCCCCGCGACCAAGCGGGCCCGGCCGGCGAACCGCCGCAGCCAGCCCCGCACCGTCGTCTCCGGACGGCCCAGCCGCCCGGCGATCGTCCGATGCCCGGCCCCGGCCGCCTTCATCTCAAGCGCGATCCCGATCACCTCGGCCACGTCCGCCCGCCGCGACAAGCCGCTGACCGGCAGCAACACATGCGTGGCCCCACAGCCCGAGCACCGCGAGCGACGCGGACGTACATCGAGGCGCCCGTCACTCATCCCGCGCAGTCCGCGCGGCCTCGCCCACCCCCACGGCGCCAAGACCCCGCCACACGCCGGGCACCCCAACTCGCCTGCCACAAGCCGCCGTTCGACATCCCCGGCGTCCACCTCTACGGTGATCAAAGCGCCTCCGGGCGCACCCGAACGGCCCTCCCAACGGCGCTCCCAACGACAACGGGAGGGCCGTTTGCCGATCAAGACATGGTCACCGTGCCCCTCGGCACCCCGAAGATCAACCCACCTGCAACGAC
>NZ_JBIVXW010000182.1:0-3631 GCF_044769405.1 Streptomyces sp. NPDC090442
GATGTCCTACCAGCCCTTCAACCGCCCCCTCGACCTACTGAAACTCCCCTGACCTGCCCAAACATCCCAACACCCGGACTTTGCAACAGCCCTGGGTTCGTCGGAGAGTGTCTGGTGTGGTTTTCCGCGGCGGGGCAGTGGAAGGCCCTCGTCGTCGACACCGACTACGGTGTGACCCGGCCGGCGTTCCTCCTCGCCTACCAGGCCTCGGCAAAGATGTAGCGTAGGGCGTCTTTTCGCAGGTCGGCGGGCATGAATGCCTTGATCATGTGGGTTGACCTGCTGCCCGTTGTCGGTCAGCAGCGCGATCATCAGCGCGGCCCCGCCGGCGTTGAGGTCGATTGCCCAAGTCACGGGCGCGCCCTTCGCTCAGCGCGAGGACATCGGCGATCAGCTTGCGCAGCGCGGTCTCGTCGTTGGCCACGCGGCGCGACAGTTTCTGCCCGCCATCGGTGTCGATCACCGTGCAGTGATGCTCGGCCTTGCCCGCGTCCGTACCGGCCCAGAGTTCGGGCACATACCGGCCCAGAGTTCGGGCACATTCACCTCCGAAGTCGTTCCTGTCCTTGCCCCAGCAGACGACCTCGCCAGCGTGTCCTTACCAAGCGATCGTGTCGCCAGCATCCCAATGAGTGGCCGAGTCGTCCAGGGCAGTTCCAAAGTCCTTTGATCTTGGTGTAGTTGCTGGTCATGGGGTGGTGCCGAGGAGGTCAAGGGGGTGGGTGAAGGGTTCGTAGGACATTTCGCGGAGGCCGGCGGCGATGCTGGTGTGGCCGTGCTCGCGGAGCTTGTTGATCGCGAGGTTGCGCAGGGTAGCCATGTTCTCCGGCCCGTGCCCGGTGCGGATCTTGGAGGCATCCTCGGCGAACGTGACGCCTCTGACATGGTGGATGGCCTCGATGCTCCACTGTGACCTGGCGAGACGGCCGATGAGCTGTGGTGATGCCTCACGTGCCGTCATATCCGTGATCGCGTAGACAGACTGACGGGTGACCTTGCCACTCTTCAGGTCGGTCCGGTGGCGCAGGATTTTCACCGCCTGGACCACGTGCGGGAAGTCCAGACCGAGGCCGGTGACGGTGAGCGTGCGTACCGAGCGGGTCTCGCGTCGTTCGTGCCCGCGTTCGCGGTCGTAGCGGCGGGCGGTGACGTCCTTCCACGGTAGGGCCCGGACCTCCGCGTGCAGGTTCGGCTGGTTGCCCTTGATCACCAGCAGGTAGTGAGCCCTCTTCACTTCCACCAGCCACTTCGCGTGCTCGCGCTGGGTGTGCAGAGCGTCGGCCGTCACCACGGTGCCGACCAGGTCGAACGGGGCGAGTAGGGCGGTGAATGCGGAGATCTCGTTGGTCTTGTCCGGCACCCGCAGTTGGCTCACGACACGGCCGGCCGCTGTGACCGCGGACAGCAGGTGGGCGGCGGGTGCGGTATCGGTGCGCGAGCCACGGGCGCTCTTGCCGTCCACCGTGACCGACTCCGCCCTCACCGGAGCCTCGCCGGCCAGGTCGGCCAAGCCACCCGGACAGACGACGGAAACGATCCTCCGGATCGTCGACCGGCTCGGTGCGATCCGCACGTTCAGCGAGGTCAGCAAGCGTGCCCCGCACCGGGCCAATGTCTGCTGCGGGGCGCTGCGGGCCCACTGCCCGATCGCCGCATACGAGCGCGCGCCCGCTGCCACGGCACACGCGGCGATCAGCAGCACCGCCACGAACGGGTGACGCACACCCCGGCGATGGCGCGGGTCCGGGAGCCTGACCAGCCGCTCCGCGAACGGCAACCCCGAACGCTCCGCCGGTGACGGCAACTTGACGAGACAGACGGTGGCAGACTGACGGCACATCGAGGCTCCGGTTCGAGACGGTGACTGGCAAGGTCATCCGTCCACAACGGGAGCCTCGTTTTGTTCGTAGCGGCCCTCACCGACATCGTCACCACGCCGTGACCAGCAACTACACCAAGATCAAAGGACTTTGGAACTGCCCTGGACTCCGTTGCTCAATTGCCTGTCGGGTGAGGTGTCGTTGACGGCATGATCGGTTCTGCGGTGGGGGCCGGTCGTGTGGTGTTGGTGGGGGGAGGGAAGCGATGTCGATGCAGTCCAGGGGTCTGCCGCCGGTTCCGGAGCAGACGGCGGTGGTGGCCCGGGCGGCGTTCCCTGAGGGGAGCCTGCCAATCCGGGTCCGGGACCATCTGGCCGGGGTGTTCGCCGACGAGCCGTTCGCCGGTGCATTCGGAGTGCGGGGTGCCCCGGGCCTGTCGCCGGCAGTTTTGTCGCTGGTCACGGTGCTGCAGTTCGCCGAGAACCTGACCGACCGGCAGGCCGCGGACGCGGTGGGGGATCGCCTGTCGTGGAAGTACGCGCTTGGACGCGAGCTGACCGATGCCGGCTTCGATTTCACCGTGCTGATCAAGTTCCGCGCCCGTATCACCGGGCACGGCCTGGAGCGGGTGGTCTTCGACCGGCTGGTGGACCACTGCCGGACGGCCGGGCTGGTCGGCGCGGGCGGCAAGCAGCGTACCGATGCTACCCATGTCATCTCCGCGGTGCGGGACCTGAACCGGCTGGAGCTGGCAGGGGAGAGCGTGCGCGCCGCGCTGGAGGCCCTCGCGGTCGCGGCCCCCGCCTGGCTGGCCGATCGGGTCGATGTCGCCGAGTTCGCCCACCGCTACGGGGCGCGGGTCAACGGCTGGACGATGCCGTCTTCCCAGGTCAAGCGGGACCGGCTGGCGCAGGTGTTCGCGCAGGACGGCTACGCGCTCGTGCGGGCCGCCTACCAGCCCGGCGCCCCAGTGTGGATCCGCGACGTCGAGGCCGTGCAGGTCCTGCGGCAGATGCTGATACAGACCTACAGTCTGCGCACCGACAGCCGGGGACGGGAGGTGATCACCAAGCGGGACGCCGACCAGGAGGGCGTCCCGCCCGGCAGATCACGCCTGGCCTCCCCCTATGACCCCGACGCCCGCTGGGCAGCCAAGGGCGAGGAGTTGTTCTGGTGCGGATACAAGATCCATCTGACGGAAGCTGCGACACTCCTCCCGAAGCCGAAGCCGAAGCCGAAGCCGAAGCCGAAGCCGAAGCCGAAGCCGAAGCCGAAGCCGAAGCCGGACGGCGCGTCGACCCGAGGCCGAACCTGATCACCGACGTGCACACCACAGACGCGACCGTGCCGGACGTCAAGGTCACCGCCGGCATCCAGCAGAGCCTGGCCGAGCGTAGCCTCGCCCCGGGCGAGCACTACCTGGATGCCGGCTATCCCTCGGCCGGCCTGGTCACCGCCGCCGCGAAGCAGGGCATCGCCATGGTCACCCCGCTGCTGGCCGACCACTCCCCACAGGCCAAGGCCGGTGCCGGATACGCCAAGAGCGCCTTCCGCATCGATTGGAAGTCCCGAACCGTCCGCTGTCCCGAAGGATCCACCAGCGTCGGCTGGCACCCGGTCACCCAGCACGGACACGACGCCCTCGTCGTCGAGTTCGACCGGCGCACCTGCCGGGCCTGCCCCGCACAGAAACAGTGCACCACCTTGGCGTTTAAGGTCCGCCCGTGGTCAGCTCGTTGAGCTGGCCACGGGCTTCGCCGTTCTGCAGGCAGAGGGACGGCCTTTGCGTGATCATGTCTTCTCGCTGAAGA
>NZ_JBIVXW010000183.1:0-3607 GCF_044769405.1 Streptomyces sp. NPDC090442
CGAGCCTGATGAGTCATCACAACCCAGACAACTCATAGAAACCACTCCATGTCCCCAACCGTGAGCAAGATCATCAATCGTGGGGCGACCCGTTAAACACCAAGCTGAGAACAGGAATGGGGGTCCCCTCGTACTGAACCGCCCGGGATCATGGTGTCCATGACGTACTGGCGGGCGTCAATGGTCGGCCCTGCGATATTTCTTGGCCAGGTTGTCCAGCACGTAAGGGTGAACGCCTAGGCGTAGTTGGGGGAAGAGGTGGATCTCTTCGGCGTCGATGTGCGTGCGAAGCTGGGTGTGTAGTTGGCCCACGAGATGGTCGAAGTAGACGTCGTCGGGTTCATGTGCTTGCAGTTGTTCGAGAAGGTGTCGCATCCGGCTGTGGTCGGCGCTTTTCTGAGTCGCGAGTGTGTCGCCGTGGTCCAGGTGTTCGCGCAACACTGGAGGCAGGTGCTGCTCTTGGAAAGCCAGGTGTTTCTTCAGCTCGATGGTGAGTGTATTGATCAGTCGTTTGCGGTCCGGGGTCCCCGGGGGTGCGTTGTTGAACTGCGCGAGGAGTGCGTCGAAGATGCGGTGATCCGCTGTCAGTTCGTCGACGACGTCGGGGTCGCCTCGCACGATGCTTCCTCCACGATGGTGCGGCGTCGGCTTGCCCGATCGCCGCACCATCTATTCCCGCCCCGCCCGCCGCGTAACAGGAAGGCTCGGGCAAGGCGATGGCCGGCTCATGCCATCCGGTGGGAAACAGCCGTCGCTGCGCTATGGCCGAACATCCTGGGAGTGATGACGGTCTCATTCAGTGACGGCCCTCACACTATGGCAGGCATGAGGAGATCTGGCGCGCGCGTGCTCGAGGGGTCTTGCGCGGATTTAGGTGTGGGTGGGGTTGCCGCAGCACTTCTTGTATTTGCGTGCTGAGCCGCACCAGCAGGGGGTGTTGCGGGGTGGGGGCCAGGGGGTGGCGTGGCCTCGGGCGGCGAGGTCGGCGGCGTAGTGGGCGCGGGTGTCACCGTCCTGTGGGGGAAGGTTGTCTGCTTGGGTGAAGGACAGGAAGTCGCTCATGGTGCCGTGGGCGATGCCGAGGTGGGGTTCTCCCTTGTTGGATAGGCGTTGCAGTGTCTGCTGGACGTGGCGGATGTGTTCGTGGTGTTTGCTTCCGTAGTGGTCGGCCAGCTCGGGCCAGGTGTCTAGGAGCTGGGTGAACTCGTCAGGGTTCCAGAACAGTGCGCAGGTCAGGCGGGGGCGGGTGAGGGCGGCTCGGCGGGCTTCGATCTCGCGGGAGAGTTGCTCGATCGAGGCGGTCAGGGCCTGGGGATCGTTGCCCGGGGCGGTTTGGAGTTCGGGGTTGTGTAGGTCGTCGAGGGTGCTGTTGGCGCGCAGGTGGGGTGGACGGTGCTGGTAGAGGGCGTGAGCGAGTTGGTCGAGGTCGTCGTGCGTCTGGTCAAGGCGACGCCGCACACGATGACGGCCGATGACCAGCATCTCGATGCCCAGAGCGTCCTCCGCACCGCGGACAGCTGCGACGGTGAGCGGGGTGGCGGGGCCCAGCAGGTGGGTCACCCCTGCGGTGAAGTAGTCGGCTGCGTCGTGGAGTTCGCCTGTGGTCTCGAACATCTCCGCGACGAGGTTCCACGGCCCGGTGTCGGTCGGGTGCTGGCGGCGTAGGTTCGTGGCCGCTTCACGGGCCTCGTCGGTGCGCCCGGCTTCCCAGAGTGCGTCGATGCGCAGGGCCTGGACCAGGTGGGGATCTTCGCACCCGGCGTCCAGGAGGTGCTGGAGGAGAGCGAGTGCTCTGTCGTGCTGGCCTGCGCGGCTGTAGTACTCCGCGGCCTCGGTCAGGAGGTGTTCTCGGTCCTGGGGGTACTTCCGGGCGAGGGCTTGCAGTTCTTCTGCCTGCTGGGCGTCAGTCCTCTCGCGGGGGACAGACTGACGGTGTGTCGGGCGGCGCTTGCGGGACATACGAGCACACTAGCGGCGACAGCATAGGTGGGGTGGCGCGTCGCCCGAAGGCTTCAGAATGGGTACGGATCGCCGCCCGCCTCCGCCGCGACCGAGCCCGGAGCTGCTGCAGGTGCAGGTGCAGGTGCGGGTGCGGGTGCCGGGGACGTAGCGGAGCGGTAGGTCTTGGTGACCTGGGCGGTGGCGTAGGTGAGGGAGACGGCGATGTCCTCGGCGTCGATCTCGACGGTGGTGCGGCGCTGGCCTTCCTTGTCGTCGAAGGTGCGCTGCCGCAGACGTCCGGTGACGATCACGCGGGTCCCACGGGTCAGCGACCGGGCCGCGTTTTCGCCCGCCTGCCGCCACAGTGAGCAGCGCAGGAACAGCGGTTCCCCGTCAACCCATTCACCGCGGTCCCGGTGGTAGGTCCGGGGAGTGGACGCCACGGTGAAGGAGGCGACCGGCAGGCCGGAGGCGGTGTGCCGCAGTTCGGGATCCGCAGTGAGGTTGCCCACCACAGTCACCAACGTCTCGCCCGCCATATCCCGCCCCTTTCCTCGCCTTCGACCTCCTCACGGTACCCCGGCGTCTGGCAGCATGTCCGGATGAGCCAGGAACACCCCGCACATCAGGACACGCTAGAGGAGGCCGCCGACGCCCTGCGCGCAGCGGAGCGCTCGGTGAGGGAAGCCCGCCGGCGCCTCAGCACAGCCATCGTCGCCGCATATCAATTGGGGGATTCCATCGCTACGCTCGCCTCCCGCACGGGCGAAGACCCGCATCAGATACGAAACCTGTTGACTGCAGCTGGAGTTCGTCGCCGTTCGTGATTGTTGCGCCAGACCCGGCGGGAAAATGCTGGCCTCGGTGCCAGGGTTCGATCAAGTTCCGTAGGTGTCGGGGTTGTTGGTGATGCCCAGGATGGGGAGTGCTCGTTGGGGTATGTCGTGGATGGCCCGGGTGGTTTTGGCGATGTTGTCGGCTCCGAGGGTTTTGAGTGCGCCGATGGCGAGGTTGCGAAGGGTGGCCATGGCGCGGGGTGCGGTTCCGGTGTGGACGGTGGAGGCGTCCTCGGCGAAGGTGGTGTCCCGGATGTGGTGCGAGGAGTTCTCCACGGCCCAGTGCCCACGCATCGCGGTGGCAAGATCGACTGGGCCGGCTTGGTGGGCGTCGAGGCTGGTGACGGCGTAAACGCTCTCGCGGGTCTCGTGTTCGCCGGTGGGCTTGCGGCGGCGGTGGACACGGAGGGCCAGGCGGGCGTGGGGAAAGGCGATCCCGCCGAGCCGGTCCTCGATGGCGCAGGTCTTGATCGAGCGGGACTCCCGCCTGCCGTGCGCGGAGGCGGAGGCGGTGTGTTGGACAGGAATGTCCCGCCATGGCAGGGCCGCGAGCTGACTGTGGACGGTCGGCTGGTTGGTTTTGATCATGGCGATGTAGTGGGCCTTCTTGGTCTCGACCAGCCAGGAAATGTTCGCCTTGACCGAGTGCAGCGCGTCGAAGGTGACGATGGCGCCGGCCAGGTCCAGCGGTGCCAGCAGCGGCTGGAAGTGGGTGGTTTCGTTCGTCTTCGCGTCAACCTCCACCTGAGCGAGTGTCACGACCGGGCCGTGGGTGACCGCGGAGAGCAGGTGCCGCCGCGCCAAGGTGAGACGAGCTGAGCCTTTGAGCG
>NZ_JBIVXW010000184.1:0-3566 GCF_044769405.1 Streptomyces sp. NPDC090442
CGATGCCCATACCCGGTCACGCTGATCGTCGACTCCCAGTCGGTCAAGGGCGCCACCACGGTGAGCCGGGCGACCCGCGGATTCGATCCCGCGAATTATCTGGGGGCGTCGGTTATGGCGGGCCGGGCCGATCGGCGCTGGTGGACGGGGTGCCGCAGGGGCTGGGGCCGGTGATAACTACAGGTTCTCCAGGAAGGTGAGCAGGCTGTCGGTGGGCCGGTAGCGTTTGGCGGTGGTGTCGCGGGGTGCGGTGCGGGCCAGGGCGCGTTCCTTCATCGCCAGGTCGGCGTGCAGGTAGACGTCGGTGGCCTTGGTGCTCGCGTGTCCGAGCCAGAGCGCGATGGTGGAGGTGTCGACGCCGGCGGTCAGCAGTGCCATGGCCGCGGTGTGGCGGAGTGTGTGCGGGGTGACGTTCTTGCCGGCCAGGGTCGGGCATCGCTCCGCGGCCGTGGGCAGGTACTTGCGGAGGATGTCGGCGACGGCATCGCGGCTGAGGTGTCCGCCGACGCGGTTGGGGAACAGCGGGTCGTCCGGGGCTGCGTTGCGGGCGGTGATCCATCGCTGGAGCAGGCGGGCGGTGGGTTTCGTCAGCGGTGTGCAGCGTTGTTTGCGGCCCTTGCCGGTGCAGCGCAGGTGGGCGCCGGTGCCGAGTTCGGCGTCGGCGCGGGTGAGTGCGGTCAGCTCCGAGACGCGCAGTCCGCTTTGCGCCGCGACCAGCAGCAGGAGGTGGTCACGCCGCCCCAGGAGCGTCGACTGGTCCGGGGCCGCCAGCAGGGCCTCGGTCTCCTCGTGGCTGAGGAAGCACACGGGTGTGCAGTCGCGGCGCTTTTGCGGGATCGCCAGGACACGCTGGATCAGCAGGGCGTGTTCCGGGCAGCGGTAGGCGGCATAGGCGAACAGCGAGTGGATCGCGGCCAGTCGGGCATTTCGGGTGGTCACGCTGTTGTTCCGGGCGTGTTCGAGATGGTCCAGGAAACCGCCGACGAACACGGCGTCGATGTCGGTCAGCTCCAGCGCCGCTGGCGGGCGGCCGAGCTGCCGCCCGGCGTACTCCAGCAGGAGGCGGAACGTGTCGCGGTAAGCCGCGACGGTGTGGGCACTGACCCGACGCTGGGCCAGCCGCTCGGTGAAGAAACCCTGCATGACAGGGGCGAGAGTGGTCACGGTGATTCCTTCCAGGTCCGGTCGAGACGTTCGGCCGCGGCTGTCATCAACTGCGGGCAGGCGTGCAGGTACCAGTAGGTCGTGGCCGGGCTGATGTGTCCGAGGTAGGTGGACAGCGCCGGGAGCCGGCGGGCGACGTCGGCGTCGGCGGCGTACCAGTTCACCAAGGTGGTCACGGCGAACGTGTGGCGCAGGTCGTAGAGGCGCGGCTTGCCCGCGCTGGCCGGGGCCGTGAGGCCGGCGGCTTTCAGCAGCCGGGTGAAGGTCTTGCTCGCGTTGGTGTGGTTGAGCCGGGTCCCGGCTCCGGAGAGGAAGAACGCCTAGGTGGACGGGCGTGGACACAGTTCGTCGCGTCGGCGCTGGTAGTCGGCGAGCCGCTCGACGGTGGTGGGGTGCAGGGGGACCAGCCGGGACTTGCCGAACTTGGTCCCCCTGCACCAGCAGGACACCGCGGTCCAGGTCCGGGTCGGATCGGTCCAGTCCCATCGCCTCTCCGGTGCGGATTCCGGTCGCGGCCATGAGCCCGATGAAGGACTCGAACGTCGCCGCGCGAAGGGGGTGGGTCAGGTGCCGGGCCGCGTGGATCAGCGCGGTGATCTCCGTCTGCGAATACAGATACGGCGGGGTCGTCCGCCCGGCGCGACGGGGCAGCAGATCAGGCGGCGGGATCTCGGTGAGCTCGTCGAAGGTCGCCATGAAGCGGGCGAACTCGCGGACCACCGTCAGCCTGGCCGCCCACCAGGCCGGATCGGCGCTGTTTGGCAGAACGGCCCACTCCAGTGCGGCCTGGACCGTCAGGCGCGAGTCCCCGCGCTCCTCCAGGAAGTCGACGAACTGGCCGAGCATCCGGCCCTCGACCTTGAGTTTGTAGCCCAGGCCCCGGCGGATCGCCAGATAGCGTTCGACGCCGTCCCGGATGCCGTTCACCGCTCGCCCGCCGTCGGCCAGGGACGCACGACAGGTGCCAGCGCCGCCATGTCGACCTTCGCATAGATCGCCGTGGTGTCCTCGCCGTGGTGACGCAACAGTTGGGCGGCCTCGCCGAGGGTTCCTCCGCCGGCCAGCACCTGGCAGGCGGCGCGGTGTCGCAGTTGGTGCGCGGCGACAACAGGTATGCCGGCGCGGTGTGAAGCGCAGCGCGGCACCATGACCACGGACTGCCGTGAAATCGGAGCGTCCGGGCCGATGGTGCGCAGGAACACCTCACGAAACGCTGACGGCCGTCGGCCATGCCGCAGCCAGTCGGCCAGCGCGGCGCCGACGTCCACGGGCAGCGGCATCCGGTCGAGCCGTCCGCCCTTGCCCCGGACCACCAGCTCGCCGCCGCGCCAGTCCAGGTCCTCCAAGCACAGCCGTGACACCTCGACCGCCCGCAGGCCCAGCCGTGCCATCAGCAGCAGAATCGCGAAGTCCCGCCGTCCCAGCGCGGTGGTCCGATCGCAGTTTTCCAGCAGGACCGGCACCGCGTCCGTGCCGGACGGCAGCCGGCTCAGCCGCCATCCGGCGACCGACGGCACCGCCGCAGCCAAGTCCCGGTCAACGGCCGCGGTCACGAACAAGAACCGCAGCAGTGCCCGCAGACTCGACGTCACCACCTTCATCGACCCGGTCGAGTACCGCTTCGAGGCGTCCAGGATGAAACCGGCGACTGGCTCCGGGCTCAGCAGGTCCAGCCGAAGCCGGCCCTCGACGAGCTGCGCGGTCAGGAACCTGCGGGCGACGTCCACACGCCCGCGAACCGTGCGCTCGCCGAGCCGGCGCTCGCGCAGCAGGTAGCTGCGGTACTCCTCCAGCACGCCCTCGACCGGGCTCCCGACCAGGTCATGCTCCTGTGGCGGGACGGCACCGGCATCCCGCAGAAAGCCGAGCATCAGCTGCAACGACCGGTCCGTCAGCCACCGCCGGTGGCCAGCGTCCCGCCGTGCCTGGACGAACTCCTCCACCCGCTCCGCAGTCAACTGCCCCGGAGCCAGCTCTTTGCGTTCCAACCAGCGGCTCAAGTCAGCCAGTACGTAGGCGTGATCCTGAGAGGACCGCGGCGTGAACCCACGCCGCACCAACTCCAGCCGGAACGGATGAACCGACAGGGCCAGCGGCCCCGACACCCGCACCGGATACCGACCATCTGTCGCTGCCTTGACCATGAGCGCGCCTCCTTCGAGAACCTCTACGAAGGAGACCGCGCAGGACCGCCGTTATGACATCGCTGTTCCGAATTCGCCCCACGTCAGCCAGCCATAGCCACCCCGGCCCGCCATAACCGACGCCCCCAGATAATTGCCGTTATCCCGGCACCGGGAT
Source organism: Streptomyces sp. NPDC090442 (assembly GCF_044769405.1). NCBI lineage: Bacteria > Bacillati > Actinomycetota > Actinomycetes > Kitasatosporales > Streptomycetaceae > Streptomyces > Streptomyces sp. NPDC090442. The sequence continues at coordinate 3,466 of NZ_JBIVXW010000184.1, forward strand.
AACGGCAAATTGATCAATGGGCGGAAGAGACACATCGCGGTGGACACGAAGGGCTTCCCCGTGATGATCATGGTGACACCCGCCGACATGCAGGACCGAGA
>NZ_JBIVXW010000185.1:0-3560 GCF_044769405.1 Streptomyces sp. NPDC090442
CCTCGTGCTCGTCCGCGCGACGGCCTGCTGAATCACCCACCAGCCGAACTCCCAGGCCAACACGCCCCAACATCAATCGCGGGGCAGCCCGTAAGGCGAGGGGGTGATTCATGATCACACCTCATGTCACCCCGTGCAAAGGCATCCGGGCTCACATGGGGATCACCGTACATACCCTTTCACCAACGCAAATGCCCACACTGTGGAAGAGCCTGAACCGCGGCACACGAACGCCCCGGCTCGTACAGGACGCGAGTCGGGGCGTTCGCCGTATGCCCCCGCTGGGCTCACGGTCAAGAGGCAGCGCCACAGCAGCCAGTCGGTCAGCGCAGAGCCTGCATGACGCAAGTGACGGTGTACGGCATGCCCGTTACCGGGGCGATGCACGGGTTGGGGCGTTTGGCAGTTCACGCTGTGCATGTTGTTCACGGTCGCGTGAGGAGACCGCTGGGTGAGCTGCTGTACCAGAACTTCACCGAGCGGGAGGAGCCCACGGCGAGCGCGGTGGCGGCAAACTCCCCATGCGCAGAGTGGGACAAGATCTTCGTGGATCCGGGGCTCTGGGTGGGCATCGCCCCTCATCCAGGCCAGCGCCGAGCCCTACCGCTGACAGGCCCCCGTCCCGACCGGGAGCGGACCAAGCTGTGATGCCATGCGTTCCCCACACTTTGAGCAGGGTGAACATGATCATTATTCGGGCGTAGGCTGGGCGAATAAAGGATCGGGAACGCGGATGGATCCTCATGCCATGAGGTGGCCTTGGTACGTCTCGTTTGGTCCGGCGGCTCTGATGGCGGGCGGGATCGTCTGGGACCTCATGACAGTGCCGAAGAGCTGGGGCAATGGGATGCTGGCCGCCTCCCTTGTGATGGCAGGCGCACTGCTCTCGCTACGGCACACCATCGCGGTCGCAACAGCTATTGTCCTATTCCAGCTGACGCTGATGATCAGCGGCGGCTACCAATACCACGCCGCCGGCGTCTACACGCTGATCAATACGGTGTTCATCGTACTCATTGCCCTCGGGGTAAACCGAGTGGTCGCCCGTCATGGGCACCGTCTGGAAGTGGTGCGTAACGTTGCGGAAGCCGCCCAGCGCGCGGTGCTGCCCACCCCACCAGGAGGCGTCGGAAGGCTGGCCATCGCAGCCGACTACAAGGCCGCGCAGGTCGAGGCACTGATCGGCGGAGACGCATACGCCGTACAGGATACGCCGCACGGCACCAGACTGATGATCGCGGACGTGCGCGGCAAGGGCATGGGCGCGGTCGGTGTGGTGTCCGTCCTGCTTGGCACCTTCCGGGCAGAAGCAGACCTGGTACCCAACCTCGAAGTCCTGGCCGAACGCCTGGAACACGCGCTGATCAAAGAGGCATCGCAACGTGAGGAAGTAGTCCGGATGGAGGGTTTTGTCACCGCACTGCTCGGTGAGATCACGCCTGATACGGACCAGGTACGGCTGCTGAACTGCGGCCACCCCTCGCCCTATCTCTTCGAAGGCGACACGGTGTCCTCGCTCGATCCGGACGAGCCTGGTCTTCCGCTGGGCATGAGTGGCCTGGGCGTGCCGCAGGCGCGACCCAAGAGCTGGTCGTTCCCAGCCGGCGGCACGCTGCTGCTCGTCACCGACGGCGTGACGGAGGCCCGTGATCCTTCCGGGGCCTTTTACGAACCGGTGAGGCGCCTCAGCGGCCAAGGCCCCTTCCGGCAGCCGGACGAGGTGATCGAAGTCCTGGTGGGCGACGTCGAACATTGGACCGGCGGCCCACGCGATGACGACATGGCGATCCTGGCAATCACCCGGTGCGGTGGGGAACCGAACCGTCCTTAAGTCGCCTGCCGCCTATCTGCGGCCACTCCCGTGAAGGGGTCCATATCCGCGAGTTGGTGTCCGCTGCGGCGGTGCGCCGCGTCGTCACCTACAGCACCACCATGCTCGCCGAGCCCGTTCCCGAGCTCGAAGCCGTGCGCGATCGACTGCGCGACGGGAGCGTGTTCCTCATCGCGGCGCGCTCGCTGACCGGTATCCCGTCTACGCCCACGCGCCGAACTCCCGGCCAGGCGGCCCGTCGCGAAGACGTCGCCGACGCCGCCAGCGGCCACGAAGGGTGTGGGGCGGACGGGGAGGCCCTCCAGTGAGCGCCAAGTTGCGGGTCAGCGGGGGAAACGCTGCCACTGCCGATGGTGGGTCACCAGGGGCTCGAATCCTGAACCAACGGATTAAAGGCCGACCTCGTGCGGCCTGGCAGGCGGGAGCATACCAGGCCGCACGTGGGGTTGGACGGGGCAGGTACCGGCACGCCGTTGGCGTGTTGGCGCAATGCGGCCCTGGAGGCGCTCCGAGGGCTATCGGGTCCTGAAGCGGCGGTAGAGGTTACGAGCCACGTACACCCCCGGGCCGCCGAAGCCGACGATGTCGACGCGCCCCTCACCGGTGATGTCGGCGACGAAGCGGGGGTGGCGGTCGACCCGCCAGCCGCCTGCGTTCTCGTGGTACCCGAACCCGCGGCATACGAACTGGGCCTGTTCGAACTGGCCGTTGCCGCGGTTGTGCGATACCCAGACCCCTTCGTTTCCGAAGCCGACGATGTCGGGGTTGCCGTCGCCGGTGACGTCGGCGAGGAGGCGAAGGTGCTTCTTGCCGGTCCATCCCTGGGCGAGCCCGAAGTCGTTCAGGACGAGCTTCGCGGGTTCGAAGGTGCCGTCGCCGCGCCCGCGTGCCACGACGACGCCCTGTGGGCCGAAACCGACGATGTCCTGTGCTCCACCCTGGGTGGTCTTGAGCAGGAACCGGGGGTGTTCCTTGATCGAGTTCCACCCGTGCTCGACTCCGAAGTCGTCGAGGATGTAGAGGGGTTCGGCGAATGTCCCGTCCTCGTCTTGGAGAGACACCCAGACGCCGTTGTCGTAGCAGCCGACGATATCGAGCCTGCCGTCACCGGTGGTGTCGGCGAAGAAGCGGGGATGCTTGTCGACCAGCCAACCACCCGCCTCTTCGCCGTGACCGAACGCCTTCAGAGCAGGCGCGTCGGCGAGCGGTGCGAACTTCCCTTCCTCGTCCTGGAGCGAGACCCAGACACCGTCGTCATGGCAACCGACGACGTCGAGCCTGCCGTCACCGGTGGTGTCGACGAGGAAGCGGGGATGCTTGTCGACCAGCCAACCCCCCGCCTGTGTGCCGTGGCCGAACGCCTTCAGGGCAGGCTGGCCGCCCGCGGGCGCGAACGTCCCGTCCTCGCCTTGAGAGGACACCCGGACGCCGTCGGCGGCGAGCACGACGATGTCGGGCTTGCCATCGCCCGTCGTATCCACAACGGTCCACAGGTCCTTGGGACTTGGGGAGGGCACGGGTGGGTGCAGGACGCGTTCGTCGTCGAACGTCGCGTCGCCCCGGGCGGACGACGTCACGGCTCCCTTGGCGGGTTTGAGCCCTACGATGTCGTGCCGCTTCGCTCCCGTGGTGTCGGCGAGGAAGCGTGCGCCGGCCGCGGCCCACCAGCCTGGTTGCGCGCTGGGAGAGCCGGTGGCCCCCTCGATCTTCCATTCCCCGGCGTCCTTGT
>NZ_JBIVXW010000186.1:0-3558 GCF_044769405.1 Streptomyces sp. NPDC090442
CTCGTGCTCGTCCGCGCGACGGCCTGCTGAATCACCCACCAGCCGAACTCCCAGGCCAACACGCCCCAACATCAATCGCGGGGCAGCCCGTAAGAAGTAGGTCGGTGAGTGTGTCCTTCGTCGTGGCACCCTCGCGCCAGGAGCCCCCGCCCATCTCGAGGAGAGTCCCCGCGACGGCTCCGAGGATGTACGAGGAATTCTTTGACCACAGGAACGCGGGGTGGACCTTCGGCGACCAGTCGTAGGTGAGCGAGAGGGAGCGCGCCCAGCGCTCGTCATCGTTGGACGGGTTGGTGGCTCTGGCAGCCGCCAGCATCTGTGTGCTGAAGAACTGAGCCGTCCCTTCATGTACGTCCGGGGTGCGAAGCCAGTTGTCCGCCCCGAACCTGTCGTCCCACTTTCTGTGCCAGTAAGCGGCGGCTGCAAGGTGTTCCTCGCGCCTTTCATGATCGGTGAGGGCTTTCCTGAGCGCGTCATAGACCAGCGCCCGGTAGAGCGGCCATTCAGGCTCAAGCGGATACCTCAGGACTTCCTCCTCCCGTGGCGGCCGCCAGCCTTGTTGTGTCTGGAAATCGTGGAAGAACTCGTGTGTACCGAGGTCGAAGTTGGATTCGGGACCAGGAACGGGCAGCGGAACATGCTCAGCCTCCCAGTCGTCGCCCTTCGTTTGTTCCAGGTCGATCACGGTCGCCCGGGAGTCTTTCCAGGACGTGAAGAAGTACATCCAGCTGTATTCGGGGGCCAATGCGTCCACTTCGGCTCGGTCCAGGGGAGTGACGCCGTTGACGGTGAGTTCCCACGCCTGGCGTTCGGAGACCAGGATGAGGTACTGCTCAGCCATCTTGGTCCCGGGCCAGACTTTTTCACCGACCGGCCATGACTTGGCTATGAGCTGTTGAATGTCGGCAACCATCTGCCCGAGGTCTTCTGTCCCGCCGGAACGGCCGCGAACATGCTCGTCATCGCGTCGGATCGGCGCCGCAGCAGCTTGCGCCGCACCGCCGAAGACAGAGATTCCCAGAGCAAGTCCTACGGCTGAGCGCAATAGAGTCCGACGACGAAGATCCTCAAGCTCAGCATCTCCGTACTCGTGTGCTGGCATGGCTCTTGCCTCTCTGTCTCGTGACCTGAATCACTTCATGGAAATAGTCAGCATGTTGCTGAGATGTTGCGGTGAGCAGGGCGTGCCCTGTTTGTGGTCATGGTTCGGGGTGGGGGAAGGTGATGTGGATGGTGAGGCCGCCGTCGGGGTTGGCTTCGGTGTCTGTGCGGGCCTGGTGGGCGCGGGCGATGGAGGCGACGATGGACAGGCCGAGGCCGGCTCCTTCGCCGGGGCTGTGGCGGCGCTCATGCAGGCGGCGGAAGGGTTCGAAGAGGTAGGGGACGGTATCCGGTGGCACGTGTGGGCCGCTGTTGTCGATCTCCAGGGTCAGGCCGTGTGCGGTGACGGTGATGTGGCCGCCGTCGTGGTTGTAGCGGAGGGCGTTGCCGACGAGGTTGCGCACGAGGTGTGTCAGCAGGACCGGGTCGCCCTGCACCGTCACGGGCGTGGTCCGGGTCCGGACGGTGATGCCGTGGTCGCGTGCCTGCTGCAAGACGGCATACTCGGCGGCCACGGAGCGTACGAGCTCGTCGAGGGCGACCGGTTCACGGTGCTCCAGGCCCTGGTCGGAGACGGAGAGCAGCAGCAGGCCCTCGATGAGGCGTTCGCTGCTGTCGGCGACTTCGATGGGTTTGCGGCGGATGCGTGCGACGGCCTCGGGGTCGGAGGTGGCCAGGCCGATCTCGGCCGCGGCTCGTTGCACTGCCAGTGAGGTGCGCAGTTCGTGTGCGGCGTTGGCGGCGAACCGTTTCTGCGCGCCGACGAGATGTTCTATGCGGTCGAGCATGTCGTCGAAGGTGTCGGCGAGTTGCTTGAGTTCGCCCGACGGGGCGTCGAGGGCGATGCGCTCGTGGAGGTTCTCGCCCGACAGCTGCCGGGCGGTACGGGTGATGACGCCCACGGGGCGTAGTACCCGTCCGGCCATCCACCAGGCCAGTGCAAGGGAGAGGACGGCGAAGACGGTCAGGGTGATCAGGGAGATGGTCAGCAGCTGGTTCTGGGCTGCGTGTTCGGCGGCCTGGGTGAAGACGCTGACAGCCTCCGCAGCCGCCTTGTCGCGGGTGGCGGGGGCGGGCTGCGGAGCTGCCGGCGCGGCGGTGGGGTGTGGGGAGGGGGGCGGGGTACTGCCTGCTTGTCCGGTGACGGGCGCCACGGCCGTGCTGATCGTGTTGTAGAGGCCCTGGCTGACGAGGAAGTTGACCAGGGCGATGAGCATGGCTCCGGCGACGACGAGCAGCCCGCCGTAGAGCATCGTCAGGCGGGCCTGCTCCCCGCCGGGCAGCCGGACGCTGGAGATGCGGGGCATGGCAGGCCGTTTCACGCGCTGCCGCCGATGCGGTAGCCCTGCCCGGGCACGGTGTCGATGACCGGGGGCTCGCCGAACTTGGTGCGGAGTTTGCTGAGCGTGACCCGGACGGCGTTGGTGCGGTAGCTGGCGTTCTCCTCCCACACCTGCTCGACCATGTCGTGACTGCTGACGACAGCACCCTCGGCACGCATCAGCACCTCCAGCACCCCGAATTCCTTGCGTGACGAGGCGAGATAGCGGCCGTTGCGGGAAGCCTGCCGACGGGTGGTGTCCAAGGTGATGCCGGCGCGTGCGATGACGGGGGGCAGGGCGGGCCGGGCGCGGCGGTCCAGGGCCAGGACGCGGTCGAGCAGTTCCTCGTAGGCGAAGGGCTTGGAGAGGTAGTCGTCCGCGCCCAGGCCCTCGACCCGCTGCCGTATGGAGCCGGCGGCGGTGAGCATCAGCACCCGGGTCAGCAGGCGCGCCTCGACGACGCGACGGCACACCTCGTCGCCGTGCAGGCCGTGCAGATCGCGGTCCAGGACGAGCACGTCGTACTCGCCCAGACGCAGCCGCTCCAGCGCCTCCAGGCCGTCGTGGGCGACGTCGACGGCCAGGGCGTCACGGCGCAGTCCCTCGGCAATCATGTCCGCCATGAATTTCTCGTCCTCCACGACCAGCACACGTACGGGGTCATATATAGCGGGCATCGGCATTTCGTTTTCATAAACGACCAGGTGCATGGAAACGAAACACCAATGTATGTCAGCCTCCGTGCCGTTGGCATCGGTCCTCGGTTGCGGAGGAATTTCATGGGGAACATCAGGTACGGCTTGGCGACTGCGTTCGTCACGGGGCTGGCGTTGTTCGCCGCCGGTTGCAGCACGGGCGGTGGGGATTCGGGCAAGGACAGCAGCGCGCAGGGTTCCGGCGAGGGAAAGAAGGAGGACGACGGCTACGAATACCGTCAGTGCCTGCGCGATAACGGCGTGAAGGTGGAGGAGCCCAAGGAGGGCATGGGCGCGGGAATCACGGTGCCGGACGAGAAGGCGCTTAAGAAGGCCCAGGAAGCCTGAGCCCTTGCCAGAAGGACTCAGCGAGGGCGTTGTCGTAGCTCGAGCCGACCCGGCCCATGCTCCGGCGGATCCCGAAACCGTCACAGACCTGC
>NZ_JBIVXW010000187.1:0-3512 GCF_044769405.1 Streptomyces sp. NPDC090442
GGTTTCCCGGTTCTTCCCATACCCGCACGCGTAGGGAGTTTCGGAAAACCCTGCACAACCCTGCACCACCCCACCCCGCCGCACCTCTCGCCACCTCTACTTCCCACCCCGCCGAATGTCCGTCCGCGTCGTTCGGCGTCTCGCGCGCGTGCGCGAGGCCGCACACGGCCCGCGCCGCGCGCTCGCCGCCCCACCGCGCGCCCCTTTTCCGCGCGCACCCCCTGATTGGAGCCCTTGACCTGTGACCAGTAGGAACCGCCCCGCCGCCGTGCTCGCCCTCGCCCAAGGACGCACGAACGGACAGGCCGCCAAAGCCGCCGGAGTCTCCGCCCGCACCATCCTGCGATGGGTCGACGACCCCGCGTTCCGGCAGGAAGTCGACGACACCCGAACCGAGTTGCTGCGCCTGGCCGTTGGCCGCCTGGCCGCCGCCTCGACCAAAGCCGTTGACGCTCTGGTCGACGCCCTCGACAGCGAACGCGGACAGGCCCGCGTCCAGGCCGCCCGCACACTGCTCGACGCCTGCCTGTCGCTGCGCGAATCCCTCGACCTTGAGCAGCGCCTCGCCACCCTTGAAGCCGACGAGGAGAGCCGCCGATGAGCCGCGCCGACCCGCTATCCCGCCGCCTGGTCGCCATCGAGAAACAGCGCGACGGCCGGCGCATGATGCACACCCACCGACTTGCCGACGGCCGCACGGTGCGCCTGTCCACCCTCGACGTCCTCGACGCCGTGCACGACGGCCTCGCCCTCGACGGCCAGCACGTCACCGAACCACCACCGCCCATCGTCCGCACGCTGGCCCAACTCGCCCCCGAGGACGACACATCGATGATGGGCCGCCTTACCCGCGCCGTGGCCGCCGAGTGGTGCGCCGCCTACGACCAGGGCCGCCCCGTGACGCTCTACGGCGACCAGGGGGCCAGCGCATGAGCGACACCGACGCCGAGCACCTCACGCGCGCCGACGGGGCCGTCATCGTCCCCGCCGCGGTCGCCGGAGATGTACTGCGCGCCCTCGTACGCGATCTGACGGCCCGTGTGCGCGCCGACGGGGGCGAGGTGACACCAGGCGTCCGACGCCTGCTCTACGCGCTACACACAGCCGCACAGCACGCCGAGATGTTCGATTCCGTTACCGCGCCGTTCGATTCTTCCGCTACCGGAACCCCACCCCGCACCTCGGGCACGGTGTCAGTAGCCGAGGCCGCCGCCCTCATGGGCTGCACGACCCGGCACGTCCGCGCCCTGATCGCCGCCGGCCGACTCCCCGCCGAACGCGTCGGCGCGCGCGTGTGGGCCATCGACACCGACGCCCTGCACCACTACCGCCACCACCGAGGAGAAAGAGCAGCATGACCACCGCGACCACGACCACCGACCAGCCCGAGCCGGCGCCCGAGATCAAGCAGGCCGAGCAGGAAGCAGCCGAGGCCGAGCAGTTGCTCGCCGCGCTGGAAGAGCGCGTACGCGACGGAGACGAACAGGTCACCGCCCAACAGCTCACGGATGCACGTGAGTTGGGGACGTTCGCCAAGCTGCGGGCCGAGGCCGCCCGCCGCAAGGCCGAGCGCGCCGCCGCCAAGGCCGCCGAGACCGAACGCGCCCGCATCACCGCGGACGCCGTCGCCCTGGCCGAGCAGACCGCCGACCCCACCCACGTGGCCACCGCCTACCAGCAGGCCCGCGCCGCCCTTGCCGCCCTGGTCGACGCCGTGTGCACCCACAACGGCGCCCTAGGGGAAGCCGCGGCGCTGCTCCGGCACGCAGGCGCCCCGCCGATCACCCGGTTCGTGCCGGTGCAGCGCGGCGAGCACACGTTCAACGAGCCCGAACTCGTCCCCGCCTCACGCACCGCCCCAACCGTCCACCAGGAAAGGCACTCCGCCACCCTGTCGCTCAAGACCGGTCACACCCGCGCCGCCATCGGCGCAGGCGCGGTCCTGGCGACCCTGCTCGAAGAGATCACCCAGACAAGCCGGATGGACACCCCCGTCGCCCGGCGCACGTTCCTCGCCTCCCCCATCCAGGACCAGGCCCAGCGCCACCGCGACACCGTCCGCCACTTCCTCAACACGGCCACCCCCAAGACCCCGAAGGACACCAAGTGACCGAGCACGCGCACCTCACCGCCGACAACTTCCACCAGGACCAAGCCGCCCCGCGCCCCCGCGTCCAGGAGATCGGCAACTACGTCTCCCCCACCTACCAGCGATGGATCGAACAAGTCGAGCGCGACGCCCGCCCGCCCGTCGATACCTTCCAACTCCCCACTACCGCCGCCGAGTTGGAAGCCATGGGCTACGTCGACCGGGTGCGCGTCTACACCGAGGACACCGCCCTGTACGACCGTCTCACCGGCCGCACCGCCACATGACCCCCGCACGCCGCCAGGCTCCACCCGCCGACCAGGAGACACCCCCGTGAGCGCCACCACCGTCTACCGCTCCCAGTGGGACGACCGCACCCCTGATGACCGCCGCATCCCCTGGCGCAAGATCATCGCGCCTGATGCCCGCTCCGGGCCGCTGAGCATCCATCCGACGATGGGTGAGCGCGGCATGGTGCACGCTGCCCCGTGGTGGGTTGAGGGCACCCTCTACACCGACAACGCCCGCTGGCTCGACCTCGTCCGCGCCCAGGCCCGCAAGACCGGCGCCACCCTCGCCGAGGAGGACGCCCCCGACGGGCCGCCCGCCGACCACCTCACCGAGGTCGACGCCATGCGTCGTTACGCCGAGCGCCACGGACTCACCCCCGCCCGCACCCCACCGCTCGACACCGACGGCCACCCGATACGCGTCCGCCCCTACTGAACTACCCCTGACATCACCGGAGTTGACTCCCTGTGCCCTCCCTTTTCGGCCCCGACTACATCGACGCCAACGCCGCCACCCACCGACTCAAGCAGACCCGCAAGACCGACCTTGTCGAAGTGCGCCGCCGCCTGGATGCCGCACTCAGCAAGGCCCGCACCTTCCGCGACCCCGACCTGACAGGCGAAGCCAACCACCGCCGCCGCGCCGAAATGGAGCGCGCCGCCCGCAAGCAGGCCGCCGCCGACCTCGACCGCATCCAGCGCGAGACCGACGCCGCCGCGACCATGGTGCGCACCGTCGCCAACAAGGCCACCACCACCCCGGCCGCCGGCGCGGCCGAGCAGCTCCTCGCCGAGACCCGGCAGAACCGCGCATGGGACCGCGCCCGCGCGCTCCTCGACGCCGGCCGCACCCTGCCCGACGTCATCAAGGGTGCCGACCTCGACACCCTGCACGCGCTCCGCACCGAACTGCCCACCTACCTTGCCACCCAGCACACCAAGCCAAGCGGCCTCGATGGCGTCGACTTCACCGAACCCGACCCCACCCGCGCCGTGCACGCCGTCGAGCGCGCCCTCGCCAACCGCCTACCCAAGCCACAAGGCGCCGCGCTGCGGGCCCGCCTCGACCTCGACGAACTCGAACCCGGCCTACGCGAAACCCTCGCCGGACTCCGCCGCGACGTCGACGGCAC
>NZ_JBIVXW010000188.1:0-3510 GCF_044769405.1 Streptomyces sp. NPDC090442
GGGCCTATGCGCTGGGGTTGGAGCTGACCGACACCGGTTTCGACTTCACCGTGCTGTCCCAGTTCCGTACTTGGGTGGTCGACCACGGCCTGGAGGAGAAGGTCTTGGACCTGTTGCTGGTCCGCCTGAAAGAGCAGGGTTTGGTCGGGTCCGGGGGCAAGCAGCGCACCGACTCCACCCATGTCATCAGCGCGGTGCGGGACCTGAACCGCCTGGAGCTGGCCGGGGAGAGTGTGCGGGCGGCGGTGGAGGCGCTGACGGTGGCGGCCCCGCGCTGGGTCGCCACCGTGCTGGACGTGCCGGGATGGTCGCGCCGCTACGACACCCGCATCGACACCTGGCGCATGCCCTCCTCCGCCACCAAGCGCGACCACCTCGCGCTGACCTACGCACGCGACGGCTTCGCCCTGCTCAGCGCCGTCTACGATCCGCGCTGCGAACCCTGGCTGCGCGAACTGCCCGCGGTGCAGACCCTACGCACTGTGCTGCTGCAGAACTACACCCGCACCACCACGCGGGGCGGACGCGAGGTCGTGGCCCGGCGCGCCAAGACCGAGGAGGGCGGTGACGGGCTGCCGCCCGGTCATCTGCGCATCGCGTCCCCCTACGACCTCGACACTCGCTGGTCCGCCAAGCGCGACACCTTCTGGAACGGGTTCAAGCTGCACGTGAGCGAGAGCTGCACAAACGCACCCGAGAAGGAGCGCACTACCCCGAACTTGATCACGAACGTGGCCACCACCGTCTCCACCCTCCCCGACACCTTGGCCCTGGACGGTATCCACCAGCAGTTGCAAAGCCGCGGCCTGCTGCCGGGCGAGCACTACCTCGACTCCGGCTACCCCAGTGCCAACCTGATCGTGAAGTCCCGCCAGACCTACGGCATCGCACTGATCACCCCGGTCCTGCTCGACCAGTCCCGCCAGGCCCGCGAGAACGCGGGCTTCACGGCCGATGCGTTCACCATCGACTGGAAGTACCAGCAGGTCACCTGCCCCCGGGGACAGACCAGCTCCTCCTGGAGCCCGTGCACCCAGCACGGCCACCCCAAGATCGTGGTCGCTTTCACCAAGCCGACCTGCCACCCCTGCCCGGTCCGCACGTTGTGCACCACCAGCCGCCGAGGCTCTCGCCAGCTCACCTTGAACCCCCGCCCGCTGACCGAGGCCCTGCGCACCGCCCGTGCCCAGCAGACCGACCGGGACTGGCAGGACACATACGCCCTACGCGCCGGCGTCGAGGGCACCATCCGCCAGGCCCTCGCCGTCACCGGCAGTCGCCGGACCCGCTACCGCGGCCTGGCCAAGACCCACCTCGAACACGTCCACAGCGCCGTCGCCCTCAACCTCATCCGCCTGAACGCCTGGTGGAACGGCCACCCACTCGACCGCCACCACACCAGCCACCTCGCCCGACTCGAACTCAGCCTCGCCTCATAGCCCAATGGGCAACAGGGTCGCCGACGGCGACAAACGCCGCGCATCCGCCACCAGTTCACTCACACAACGACCAACGAAACAGAACCCCAACCGTTTCGGACCAATATCGTCCGTCTGTGCTGCGGCGGGTGAAGATTCCCGAACCGGGGTGGCCGGGGGAGTTCCGGCCGTTGTCGATCCCCACTGTGGCGGACCGGGTGGTGATGACGGCCGCGAAGCTGGTCCTGGAACCGGTCTTCGAGGCGCAGTTCACCGAGGCGAGCTATGGCTTTCGGCCCAGGCGGTCCGCGATCGACGCGTGCGAAGCCGTGCGGGTCTCTGTGAACCAGTGGCGGGGCAAGTACTACTTGCAGCGGTGGCCCTCGGCCAGAGTGACGCGGGTGCTGCGGGACAAAGTCCGTGCGGCCACTGTCATTTCGAAGGCTGAACGGCCGCTGTCCGCTGTGGTCGCCGACCTCAACCCCGTGCTGCGGGGCTGGGGAGCGTACTTCCGAAACGGGAACTCCGGACGGAAGTTCAACGCGGTCGACGGCTACGTCCACGAGCGACTGGCGATCCTCGCCAGCCGAAAACACGGCCTACGAGGTCGGAACTGGACCACTCGTTTCACCTACGGGTGGATCACCCGGCTCCGGGTCTACCGCCTGACCGGAACCGTACGCAGGGCGACGGCGCATGCCAGTCGGTGAACGATGTCGGAAAGCCGTATGCGGGAGAACCGCACGTATGGTTTGAAGCGGCGGGGGCTGGAAACGGAGCGGAAGCCACCGCGCCAGTCCCCGACCCTACTTAGGAGAATGAGGGAGCGTGGTGCGAAACCCAGTCGGCGAGTGCCCGGGCGCAGTCGGCGACTGTATCGCGCCATGTCGTCGCGGCACCGTCTCCTGCCTCGTCACTGACGTGTTTGACGATGCGCAGCGCGACTCCGGCGCGCTGGGACGCTGCCGCGAGGGCGTAGCCTTCCATATCGACCAGCGAAGCCTGAGCGGCAAGTCGCCGTCTGTCAGCCTGGGTGGCTATGAAGCGGTCTCCGGTCGCCAGGGTGAGCCCGCCGCCGTCACGCAGAGGCAATGGCGGTCCGTAGGTATCGCCGGTAAGGGTGTGTAGAACCGCATCGTCCAGGTCGTGCTGGATCACTGTGCCGACCACGTGGGTGCCGCTCAACCCTGGCTGCAGGGCGCCGGCCGTGCCCAGATTGATGACACTTGCGGGGCGAGGGCCTTCAGCGAGGACGGCGGCCAAGGCAATTGCGGCGTTGACTTTCCCCATGCCGGTCAGCAGCACAGGGAATTCCGTGTCGAGGAACTGGGCTTCTTCTTTGACCGCCAGCACGAGCAGCGGGTGATCGTGGCGCATCTTCCCTATCAATTCCATAGGAATATAGTACCCATGCCGCTGCGTTATCACTGGAGTCAGGGCTGCGACCTGCGCGGGCCCCTTGATCAACTTTCTTGGCCGAAAGCCGGTCTACAGCGGCCCCGTTACTCATATCGGGGCACGACGACCCTCACCCAGGGCCTCGGCAAAGTCGTTTAGATGAGTCCGAGCATGGTCAACGGACGTGTGTGGTCGCGGGTGTTGTGGCGGAGGGTGGCTGCGATGTTGGTGGCTCCAGCCAGGCGGCATGCGCTGATGGCGAGGTTGCGCAAGGTGGACATGGCTCGGGGGCTGTTGCCGGTGCGGACTTGTGAGCGGTCCTCGTCGAAGGTGACGTCACGTACCCAGTGGAGGCGGTTTTCGATGCTCCAGTGTCCGCGGAGGTAGGCGGCGAGTTGGGTGGGGCCGGCCTGATGGGGCTTGAGGCTGGTGATGCCGTAAACGGTCTCGGTGTGCACGATTCGTCCGTCGAGGCGGCGGATGGTGCGACGACACCTCAACGCCTGTGCGGCATAGGGGAAGCCCAGTCCTGCGGGCACACTGACCGCAAGGACAGCGCGGTGCTCACGGCGGCCGTGCCCCCGGTCGCGGGTGAAGTACTCGGCTTTGTAGCGAATTGCGATCTTGAAGAGAGTGGTTGCTTCCCGTCCGGGTGAGCTGGGCCTGATGTGCGGCTGGTTGGGCTGGATGTGAA
>NZ_JBIVXW010000189.1:0-3401 GCF_044769405.1 Streptomyces sp. NPDC090442
GCTTATGCCGCACGTCGGGTTATGCCGACCGCGGGGGCGGAGAGTGTGACGGACCGGGTGTCTGGTCTCGAAGTGGTCGGCATAACCCTTGCTCTGATGCTCAGAGTGTCTGGAGGAACGTCAGCAGGGTGTCCGGGGCGGTGTAGCGTCCGGGGGTGCTGCCGGAGGGAGCGGTGCGTGCGAGTGCGCGTTCTTTGATGCTCATGTCGGCGTGTAGGTAGATTTGTGTGGTTTCAGTTGACTCGTGTCCGAGCCAAAGCGCGATCACGGAGATGTCAACTCCCGCGTGTAGAAGTGCCATTGCGGTGCTGTGTCGCAGGGTGTGTGGGGTGACGTGCTTATCGGCCAGGGACGGGCAGGTGGATGCCGCGGTCCTGGTGTGCTTGGCGACGAGGCGTTCGACGGCGTCCCTGCTAAGTGGGGTGCCGCAGCGGGTCGGGAACAGTGGATCTCCTTGTTCGCCGCCGCGCTCCTTGATCCAGGTCTTGAGCACTTTGACAGTGCCGGTGGTCAGTGGGGTGCATCGGTCCTTGCGGCCTTTGCCGTGGCAGCGCAGGTGGGAGCCGGCGCCCAGGTGGACGTCCTGGAGGGTGAGGCCGGTCAGTTCGCTGACGCGCATTCCGGTGTGGATGGCGGTCAGCAGCAGAGCGTGATCGCGTCGGCCGGTCCAGGTGGTGCGGTCCGGGGCGGCGACCAGGGCGTCGGTCTCGGCGGTGGTGAGGTAGTTGACGATGGCCCGGTCGAAGCGTTTGGGCGGTATCGCCAGCACGCGCTGGATTACTGCCGCGTGCTCGGGGGCTCGCAGGGCCGCATAGCGGAAGAATGAACGGATCGCGGCCAGGCGGGCGTTGCGGGTCGCGGCGGTGTTGCCGCGGACGGTTTCCAGATGCTGGAGGAACGCGCCGATCGCTGGTGCGTCGAGGTCGGCGATGCTCAAGCGCGCGGGACGGTGGCCGGTGCGCTGTGAGGCGAAGCTGAGCAGGAGGGTGAAGGTGTCGCGGTAGGCGGCGATGGTGTGCTGGCTGGCTTGGAGCTGGAGCATCAGCTTGTCGGTGAAGAAGCCCTGCAGCAGGGGTGCGAGGTCGCTCACGGCCGGCCTCCGAAGCTGTGTTCCAGGCGGGTCGCGGCCAGGGACAGCAGCTCTGGCGAGCCGGACAGATACCAGTAGGTGGACTTTGGGTCGGCGTGGCCGAGGTAGGTGGTCAGCAGCGGGAGCTTCGCCTGGACGTCGGCGTCGTTGCGGTACCAGTTCAGCAGCGTCGTGGTCGCGAACGTGTGGCGTAGATCGTGCAAGCGGGGCCTGCGGCGTCCTTCACCTGCGGTGATGTCTGCCGCCTCCAGCAGCTGGGCGAAGGTGCGCGGGAGGCTGTGGGCATCGAGCCGGGTGCCGCGGGTGGACACCAGGAAGGCCACCGTGCTCGGGGCGGGTCGCTGACGGTCGCGTTCCCGGGCGTACTTCCGCAGTGCGGCGGTCGTGCTGGTGTGCACCGGCACCTGCCGCGATTTGCCGAACTTCGTGTCCCTCACGGTCAAAAGACCGCTGGTGAGGTCGACGTCGGTGCGGTCCAGGCCGCACGCTTCGGAAGTCCGCAGACCCGTCACGGCAAGCAGACCGAGCAGGGTGTGCCAGGTGCGGGCCCGGAAGGCCGGCCTCAGTATGCCTGTCACCTGGAGTAGGGCGGCCAGCTCAGCTGGGGTGAACAGGTGCGGGGTGATGCGCCGGTAGTGATGCGGCAGGGCATCGTCGGGCGGGATTTCGGTGGCCGGTTCCAGGGCCTTCAGATGCCGGGCGAAGACCCGCACGACCATCAGGCGCCGGCTCCAGTGCACCTGATCAGTGCTGCGAGGGGTGCTGGTCGCCCAGGTGAGCGCCGCCTCGGTGGTGAGGACGGTGGCGCCGGTGTGTTCCAGGTAGCTGACGAAGCTCATCAGCTTCTCGCCGAAGCTGGTCAGCTTGAACCCCAGCCGACGGCGCATGGCCAGATACTCTTCCGCGTGCTGCCGGATGGTGGTCACCGTGCACCTCCTTCCGGCCACGGCTGGGCCAGTGTCCGCAGGGCTGTGTGGTCGACCTTCGCGTAGATCGTTGTGCTCAACTGGCTGCGGTGCCGGAGCACTTGTCCGACTTCGGGCAATGGGGCGCCTGCCCGCAGGATCGTGGTGGCCAGGCTGTGGCGGAGGCGGTGTGCTCCCATCCGTGGCAGCCCGGCCCGGTCGCAGGCCCGCCTCATGACCGCCCGTATACAGGTCCCCGTTAGTGCCTGGTAGGGGGCCCGGGCGGTGACAAACACGGCCGTCGCCGAGCAGCGGGGGCGACTGTCGGTCAGGTAGCCGGCCAGAGTCTCGCCGACCTCGGTCGGCAGCGGCAGCCGCTCGATGCGGGATCCCTTGCCTCGCACGGCGATCTCTCCCGCATGCCAGTCGATATCGGACAGTTGGAGGGCGGCGACTTCCGCACCGCGCAGTCCCAGGCGGGCGAGCGTCACCAGAATCGCTCGGTCTCGCTGTCCCGCCGGGGTCCGCAGGTCCGGCGCGGACAGCAGCGCGGCGACCTGCTGCGGCGTCAGGCCGCGGGGCAGGGAATCCAATCGCCAGCCCGCCACCGCGGGGACCGCCCCGGTCAGCGGAGCCGGGATCCGTCCGTCCACGTGCAGGTAGCGCAGCAGCGAACGAACCGCGGTCACCAGGGCCTTCGCCGACCAGACGCTGTCACACTCGGTGGCGTGCCGCACTATGACCGCGGTCACTCGCGCGGCATCCAGCCGGGTCAGCGACGCTTCCAGCGGCGTCGGTAGTGCGGCGAGGAACTTGCGTGCCTGACCGCAGTAGCATCGGACGGACTCGGCCGCCAATCCGCGTTCTCCACGCAGGTAGGCGCCGTAATCCGCCAGCAGTTTCTCCACAGCACCGCCGCCGGTCGGCACCGGAGCGGGTACCACGCCGGCATTCCGCAGCACCTTGATCACCACACCCAGCGACCGCCGGGCCACCGGCTCCGACTCGCATACCGCCCGCCGGAAGGCCAGAAACTCCTCCACCTTCGACGGCTCCAGCGCGTCCAGCGCGAGTTCCCGCCGATCCATCCACGTGCTCAGCCGCCTCATCATGCGTACCGCGTCCGTCACCGACGACCCCGCGTACCCCAGCGACGCCAACTCCGCACGCAGCAACGACTCGTACGGCGACAACGGTCCCGTCATCACCAGCGGCACCGGCCCACGGCGCCGCCCTCGGCTCACATCCATGATCTTCTCCCGTCTGCAGGCCAACTCGCCTGCCCAGACAGGGATATAGACCCCGTAGGCCGTGGACGCCGATTATGCTGAACTTTCAAAAACTGGACTGCAGGTCCGTCACGCTCTCGCCTCCGCGGTCGGCATAACCCGACGTGCGGCATAAGC
>NZ_JBIVXW010000190.1:0-3373 GCF_044769405.1 Streptomyces sp. NPDC090442
CCTCCACCGCAAACAACGCCGGCTGAGCACAACGCGTCCGATCCAACAACCCACACTCACCCTCACCTCCCCACACCACCTCCCGCAGAGAGACACTCAGCTCCAACTCCACATCCAACAACGCCACAACCTCATCGAAGGCATCCGCGAACACCGGGAAAGCCGCATACAACTCACGCCCCATCCCCAGACGCTGCGCACCCTGACCCGAGAAGAGGAAGGCCGTGCGACGGGGGGTTGCCGCCCCCCTGGCGACCTCGGTGAGGCCGATGACGTCGGTGCCGGCGGTGTCGTCGGCGGCTTCGGTCTCCGTGCCGTCGTTGGTGGCGAGCAGCACGGCGCGGTGTTCGAAGAGGGAGCGGCCGTTGGCCAGGGTGTGTGCGGTGTCCAGGGGCGGCAGGGTGGCGGCGACGGTGCGCAGGCGGTCGAGTTGGGCGTCGAGGGCGGCCGGGGTCTGTGCGGAGACGGGCCAGGCGACCACCGTGGGGGCGGGTCGGCCGACCGCGGGCGCGGGTTCGGCTTCGGCGGACGGCTGTTCCAGGATGACGTGGGCGTTGGTGCCGCTGATGCCGAACGAGGAGACGCCGGCCCGGCGCGGTCGGCCGGTCTCCGGCCAGGGGGTCTCTTCGGCGAGCAGGCGAACCGTGCCGTCCGACCAGTCGACGTGCGAGGACGGTTCGGTGAGGTGCAGGGTGCGCGGCAGGGAGCCGTGGCGCATGGCCATGACCATCTTGACCAGGCCGGCCGCGCCGGCGGCGGACTGGGTGTGGCCGATGTTGGACTTCACCGAGCCGAGCAGCAGCGGGCGTTCGGGGTCGCGGTCGGCGCCGTAGGTGGCGATCAGCGCCTGGGCCTCGATGGGGTCGCCGAGCGGGGTGCCGGTGCCATGTGCCTCGACGGCGTCCACGTCGGCCGGGGTCAGCTGGGCGTTGGCGAGGGCCTGGCGGATGACGCGCTGCTGGGCCGGGCCGTTGGGCGCCGTCAGGCCGTTGGAGGCGCCGTCCTGGTTGACGGCCGAGCCGCGCACCACGGCGAGGACGCGGTGGCCGGCGCGGCGGGCGGCGGAGAGCCGTTCCAGGACGAGGACGGCGGCGCCCTCGGACCAGCCGGTGCCGTCGGCGGAGTCGGAGAACGCCTTGCAGCGGCCGTCCTGGGCGAGGCCGCCCATCCGGGAGAAGCCGGTGAAGTTGGCGGCGGTGGTCATGACGGTGACGCCGCCGGCCAGCGCCATGGTGCACTCGCCGGTGCGCAGCGCCTGGGCGGCCAGGTGCACGGAGACCAGGGAGGAGGAGCAGGCGGTGTCGACGGACAGTGCCGGGCCTTCCAGGCCGAGGGCGTAGGCGAGGCGGCCGGAGACGACGCTGACGGCGAGGCCGGTGGTGGCGTGGCCGGCGATGTCGTCCCGGGAGCGCATCACGAGTCCGGCGTAGTCCTGGCCGCTGACGCCCATGAACACGCCGGTGGGGGTGGTGCGCAGGGCGTGCGGGTCGATGCCGGCGCGTTCGGCGGCCTCCCAGGCGACCTCCAGGAGGATCCGCTGCTGCGGGTCCATGGCGAGGGCCTCGCGCGGGGAGATGCCGAAGAACGCGGCGTCGAAGTCGGCGATGTCGCGCAGGAATCCGCCCTGCCCGGAGGGGGCGCCCTGGGCGCCGCCGAGCGCCGGGTGGCGGTCCCACTCGCGGTCGGCGGGGAATCCGGTGATCGCGTCGGTTCCGGTGGCCACCAGGTCCCACAGGTCTTCCGGGGAACCGACGCCGCCGGGGAAGCGGCAGGCCATGCCGACGATGACGACCGGGTCGTCGTCGGCCGCGGGGGACGGTGCCGCGGCGGTGACGGTCACCGTGGCGTCGGCGCCGAGGAGTTCGTCGTGGAGGTAGTCGGCGAGCCGGTCGGGGGTCGGGTAGTCGAAGATGAGGGTGGCGGGCAGGGTGAGGCCGGTGGCCTTGCCGAGCCGGTTGCGCAGTTCGATGGCGGTGAGCGAGTCGAAGCCGAGCTGGCGGAACTCGCGTCGGGCGTCGACGGGTTCGGTGGAACCGTGGCCGAGGACGGTGGCCGCCTCGGTGCGGACCAGCTCGACGAGGAACGGGGTGCGCTCGTCCTCGGGGAGGGCGGCCAGGCGTTCGGCGAGGCCAGCGCGGGAGACGCCGGCGGAGCCGGCCCGGGCGCGGCGGCCGGTGGCGCGGACCAGGCCGCGCAGGACTGCGGGCACGCCGGCCGCGGCGGGCAGTGCGCCACCGGTGAGGCCGAGCGGGACGATCAGGGGTTCGTCGGCGGCGGTGGCGGCGTCGTAGAGGGCGAGGCCGCGGGCGGCGGAGAGCAGCGGGAGGCCGCCGGCGTCGCTGACGCGGTGGAGGTCGTGGTCGGTCAGTCCGCCGGTCATGCCGGCGCCCTGTTCCCAGGCGCCCCAGGCGAGCGAGGTGGCGGGCAGGCCGAGGGCGTGGCGGTGGGCGGCGAGCGCGTCCAGGAAGGCGTTGCCGGCCGCGTAGTTGGCCTGGCCGGGGCCGCCCATGACGCCGGCGGTCGAGGAGTAGAGCACGAACGCGGCCAGGTCGTGGTCGCGGGTGAGGTCGTGCAGGTGCCAGGCGCCGTCCAGCTTGGGGCGCAGGACGGTGGCGAGGCGGTCGGGGGTCAGGGCGGTGAGGGTGCCGTCGTCCAGCACGCCGGCGGTGTGCACGACGGCGGTGAGCGGGTGGTCGGCGGGCACGGTGGCGAGCAGCGCGGTCAGGGCGGCGCGGTCGGCGGTGTCGCAGGCGGCGAGGGTGACGCGGGCGCCCAACTCCTCCAGTTCGGCGCGGAGTTCGGTGGCACCCGGGGCGTCGGGGCCGCGCCGGCCGGCGAGCAGCAGGTGGCGGGCGCCGTGTGCGGTGACGAGGTGGCGGGCGAGCAGGCCGGCCAGGCCGCCGGTGCCGCCGGTGATCAGGACGGTGCCGTCGGGGTCGAGGGGCCGCGGTACGGTCAGCACGATCTTGCCGGTGTGCTGGGCCAGGCTCATGAAGCGGAACGCCTCGCCGGCGCGACGCACGTCCCAACTGCGCAGCGGCAGCTGGGCCAGCACTCCGCGGTCGAAGAGGTCGACGAGGTCGAGCAGCATCCGCTGGATGTGGTCGGGGTCGACCATGCCGAGGTCGAAGGAGTGGTAGGCGAGGCGGTCCGGGACGGTGTCGGCGTCCCGGATGTCGGTCTTGCCCATCTCCAGGAACCGGCCGCCCGCACCGAGCAACCCCATCGAGGCGTCCACGAACTCGCCCGCGAGGGAGTTCAGTACGACGTCCAGGCCGCCGTCGCCGGCGACCTCGGCGAACGTCGTCGCGAAGTCCAGGGTCCGGGAGGAGGCGATGTGGTCGTCGGCCACACCCAGTGAGCGCAGCACCTC
>NZ_JBIVXW010000191.1:0-3361 GCF_044769405.1 Streptomyces sp. NPDC090442
GCCGCGTACGTACGTTTCCCGCCCGCCGCGCGGTACAGCGCGACGGCATCGTTCCTGAACTCCTCCGGATACGGAGACCTACGTCCCACCAGGACACCCTTCCTCGGACCCACACGATCCATTGTCAGAGTGTCCACACCGCCGGGGTCACCTCATCCAGCCGACCGCCGGCCACCCCCCGAGCCCGGCTCAGCCGTTCCAGCGCGGGATGCGACGATATGACACAGGCGGGCATGAGCTGTGACTACGAGCGGCGCACCACGAGCGCGGAGGCGATGGTCTACTGGTCGATGGCCCTGCTCATGACCCGCCGCCTGGCCCGGCCACACCCTGCGCGAGCGTGAACCGGCCCGGCTGTTGCTCGGCCAGCCAGCCGCGCGCGACCAGGCGCTTCGCCTTCGACCGCAATGCCTCCACCCGTGCCGGCACCACGTCCACCCCGAACGTCGCGGCCATCTCCTGGCAGGTCAGCGGCCCTTGATGGAGCCGGGCCCGGTCCGCGAGCGCCCTAAGAATGCGCTGGTAGTCCACCGACAGCACCGCCCAAGCCAGCCCCTCACGCCACACCGGAACCTGCGACTTCGTCTTCGCTGCCTCCGGCACCTGCGGCGTCCTTCCGATCTGCTCCTCGGCGGCCGGCACGGTCCCCTCGGCCCTGGCGGGCTCCTGCCCGCTCTCGTCCACGGGGGCCAGCACCTCGCCGACCCGAGAGCAGGCGATGACCCACTCCTTCCATTCCCGTTCGGCCACAGCCAACTCGGCCTGGACACGGTCGACTTCCTCCCGCAGCTCATCCACACGACGCCGAGCGCCCAGCTCACGCTGTTCCAACAGCCCAACCACCGACGGCATCCACGACCTCCCGGGCAGCAACAGCACGACAGGCCACAACTCCCACGGGATCACCGACCCTATGCCCGACCAGCGGAAACGCAGTCCTCAAGCCCGGAAAGACAACAGCTTCTCACCCGTCACCCTATTTCGAATGCTTTGGGTGCTGTTGCGTTGTCGGCGTTGTCGTGTCCGATGGCGCAGTACGTCCACGGTCCTTGTGATTCCTGCAGCAGCGCTGGGACGTTTCTGTAGAAGTGGTAGTCCCGGGGGTCTGCGCAGTCGGTGGTGTCCTTCGGACCGTATTTGACCTTGTAGCTGGTGATTTCCCAGGGCTGGTAAACGGGGTAGACCCGGTACGACGCATCGGCCCCCTCGCCGAACCGCTGCACGCTCAGGGACGGCTGCACGGTCGGTGGGGTGTTGTCCACTCGGGCGTAGGCATGCGAGGGATGGGCCAGGGAAGCGGACCAGCCCGCGCCCCGAACGGCCGGGCTGGGACCGCCCGCCGCGCACAGGATGTACAAGTTGTCCTGGCGGGGCAGGAGTTCACGGTAATCGGCACCGGGTGTACCGAGCGGTTGGGGGCGGCTGTATCCCTCCCGCTTGGTGCAGTCGGTCGTCCCGAACGGGCCCGTCTTGAAGGCGACATATGCGTGGCCATCGTCTTGGCCTGCGGTGGCGTGCACGTCCCAGTGGGCGGGGCCCTGTGGGGTGTCGCTCTGCGTCTGCTGGCCGGTGAACTCGAGCGTGACCTGCCGGCCGGCGTCCAGTCGGCAGCCTGGACGATTCAGGCGCAGGCCTGCCTCGTCCAGGCAGGAGGCGAGGGCGTCGACGGGGGTGACGTAGACGGTGTCGTCGGCGGGAATGACCAGGCCCTGGGCACTGCCCTCGCAGGGGCGGCCAAGACCGCAGCCCAGGTAGCCGGGCGTCGAGACGGTGTTGATCATGCCGACGAGCTGGTCGCCTTGCGCTGTGGTGACGGCGCCGCCGGACGAACCGCCACTGATGCCACGGCAGTCGGTCCGGGCAAAGCCTCTCCACAGCCAGGTGTGCTCATGCAGGGCGATGCCCGATCCCGTGGCCTGGCAGTTGGACAGGCGCAGGAAGTCCTCGCCCTCGGGCATGCCGTCGGACGGGGCGTGCGCCGCCTGCAGCCGGGTGCCCTCCGCTGGGACCCCGGCGGAGGAGAGGGTACGCGGAAGCACGTTCAGCTGTGCGAGGTCTGCGTAGGTGGCAGAGAGCTGGAGGACCGAGACATCGATGTCCTTCATCGTCGCGTACGCGATGCGCTCGACGTCGAAAGTCTTCTGTTCGGTCGTGTTGTCATGGAAGTACGCCGGGGTGAACGTCCACTGCTGCTCATCCTCGGGCACGGGCCGGTCGATGAGGACCTCGTTCGTGCCCAGAGTGTCGCGGACACAGTGGCCATTGCTGACGATCAGCGCCTTGTGCGAAGGCTCCGGATCCGACGAGGCGGCGACGACCGTCGCGGTGCAGGTTGTCCCCCGCCGCCCACGAGGCGCCCGGAGGAACGGAACCTTTGCCCAGCCTCCGACCCCGCATCGATCAGCGGCGCTGCGGTCTGCTGCCCCACTCGTTGCACGGCCCGCTCCCCCCGCCTGGGCGGGCACCCCCCACAACCCCACGGCGACGACAGCACCGGCCGCGCCCGCCGCCAGCACAGCGCGCAAGCGTGTACGCGGTATTCGGACATGAACGCTCTCCTGCACAACACTCCTTCATGATCGTTGAACGGCCCCCGCCCAGCCGTGCCGTGCTGGTGATGAAGGGCGGGAGGCTGGCTCTGCCGTCAGCGGTGCTGAAGGTGCAGGGGGATGACTTCGGTCAGCGGCGCCAGCGATGTCGCTGTGTCTGCACAGGCATCAGCAGATCCCGGCGGAGCCGTACGGACACCGCCAGGCAGCATCTTCCACAGGGACATCGCCGGCGCCGGCCCCAAACTGGACCAGCCCGACCTCCTGCCACAGGGATGAGAATCCACCGCCTGTACCCCAGGGCAGCAGTCCGGGCTGCCGCCTGAACATCCCATGCTGGTAGCGATGCTGCAATCCCCGGAGAATCCGACCGCCTGCGCCCTCGGCCGACGCCTCCCACACCCAGAACGACGAAGAGCACGCCCCAGCCAGGAATTGAAAGATCCCAGGGATCGACCACAGCGAGTCTTTTTCATCCGCACCCCGCAAAGGTGTCTTGGCTGTGACGGTTGACGGCGTGCGTGACCTGCAGGAACTGGCTTCGAGGTCGCCAACTCCCCTCGCCCTTGCGGGTGACACGTGAAAAGGCGCAGGGTGCGAGTTCCCTGCCCGGCTGAACAGGACAGAGTCGCTGACCAGTTGCCGTAGCTGGCGCTGACCTGGTGGAAGCCGGACTCCTCATGACCGGGGGCCGACGGCATTGCCATACCCCCACGTCCCGGTCACGCCGCGCGCCCTCAGCCACCCGAAGCCGGCTCAAGGGAAACAACGCGGGCCCTTCGGAAGAACCCGCCGAGTCCGCCCCGCCCGGC
>NZ_JBIVXW010000192.1:0-3198 GCF_044769405.1 Streptomyces sp. NPDC090442
GGCGGCGCGTGGTCGGTTGATGCAGGCGTTGCCCGAGGGCGGGGCGATGCTCGCCGTCCAGGCTCGCGAGGACGAGATTGCCGGCCTGTTGGGTGGGGCGGTGTCGTTGGCGGCGGTCAATGGGCCGGGGTCTGTGGTGGTGTCCGGTGATGAGGATGCCGTCGAGGCCGTACGGGAGTGGGCGCAGTCGAACGGTCGGAAGTCGAGTCGGCTGCGCGTCTCGCATGCGTTCCACTCCCACCGCATGGACGGCATGCTGGAGGAATTCGCCGCTGTGGCAGGTCAGTTGACCTACGAGGCGCCACGGATCCCGGTGATTTCGACACTGAGCGGGGAGGCTGCTTCCGCCGAAGACCTGTGCTCGTCCGCGTACTGGGTGCGGCAGGTGCGCGAGGCCGTGCGGTTCGCCGACGCGGTGCGTGCGGCCGAGGAGGCGGGTGTCACGCGGTTCGTTGAGGTCGGGCCGGACAGCGTTCTCACCGCACTGGCCGGCGCGACCCTCGTCGACGGTGCTGCCGACGCCGTCTGCGTCGCGACCCAACGCGCGGACCGCGGATCGGACAGCACCTTCATCGGCGCGCTCGCCCAACTCCATGCCCACGGTGTGGTCACGGACTGGAGCTCGGTGTTCGCGGGTGGTTGCCGGGTTGAGTTGCCGACGTATGCCTTCCAGCGGCAGCGGTTCTGGGTGGAGGTGGCATCGCCGGCGGTCTCTGTTGGGGCTGATCTGGTAGAGGGTGAGTTCTGGTCTGCGGTGGAGCAGGGCGATGTGGAGGGGTTGGCGGGGACGCTGGCGTTGGCTGATGGTGAGGCGTTGCGGGCGGTGGTGCCGGCGTTGTCTGCGTGGCGTCGGCAGCATCGTGAGCGGTCGGTGGTGGATGACTGGCGTTATCGGTTCTCGTGGGCGGCGGTGAGTCTGTCGGAGGAGGGTCGGCTGTCGGGGCGTTGGCTGCTGCTGACTGGCGAGGGCGGGGACGAGTACGTTGATGTGGCGGGGGAGTTGGGGGCGCGTGGGGCGGAGGTCTGTCGTCTGGTGGTGTCGTCTGTGACGGACCGTGCCGGGCTTGCTGAGCTGGTCCGTTCCGGCGGGGAAACCGCGACGGTGTCCGGAGTGTTGCTGGCCCTCGACGTGACGCGGGCGGCGACCGCGGTACAGGCGCTGTCCGATGCGGACGTGGTGGCGCCTGTCTGGGGTCTTACCCGGGGTGCGGTTGCGGTGAGCTCGTCGGATGCGGTCATCGATCCGGATGCGGCGATGGTGTGGGGTCTGGGTCGTGTGGTGGCGTTGGAGTTGCCGGACCGGTGGGGTGGTCTGGTTGATGTGCCGGCTGTGGTGGATGAGCGGGCGGGGCGTCGGCTGGCTGGCGTTCTGTCGCAGGGTGTCGAGGACCAGGTGGCCGTCCGCCCCTCGGGTGTTTTCGGTCGACGGCTGGTGCGCTCGGGTCGCGTGACAGAGGCGGACTGGTCGGTTGCCGGCACGGTGTTGGTCACCGGTGGTACGGGCGCCCTGGGTGCCCAGGTGGCCCGTTGGGTCGTCGAGCGGGGCGCGCGTCGGGTCGTGCTGCTGAGTCGGCGGGGCGAGGACGCTCCGGGTGCGGTCGAGTTGCGGGAGGAGCTGGCGAGTACCGGTGCCGAGGTCCGCGTCGTCGCCTGCGACGTGGCCGACCGTGCCGCACTGGCGGCAGTGTTGGCCGACGAGGAGCTCTCCGCGGTCTTCCACACCGCCGGTGTGTTGGACGACGGCGTGGTGGACGGACTGACGCCCGACCGCTTCGCGAGGGTCTTCGCGCCCAAGGTGGTTGCCGCCCGTCATCTGCATGACCTCACCCGAGACCACCCCCTCACCGCCTTCGTCCTCTTCGCCTCCGTCGCCGGTGCGGTCGGGGGGCCCGGCCAGGGGAATTACGCGGCGGCGAATGCGTATCTCGACGCGTTGGCCGAGCTGCGGGTGCGCGAGGGACTGCCGGCCACGTCGGTGGCGTGGGGTGCCTGGGACCAGGCGGGCATGGCCACCGGCGATGTCGTGGCCAACCGCCTTGCGCGCGGCGGCTTCGGCACCATGGCGCCGGAGCTGGCACTGCGCGCTTTGGAACGGGCGTTGGGGGCCGAGGTCTGCCCGCTGATCGCCGACATCGACTGGGAGCGCTACGCCCCCGCGTTCACCGCGGCCCGCCCGACTGCGCTGTTCGGTGCGGTGCCGGAGGCCCGACGCGCCCTGGCGGCCAAGAGCTCGTCCCGGACCGCAGCGACCGCCGCGGACGAGGGAACGCTCGCCGCGCGCCTGGCGAACGTCGCCGCAGGCGAGCGCGAGCGACTGGTGTTGGACGTGGTGCGGTCCCGCGCCGCCGCCGTGCTCGGCCACGCCTCGGCGGACGCGGTGGCCGCGAAGCGCGCCTTCCGCGAGCTCGGCTTCGACTCCCTCACCGCCGTGGAATTCCGCAACGCGCTGTCCACCGCCACCGGACTCGCCCTGCCGTCGACGATGGTCTTCGACTATCCGACGCCCTCCGCACTCGCCAACCACATCGCTGCCGAACTCCTCGGTACGCACGTCCAACACCTCGATGAGACACGCGCATCGGTCGTCGAGGACGAGCCGATCGCCATCGTCGGCATGTCCTGTCGGTTCCCGGGTGGGGTGTCGTCGCCGGATGAGTTGTGGGATCTGTTGGTCTCGGGCGGGGACGCGATGGGGCCGTTCCCCGCCGACCGCGGCTGGGACCTCGACGCACTCTTCGACACCAGCCCCGGCAGGACAGGCACGAGCTACGTCCAGGAGGGCGGGTTCGTCCGCGCGGCCGGCGACTTCGATGCCGAGCTGTTCGGGATTTCGCCGCGTGAGGCGGTGGCGATGGACCCGCAGCAGCGGCTGCTGTTGGAGACCTCCTGGGAGGCCGTCGAACGGGCCGGTATCGACCCGACATCCCTGCACGGCAGCCGGGTCGGCGTCTTCGCCGGCACCAACGGCCAGGACTACGCCGCCCTGATGGCCCGGGCGCCGCGCGACGCCGAGACCTACCTGGCCACCGGGAACACGGCGAGCGTGCTGTCGGGGCGGGTGTCGTACGCCCTCGGCTTCGAGGGACCGGCGATGACGGTGGACACGGCGTGTTCGTCGTCGTTGGTGGCGATGCACCTTGCTGCGCAGGCGTTGCGTGGTGGTGAGTGTGCGTTGGCGTTGGCCGGTGGTGTGACGGT
>NZ_JBIVXW010000193.1:0-3032 GCF_044769405.1 Streptomyces sp. NPDC090442
GCCGGCCGCGGCCACAGCCGCGGTGGCCAGAGCGGGGAGAGCCGGGACGAGGAACTGGTCCGGCTGCGCGCGGAGAACGGCCGGCTGCGCAAGGCCGAGAAGGAACCCCGATGAAGTCGCCGCTTGGGAGACGGCATGCAAGGCCCAGTCCTCCCGCCGGATCCCCGTCGAGCACGCCAACGCCGAACACAAGCAATGGCGCACCCTCCAGCGCTACATCGGACGCCGCGAATACTACGACCAGACCCACCTCGCCATCGCCGGCCTGATCTCCGACCGCACCGCCAAGCGGTAACCACCCACCAGCAAACCGGCCAGACCACCACGCCTCAACCTCATTCGCACACCACGTCGTTACACGAAGAAGGACTTCCCCCGCTTCCTGGCCCTGTTGCACCGCCGCCTGGACGGCCCCGTCACCGTCATCTGGGACAACTACTCCAGCCACATCAGCAAACACGTGAAGCAGTACGCGCAGCGGCAGCCCTGGCTCACGATCATCCAGCTGCCCTCCTACGCACCGGAGTTGAACCCCGTCGAACTGCTCTGGGCACACGCCAAAGAGAAGATCGCCAACCGGGCCTTCCGTTCGATTCACGAACTCCACCGGGCCGCGAAGAGCGCCCTGCACTACATCCAACGAAATCCCGAACTCCTCCTCGGATTCCTCGCCGGGACCGGCCTCGAACTCACCCCACCCGCATCAAGCCCATAGTCAAACATCAGTATCTACAACCAGTCCGGCGCGTCGCTGTGTATATGTGAAAACAGAACGCCGGGTACCTCAACTACGCGACATCGCATCACACCGCAATTCCTTAACTATGCGGCATTTCTCGCCATACCGCGCCAGACAACATCTCCGCGGGCAAACTAACGAGTCTCACCATCAGCCGACACGAACAGCCCCTATAGTATGGAGGAGCCCATGAACAACCCTCTGGGTTGAAAAGACTCACTCCTCCAGTTTCAACTGGGCGCGCCCGTAGGCGGATAGCAGTGATCTAGAATGGCCAGTTCGGTCGGGGTGAATGACAGGTTGTTTGTGGCCTGGACGATCTCCAATAGGTGTGTCGGATTGGCAGTGGTGAGGAGGGTGGAGGAGATTTTTGGCTCACGAAGGACCCAGCTCAATGCCAGTTGGGCGCTTGTTTGTCCTCGGTCCATGGCGAGATTGTGTAAATCAGTCGTAGCGTCAGATATTGAGGGCTGGATAAACGCCTGCTGCGAGAGGTCACCGTGATGGAGGGGTGCACAGGCGACGCATCCGATCCCGTGTTTTTCGAGGATGCCCAGTAGGCCTTCCTCCACCCACCGGTTGAGTAGCGAGTATGAGGCTTGGCATGCAACGGCTGGCGTGCCGAGGTCTTGCAACATGCCGGCGGCTTTGTCAGCAAGAGCCGGGGCGTAACTGGACAGTCCTGTATACAGGGCCTTGCCTTGGTGCACCGCAGTGGCCAGCGCGTTGGCCGTCTCTTCGAGGGGAGTGGTGGGGTCGTAGCGGTGGGCGTACAGGATGTCCAGGTGATCCAGGCCGGTGCGGCGCAACAACTGGTCGACGGCGGACAGGATGCGTTTGCGAGAGCCGAAGCCGTCCAGAGAGCCGAAGCCGGTGGCAAATCCTATGCGGGCGCTGATGATCAGCTCGGGGCGCTCGGCCTGCCAGACGCTCAGCGTCCGACCTAGCTCGTCACCCCCGGAGGCTACGTACGTGTTTCGCCTGGGAGTGACGTCGAAGGAGGTGATGCCTGCTTGGAGTGCGTGGTACAGAAGTGAGGATGTGGAAGTGAGCCGGTTGGGGGAACCCATATCGGGGCGCAGGCCGAGAGTGAGCAGGGGGAGGTGTAGGCCGCTCCGTCCGCTGCGCCGGTACGCAAAGAGCTCGAAGTCGTCTTTCATAAAGGCGTCCGAGGGAAAAGTGATTTCGTCCACCGAAAACCTCCTGGTCGTGTTGGATTTTATGTGACTTTCTGCGGCATTTGACCAAGAGCCTTTTCTGATGCCCTCGTAACAGCGCAGGAACTGACTGCAGGTTCGCCAACCTTCGCGACTCTTGCACGCACGGAAAGCCTCAGGAGTGTAACTGCGACATGCAGGGTGAACTTGAGCCCTCAATCCGAGTACTAGAACCTGCAGAGGAGTCGAGCCTTGTGGTCGCAAATCAGCTCAGATCCATGAGAGAGTACAGCATCCTGCGCCTGAGAAACATGTTCACCTCCTTGCGTGCGGCCCCCAGTTCGGCCGTTGGGGGCGAGAAGGGACTTTCGAGTATGCAGTGAGCGAGGTGGGATTCGAACCCACAAGCCTGTGAAGGCGGCGGATTTTAGGTCCGCTGCGTTTCCCGTTTTCGCCACTCGCCCAGCTCTTGTCGGACATGGGTCCGTAGGCGGAGCCCCACCGATCAAAACACCCAATGCGGCAACAGGACCCAAGAATTCTGCCCCTTTCCGTGCAACGTGAGCCCTGTGCCAGTATCCACTCCGGGCAAGAAGTCGGCAATTCGGAGATGACGTTCCGTGATCCCTGCAGTAACGGTACGGACAGAGGGGCGGGTATCCCCGGGCCAGAGCCGCAGGGCGATTGCAAAGTCGCGGTGGTCGGCGGGACCGCCAGATGACGCCTTCCAGCTGGTCACGAAGGTGCGCGGGGTACGGCCCGAACCCACCTATCGGCAGATACTGACCTATCAACACCCAGTCCTCATCACTCAGCTCACGTCGCGCCATAACGGCGTTCTATCAGCCCCCAGACGGGTAGCCCGATCCGGGGGACTGATCACAACTCCGTACGCGCCCTACTGATGTTTGACGTCGTGTTTGTTGATCTGGTGAGGTTCGGCATACTGGGTGTATGGGGAGTCGAACTCGCAGGCCGGTGAGCGCAGTTGAGGCTGAGCGTCGGCGCATGCAGGCAGCTGACTTATTCGAACAGGGGGTGCGGCCAGGGCTGTTGCAAAGTCTTGGGGGTTCCACGAATCTGCAGGTCACAGCTGGGTGACGGTCTGTCAGGATGGCCTCTCCGTATGCAACGAA
>NZ_JBIVXW010000194.1:0-2998 GCF_044769405.1 Streptomyces sp. NPDC090442
TGCAGATCTCGCAATCCACACCAGGCCAGCAGGCCCTCACCCATTTCAAGGTCTTTCGACCGAGACCCCTGTCACCAACCTCCGTGGACAGAACACCTAGGGCGCTGCACGGCGGCGGAGGTGGGGCAAGACTGGCCCCATGAGACTCTTCGCCGCCGTGCTGCCCCCCGACCACACCCTCGGGCAACTCGCCGCGGAGGTCGGCCGGTTGAAGCGACTGCCGGGCGCCGACCGGCTGCGCTGGACCGGCCACGACGGCTGGCACTTCACCCTCGCCTTCTACGGCGAGGTGCCCGACGACGCCCTCCCCGAACTCCGCGAGCGGCTGGCCCGCGCCGCCCACCGGCACGCCCCCTACGAGCTACGGATCGCCGGCGGCGGCCGGTTCGGCGACCGGGTGGTGTGGGCCGGGGCGGACGGCGACCGGCCCGCCATGCGGCACCTCGCGGACGCCGCCGAGGCCGCCGGCCGCCGGGCCGGCCTGCGGACGGGCGAGCACCGCCCCTACACCCCGCACCTCACCCTGGCCCGGAACCGCGCCGGCCGCCTCGACCTCGCCCCCTACGCCGAGGCGCTCGCCGACTTCGCGGGCAGCGCCTGGACGGTCGAGGAGCTCGCCCTGATCCGCAGCCACCCGCCGACGCCCGGCGTCCCGGGTGCCCAGCCGCGCTACGAGCCGATCGGACGCTGGCCGCTCGGCGCCTGACGCCGCCCGGCCGGGCCGTCGGGGCCGGGCCGGTGCGGCGCCCGCCGGTACCCCGGTTAGGCTCAAAGGGTGGATCCCAAGACCCGTAACCGGATCATGTCCGGTCTGCTCGCCGTGCTGCTGATCGTCGTCGTCGTGGCGGCCGCACTGCGCTGACCCGCGCGGTCACCCGCCGCCGCTCACCAGGCGAACGCCTCCGGCGACGGCCCGGGCCCGGGGAAGACCTCGTCCAACCCCGTCAGCAGCTCCGCCGGCAGCTCCAGCTCCACCGCGCGCAGCGCCGAGGCGAGCTGGTCGGCGGTGCGCGGGCCCACGATCGGACCGGTCACCCCGGGCCGGGTCAGCAGCCACGCCAGCGCCACCTCGCCCGGCGCCAGGCCGTGCCGGTCGACCAGGTCCTCGTAGGACTGGATCTGCGCCCGGATCGCGGAGTTGGCCAGCGCGTCCGCCGAGCGGCCGGAGCCCGACCGGCCCGACCCGCCGCCCTCCTGCGCCTTCCGCAGCGCCCCGCCCAACAGCCCGCCGTGCAGCGGCGACCAGGGGATCACGCCCAGCCCGTAGCCCTGCGCGGCCGGGATGACCTCCATCTCGGCCCGCCGCTCGGCGAGGTTGTACAGGCACTGCTCGCTGACCAGCCCGTACGAACCGCGGCGCGCGGCCGCCTCGTTGGCCTGGGCGAGGTGCCAACCGGCGTGGTTGGAGGAGCCCGCGTAGAGGATCTTCCCCTGCTGGACGAGGACGTCGACGGCCTGCCAGATCTCGTCCCAGGGCGTGTCCCGGTCGACGTGGTGGAACTGGTACAGGTCGATGTGGTCGGTGCGCAGCCGCTTGAGGCTGGCGTCCACGGCCCGGCGGATGTTGAGCGCCGAGAGCTTGTCGTGGTTGGGCCAGGCCGGCGGCCCCTCCGGTGCCATGTTCGCGTACACCTTGGTGGCCAGCACGGTCCTGTCCCGCCGCCCGCCGTTCTTGGCGAACCACGAGCCGATGATCTCCTCGGTGCGGCCCTTGTCGGCGCCGAACCCGTAGACGTTGGCGGTGTCAAAGAAGTTGATGCCGGCGTCCAGCGCCGCGTCCATGATGGCGTGGCTGCCGGCCTCGTCGGTCTGCGGCCCGAAGTTCATCGTCCCGAGGACGATGCGGCTGACCTTGAGTCCGGTGCGTCCCAACTGCGTGTACCTCATGGTCGCCCAGCCAAGCGGTTGGAGTCCGCTCAAGGCAAGAGCCCCGGCGGGTGGCCGTCGACGACGGCGAGGCTGTGCGCCGGCCCCGGCTAGCGGGCGTAGGGGCCGCCGACCTCCCATGCCTGGTGCATCGCGTCGGCGAACGCGGCCGCGAGCAGGTGTTCGCCGTGCGCCGACGGGTGCGTGCCGTCGTACGTCGCCCGGTCGATCTCCCACCCGGCCGGCTCGGAGGCCAGTAGCAGCGGCGAGCCCGGGGTGGAGAGGTCGGCCACCGCCTTCGCCAACAGCTCGTTGAACCGCGCGCATTGGTCGCCGAAGGGCGGGTCCGCCATCGCCCGCACGTTGGGTATCAC
Source organism: Streptomyces sp. NPDC090442 (assembly GCF_044769405.1). NCBI lineage: Bacteria > Bacillati > Actinomycetota > Actinomycetes > Kitasatosporales > Streptomycetaceae > Streptomyces > Streptomyces sp. NPDC090442. Next base: position 2,241 of record NZ_JBIVXW010000194.1, read on the forward strand.
CGGCAGCAACACCGCCCGCACGCCCGGCCGGGCGGCCCGCGCACCGGCCACGAAGCGCCGCACGTTCTCCGCGGTCTGCTCCGGGTCGGTGTAGAAACCGAGGTCGATCAGGCCGAGCGACACCAGCAGGGTGTCGGCCCGGTACGTCCGCACGGCGTCCTCGATGACCGGCGCCATGTGCAGCCACCCCTCGCCCCAGCCGGCGAGGTGACACCGCGCGGCCTCGGGGAAGGCGGGGTCCGCGTAGGCGGAGGAGTCCGGGCCGTCGGTGACCGGATCATGGAGCCCCCACCGCGGCCCGACGAAACGGTGCGGCCGGGGGTACGTGGCGCTCAGGTGCCGCCACATGCGGTAACGCCACGTGTAGTCGCCGGAGCGGCCGATGGTCATCGAGTCCCCGACGCACATGATCCTCATCGGGTCAGCGTTGCATATGCGTCTGCCCACGTTGTCGGCTGCCCCGCCGGTGGCCTGCGGCCGACTGCTGCCCACGTTGTCGGCGCCCCCGCCGTAGGGGGTGCTGTCTTTGAGCCTTGCGCTTTGCGGCGCCGGTCCGCTTCCGGTCCGCTGCGCGGTGCCGGTCCGCTGCGCGGTGCTGTTGGGGTGCGGTGACGGGCCTGCGGGGTGGGGGTGCCAGACTGCTTCGCTTTACGTCTGGCACCCCCACCCCTCCGGCCCGTCCCCACCCGTGGGTGGGTGGGAAAGATGGTGTGTTAGGGAGAGCGGCGGGTTGGGGAAGAGTGTTATCGTGTGTGTAG
>NZ_JBIVXW010000195.1:0-2978 GCF_044769405.1 Streptomyces sp. NPDC090442
GAGGTCGATACCGACTGCTCGTGCCATGGTCTTCTCCTCGTCTTGCGGCCCGATCCGGGGCGGCGGCGCGGCGGACGGCCGTCCCGAGGGGCGGCCGTCCGGCCGTATCCCTCGTAACCCTTCTCACCTGCCGATATCGCGGCCGAGCCGGCTACAACATCTGCATAACTCCAAGGGCTCCAGAGCCCGGCGGAGACTGGGTGGTGCCCTCAGACAACCCCGCCCATGGACAGTGCTTGTCCACGTCACAGGCACACCGCACGCACTAGTAGTGCTTCCTCGGCGCGGAAGGGGCCGAATCGGAAGGTGACACTCGGCTGCCTTTAGCCATTGCTACGCCAAACCGATAGCGACACTCAAACCACTCGGCACCCTCAAACGCCATGTCGAGGCACTCCGCACACAATCGTGAAGATTGATGCGTCGACGATCACAGAACTGAGGAGGCTCACCCAGTAAATTTCTATCCGAAGGATCGGCAGTCGACCCACATTGCAATATAGAGATGGAAGGGGTCGCGCACCCTGTCGACGACTATAAATCCAGATGAACCGTCAAGGATCCTATTTGACCTCCCTTCTCTATAAGGTCAATGATCCGATCCTGGAGGATGCCGGCCTCTCTCCGTAAACCGATCAGGCTTCACCATCCCTCAAAAGGGGGATATAAAGCCCCGACTCACTCGCCGATTCGGTGAAACTGCCGACGAATGAGCAAACCCCGAAGCTCTTCATGGAAATTTAGCCAGCAACCCTCTGGGAGTTCAACGAAAATGGATCCTGTGCCAGTATCCGCTCGATTCGGATGCTCGGCAATTCGACGGGCGCGATGCGCTGGCCTCGATCTTTCGTGCAGGGCTAACGCAAGTTCCTATTGATCATGGACCGGGGAGCGTTTTTTACATGTACTGTACATCATGAGGGTGGGGATGGCTGCGGCGGCTGACGTGAGCTTGTTCGGGCTGCAGGGCGAGTAGGGTCGGGGACTGGCGCGGTGACGTGTGATGCTCCGTTTCCAGTCCCCGCCGCTTCAATCCGTGCATGCGGTTCTCCCGCACACGGCTTTCCGGCATCGTTCACCGGCTGGCATGCGCCGTTACCCAGTGCACGTTCCCGCTGAGGCGGAAGACCCCGAGCCGCGTCAACCATTCCCCGTCGAAGCGGGTGGTCCAGTTGCGGCCCTTCAGGCCGTGTTTGCGGCAGGCGAAGATCGCCAACCGCTCGTGGACATAGCGGTCCACTGCGTTAAACCCGTCCTCCGCACATGCTTCTTTGTGATGACGTGAGGGGCTGGCCGGTGTCTGGGGCGGGGTGGAGTCGTTGATGGGGTGTGTCGATATCGCGTTCCCGTTCTGAGCGGTCACGGGTGCGGCGTCCTCGGATGGATATCGCGATTGCCCCTGTGGTGGAGAGGCGTCTGGGCGCTCTGCCTGCCTCTGCCGAGTTTCTGCGCCGGCTGGATCTCACGGGGATCATCGATGAACTGTGTCCGGTGCGTGATGTCGCGCATGTCACCCAGGGCGCCGGGTTCCTCTGGTTCAAGTTCAATGGCAATCTGCAAGCCGTCGACATCGACGCGTTGCTGGGGGAGGACCCAGGGCTGACGCAAGGTCTGATTGATCTTGTGGCGTCGCAGGTCAGCGAGGGTGTGACTGGATACGCCGAAGCTCCGTTGAGGTGAGGTAGGTCTCAAGTACCTTGCCAGCAACGGAGCTTCAGTGATTCGTGAGTCTGCCATGCCCGCGTCCGTCCTGTCGTGTGCTATCGCTCCGGCAGGTGACAATGCGGCGGAGGAGGTTGATCCGCGTGACCGCCGGGGGCGGCGGTACCCACTGCTCGCGCTGGTGGGGGCGGTGGCCTGCGCCGTCGCGGCGGGGGCACGTTCGTATGCGGGGGTCGGGCACTGGCTGCGGCGGGCGCCGCAGGACACCCTGGCGCGGCTCGGCTTCCCGGTCCGTGGCGTGCTGGGGGTGCGGCCGGCCGCGTCGGCGGACACTGCCCGCCGGGTTGTCGAGCGGGTGCATCCCAACGCTCTGGCCGCGCTGCCGCGGCCCTCGGTTGCGGAGCGTGAGCGTCCTGTGCGGCTGGCGGCGGACGGCAAGAGCGCCCGCGGCTCGCGCACCCGGACCCGCACCGCCGCCCACCTGCTGGCCGTCATCGACCAGGACGACCAGGTCATCGCCCAGCTGCGGATCCCCGACAAGACCAACGAGGTCCCCTGCCTGCGTGAGGTACTCGGCGCGCTGGACCGCGGGCGACGCGGACCTTGTCCAGCACGGGCTCGAACTGCGGGGAGTCGCCCCGCTGTCCGGCGGTGATCACGATGGACATGGGCTTCTGTCCCTGCTCGACGGCCAGGTGGAGCTTGGTGGTCAGGCCGCCGCGTGAGCGTCCGAGGCCATGGTCGTCCGGCTCGACGGCGATGCCGCCGGGCGGCTCGGCTTGCAGATCCCCCTTTTCCGCGCCCCCGCGGCGTGCTGGTGGGCCCGGCACACGGTGGAGTCGATGTTGAGGTCCCAGGTGATGAGCTCCCTGACGTCGGCCTGAGCCTGCAGCTCGGCGAAGTCCGCTGCCAGGTGCCGTCCCGCTGCCAGCGCCGGAACAGGTCGTATGACCGGGCCCAGGGCCCGTACCGCTCCGGCACATCGCGCCACGGAACGCCGGTGCGGGTACGAAACCGTATGCCGTCGATCAGCTGCCGCCTGGTCCATATCGGCGGACGGCCCGACTTCTTGCCCGTCGGCAACAGCGACTCCAGGCAGGCCCACTGTGCATCCGTCAGATCTCCACGTGCCACGAAGCAAGATCATCCCACCTCAAGATCCACAACGCCGCTGCGTTAAGGCTTGAAAGCGCAGGTCAAGGGGTGCGGGAACAGGGCAACGGGACTCCTGATAGATCAACTTGTTGCGAAGCGAGTCGATCAAGCAAGGAGTCCCGTTGCAGGAGAAGTCTGTCATCACCCGGACGGTCGAGGCG
>NZ_JBIVXW010000196.1:0-2974 GCF_044769405.1 Streptomyces sp. NPDC090442
TCACATCCAGCCCAACCAGCCGCACATCAGGCCCAGCTCACCCGGACGGGAAGCAACCACTCTCTTCAAGATCGCAATTCGCTACAAAGCCGAGAACTGCTCACCCAAGACGTTCCGGCAACGGTTACCGCGAATACGGCGAAGGCCATGCGGACCGCGTCGTGCAGATCCGCGGGCTACTCGATGCCGGGCTGTCCACCCGGATCATCCGGCAGATCCTCCCCTGCCTCAACGAGCCGCGGGCCATCTACCTCCCTGACGTGACACCCGAGATGATTGCCACCCTGGAGCGCGAACACGACCAGCTGACAGGACGGATCGCCTGTCTGACCAGGAACAGGGACGCCATCACCGACTACCCGCGCCGCGTGGGCGGTGCGTCTGGGCTCCAGGTCCCCAACTCCCGCGCCCCCACGTCCTCGTGCCCCGTGACCTCGTGTCCTCGTGTCCTCGTGTCCTCGCGTCCTCGTACAGCGACATCCCACTGTTGCCCCAGCACACGACGAGGTCGTCGAGGCAGCCGGAGCCCGTGAAGGTGTTCGCTGTCATGGCGAAGATGCTGGTTGGGCTCTACGGCAAGTAGATGCGGCGACCGGTGCCATGGGACGGCCCGGCGGCAACGGCCAAAGGACGCACGTAATCGACGTCAGTGACATCGGCACCCCCCTCGGCTTGGACATCGGCAAGAGCAAACACCACGCCACCACCAACACCCCAACCAGGAAGAAGGCATACGACAGGCGACTGCCCAACAGCAAACCCAAACTCCACGACGTCTGCACCAAACTCAAGACCAAGCACGGCACCGTGGCACCATGCTCGTGGCGATGGCGATGGCCATCGCCGTGGTCGTGGTCGTGGTCGTCGACCAACCTGCCCCGATCGGCGCGCCGCCGCAGGCCGTAGCCCGCAACACAGGCTGCCCCGTGGCCTATCGTCCAGAGCCGACGATGCGGCAGACCACCGGCCTCCACCCCGGCAATGCCAACGCCGACGCCCGCGACCCGATCATCACCACCGACGCCACCCACCCAATTGGGGACGGCCTGGTCCCTGCCGACCGCCCTGCACACACCTACCGCAGGCGGCTCCGGCACACCCAAGAACGAGGCCAGACGACACTGGCCCTCGCCACCACCGTCGACCGCCTCACGGCAGCACAAGAAGAGCTCCTACGCATCGGCCCGACCGTCGCAACCGATGCGTCATGGACGTTCACGCTCTTCCTCAACTCCACCGCCACCGACGTGCTGGACCGCACCGGCACTGCCACAACCACGTCCCCGGCAAAGCCGAACCCGACGCGAAGTGACAACAAGCCTGCACCCAAAGTACTTCGGCCCACGACCGGCGGACTCGCGGGCCGTTGCGGGCGCACTGCTGCAAAATCGCATTCCGGGCGCTGCGCGCCCGTGAACCGCATCTCCTCCAGGCTCCAGCGCGACGGCCACTGGCCAAGAGGTCATTTTCTCCTGGTGTTTCGTCCTGGCATCTGTGGTTGGTGTTGGTTTGCGGGTCGCTCCAGGAGGCGGTGGACGCGCCGGTGAGGACGGCTCCGCGAAGGTGGCTGACGGTCCCCGCATCGTCGCCGGCCTCCCTGGGTTGCGCTGATCAAGGTGCCGAACCCTCGGTGGCAGAGTCGATAGGATCAGCGCGTGATGCACAGTGCGACGCTGGCCGGTGTGTTCGACGAACTGGCTGACCGTTACGACCACTCGCACCATGAGGCGATCGCCCGGGCCCTGATCGCATGGGTGGCCCCCGGCGCGTCCGACGCGGTCGCCGACGTGGCGTGCGGAGCAGGCGCGGTCGCCCTGCAGCTGGCGCGGTGTCGGCCTGACACCGCGCCCCCCGTGCTGGCCGTCGACCTGTCGCCGCGGATGGTTGCGGTGGGTCGGGCCCGTGCCGCGGAGTTGGGGTGTGGCGCGGCGGTTGACTGGCGGGTCGCTGATGCCGTGCCGCTACCGGTTCCCGATCGCTTTCTCGACGTCGTGTTCTGCGCGTCCTCGTTGCACTTTCTCGGGCGGCGGGCGCTGGCCGACTGGCAGCGCGCTCTTCGTTCGGGTGGTCGTGTGGGGTTCACGTTGCCGTTGGCTCCGCATTTTCGTCCGTCGGAACGGTTCGCCGAGCTGTGCGCGCCAGACGTGCCGCTGCCCCATGGCGTGCAGGAGGCCAGTGCCTGGGCGGCGGCCTGTGGGTTCGCGGACGTCGATGCGCGTGTCCTGGTGCTGGGTACGCGTCGCGTGGTGATGGTCTTGGGGACTGTGGTGCACGGGCAGGAGGGGGTTCAGCAGGAGGGGGTTCAGTCGTAGGGGTTCAGTGGTTGCGGGAGGGGGGTGGGTGGTGCAGGTAGCTCGTTCGGTGAATGTCCCATGAGCGAGACAACGGATCCCGCACCATCCGTACGCACAGTCCGATCGGGAAGATCACTAAGAAGTACAGTACGGTCAGGCCCGCGCTCCTCAACTGCTCAGTCCACGGGGATCGCCGCACGCCAGTCCTCCTCTTCACGCCACGGGGGCTGCTCCTGCTTGTCCAGGAGGAAATTGCCGAGGGCCAGCAGGTCGATCTGGGTGCGCATGAAGCAGGCGTAGGCGCCTTCGGGGTCGCGCACGATGGGTTCCCCCCGCACGTTGAAGGAGGTGTTCACCAGCACCGGGCACCCCGTGCGGTCGCGGAAGGCGGTGAGCAACGCATGGAAGCGCCCGTTGTGTTCGGCCGTCACGGTCTGCACCCGAGCCGAGCCGTCGACGTGGGTCACGGCCGGGATCGTCGACCGCACAACCCGTAGCAGGTCCAGGCCCGTGAGCTCCTCGGCCCCGGCGGCCTCGGGCTGTCGTCGTTGTGCCGCGGCGACCTGGGCGGTCAGCAGCATGTAAGGGCTCTCCTGCGTCAGATCGAAGAAGTCCTTGGCGTCCTCGGCGAGGACCGCGGGGGCGAACGGGCGGAAGGATTCACGGAACTTGGTCTTGCG
>NZ_JBIVXW010000197.1:0-2874 GCF_044769405.1 Streptomyces sp. NPDC090442
GTGTCACGGGCGTGGGTCCTTCCGTACGAACTTTGGTCGGTTCAGTACGAAACCTACGCTCGTGGCCCTTTTACACCACCTCCCGGACGCGACCTACGAGTTCGAGTCCCCATGCATTCGGTACGCCGAACATGACCAGATCATCAAACGCAGTGTCAAAGATCAGTACGTCGCACGCGAAATCTATCGACTCATCGCCGCCATCAGGACAGCCGTATGCCCCGCAGATCCCGACCGGACCGCAAGTTGACATCCATAGGGGCATCAACGGCTTCTGAATAACCTTCCTGAAATCCCGCCCGAGATCGAAGATCAGAATCCATGCGGTGGATCGAGGCTCAGAAGAGCTCGCTGCTCGACCTCGATGGAACCACAGGTGGTATCGGGAGTATGTCTTCCGTTCGATACATCCGACGGTTTCCCAATTTGGAGATGTTCACCCCTGGGTTCTGCTCAATTTGCGACAGGACTTCCTCTGCTTTACATCTGACCTCTTCGCTGATTTCGAATTCGGCGATTCTTGCCGCCTTGATGGGGGTAAAGTCAGTACATGCCGTCCGAAGCGGGTACCCGCTCAACGCAGTGGACGATGAATCTCGAGCCGCCGCCTCCCACTCTCCGAGCTTCCGCAGGTACACGGAGATATTCTCCTTGGGTTTCGGGGCGTGCTCTTCAGTTCCATCTGGCGGTAGGGCAACTTCTACATTGGGGATCGGATTAGGGCCGTGGAATTCGCTGTCTGCAAGCTGGTTGCGCGGCTTGGTGAGATAGATCTCCTTGATCATCCCCTCCGGCCTGCCCTGTACTAACTTAGCCAGCATGGGGCTGTACGAAATACGGGGTATGATATGGAGATCCGCAGCAAGGTTCTGCTCGGTGAGATTGCGCATTTTGATCCGCCACTCGGGAATCCCTCCAGCTATTTCGTCGGTCATTCCTTGTTCGGGTGTAGGATTAGATGGCAGATAGCGTTGCACTCGGCCATAATTTGCCCAGGCAATTTCATCGGCCTTCTGCTGGCCGGGGGCGGGATGGAATACCTTGGGCTGCACCGAAATGCGGACTCCTTGCAGCCACGCTACAATCACATCATTGCCCACCGTTACAGCCTCTTCTAGCCGCGTCGGTCCCTGAAATATCAGGGATGAGCCACTTTTCGCGAAGATGCGACCTTGCAGTATGATCGTAGCAATGCCAATAAGATTTGCGTACTCGATGTCTATTAGGCGATTGATTTCAGACTGCTCCGCTTGGGGAAGCCTGTCCCAGGCTTCTTTATTATCTGGATGCCTCCATCGGCGAATGGTGGAATATTCTCGATTGAAGCGGCTATCGAACCACATCTTTGCTAGATCCGCTGGATCTTTCCAGCCGACACCGTGAGCCGTGTCGTCAGGGTTTGCCTCCATGCATCCCGAGAGTATGTGCGCGGCGTGTATCAACTCGTGAGCCAGCACGAGTTCGGGCGGAATGATATTTCGATCGATCAGCAGCGCAGTGCGTGGGTGGAAAGCAACTGTGGCGTACGTTCCGTAACCATTAGAGGCGTAATCCTTCGCTTGGGAATGGCATGAAGCTAACTCGCCATGCTCTTGCCCTATGACCACATTAATTTCGACTGGCGCAGTTCTGTCGGGCTTACCATCAGGCTTTACTTGGTACGCTGTTAACTTCCGCGGATTGATTCCTAGCTCCTTGGCGTCACCGTAGTGCCCTTCCAATGTTCCGTTGTCGTCAGGCAGCGGTCTAAGCTTGGCAAGGAGGTGGAGTAGGGAGCTCCCATTGTTGCACCCTTCCAAGATCCGAAGCAGCTCGTCCATTTCGGCGTAGAAAGCCCCTCCTTTTAGTGGGGGGATTTCCTCACGCCCGCCGTATGGAGTTCCGCGAAGCGTAAGTCTATCGTCAATTACGCCGGGATCCTCGATGGCGGCAATTCCGGGACGTATCTCTTTTGCAGGCACCTCAACCCCGACGTCCCATACTAGTACGATGTCGCGCATACTGGGCGGAGTGTCGCTCATTTTCGAGGAAACCCTCAGATTATGTACTTGCTTCAGGATAGGGATTTTAATGGCGGATGGCATTGGAACCTCTTTCATCTTCATCCTCAAACGGCGCGGGGAGGGCGCTTGCTGCCGCCGGGCCTGCACTGACAGTGCAGGCCCGGCGGCAGCCTGTTCGCCGTGTGGCCAGGACCTGCGCCTCCAACCGCTGGTGCAGCATCAACGCAATACCGACAGCGTGACGCTTCTACGGAAGTGGCAGACACCTATGCTGCTTCCCTACCACTCTGGCACCCGAGGACTCACTCAACACGTTGAGCGGTATGCGTCTGAGCCTCGATTCACCGTGTGATGCTGGGCCTGTGGACGGCGGAACGCGAAGAAGTGCCTTGTGACCTGCGAGGATGGGAGTTCCTAGGCTTCCAACCCGCACGAGCAGCAAGGCACTTCAGAAGTGAAAGTCTCCCATAGCCCGGCGCGGGTGTTCGCCGCGTTCGATGATCCGAATCTGATCGCGCATGCCGGGCTGGTCCCGGTGATCCGGCTGGCCGAGCGGTGCGGCCTGCCCCGGCTGGTGGCCGAGAAGGTCAAGCTGAGCGGCGCGGAGAGCGGCGCTGGTACGGCCGCCGACGCGAAGGTGATGAGCATCGTGGGCGGCATGGCCGCCGGCGCCGACTCCATCGACGACCTCGACGTACTGCGCCACGGCGGACTGCCGAAACTCTTCGGCGGAGTGCGGGCACCGTCCACGCTGGGCACGTTCCTGCGCGCCTTCAGGTCGCGTCCGGGAGGTGGTGTAAAAGGGCCATGAGCGTAGGTTTCGTACTGAACCGACCAAAGTTCGTACGGAAGGACCCACGCCCGTGACACG
>NZ_JBIVXW010000198.1:0-2837 GCF_044769405.1 Streptomyces sp. NPDC090442
AGCTTCGTTGCATACGGAGAGGCCATCCTGACAGACCGTCACCCAGCTGTGACCTGCAGATTCGTGGAACCCCCAAGACTTTGCAACAGCCCTGGACGCCGAGCCGGACTGGTTCAGGCACTATGCCACCCGCGCCGAGGAATCCCGGTTCCCCAAGGCCCGCGCGAAGCGGGATGAGGTGGGGCTGCGGATCGGCCGCGACGGGATGTGCCTGCTGACAGCCGTCTTCGCCGCTGACGCACCGCCTGGCCTGGGCGCGCTCGCGGAGGTGGAGACCTTGCGGCAGATGTGGGTCCAGCACTTCCGCCTGGTGGAGGGCGAGGTGAGGCGCAGGGACCCAAAAGACCGCCCACCGGGCGCGATGCGCCTGGTGACCCCCTATGACACCGACGCACGTGGCAGCGTCAAACGCAACACGATGTGGGACGGCTACAAGGTCCACCTCACCGAGACCTGCGAACCGGACACCCCGAACCTGATCACGAACGTCGCCACGACGGTGGCCACCGTCGCCGACCGGTCGATGGCCGAGACGATCCACACCCAGCTCGCCGCGCGTGACTGCGCACCCGGCGAGCACTGGGTCGATGCCGGCTACCCCACCGGCGCCGCCCTGGTCAGCGCCCGGCACGAGCACGGCATCGCCCTGCACGGCCCTCTCCAGGCCGACAACAGCGCCCAGGCCGCCACGGACAGCGGCTTCGGTCAGGACGCCTTCACCATCGACTGGGACAGCAAGCAGGCCACCTGCCCCGACGGCAAGACCAGCATCAACTGGAGCGAGCGGCTATCCCAGCGGGGACAGCCCGTCCTGGGGGTGCGGTTCTCGGCGCGTGACTGCCGCCCGTGCTCCCTACGCCAGGCATGCATCAACTCGCCCACCGGCGAGCGCCGCGAACTACGACTGCGCCACCACGACGAACACCACGCACCCCAAGCGGCCAGGGCCGAGCAGAAGAGTGACGAATGGAAGGAGCGCTACAAGGTCCGGGCAGGGGTTGAGGGCACCATCTCCCAGGCCGTCGGGCGCTGCGGCCTGCGCAGATCCCGCTACCGCGGCCTTACGAAGACCAGCCTCCAACACCAGCTCACCGGCGCCGCCATCAACCTCACCCGCATCGACGCCCACCTCACCGGCACCCCACGAGCCCGCACCCGCACCAGCCACTTCGCACGACTTCGCCCCGCCGACCAGAAGATCGACGAGGCGAATAAGGCATAGCGCCCCGGAATTAACCAACAGCGTCCCCTGGGCCGGGCCACCGTCACTGGTCCGGACGTCGTCTTGATGGTCGCCTCGCGATGCCCGTTGCGATGCCCGGCCCGCACCATCGGCACGGCCACCTCCGCTTCACCGGCCGAGTCCTCGGCGGCAGTACTGGCGCGCTGGTAGCGGGCACGGCCGAGGAACTCGTCGACCTCGGCCTCGAGCGCGGACTGGATGATCATCCTGGCGCCGAGGCGGGCGACGTCCTCCAGGCACTCGGCCAGCGGCCGGCCCTGGGCGAAGACGGCATCGATCTCGGCACGGATGGCCTCGGTCGGGGATACTCGACGTGTCACGAGTGTGGGTCCTTCCGTACGAACTGTCGAGGTTCAGTACGAAACCTACGCTCGTGGCGCTTTTACACCACTTCCCGGACGCGACCTTCTCAGGGCGGATCCAGGTAGAGCCCCACCACATCGTGGACCTTGTCGACGAAGAACGGGTCGGTGGACAGCTTGAACGTCTCGGCCCGGTGCGGCTTGAGCCCGAACGCCCGCCAGATCTTCGAGACGGTGGTCTGCGACAGCCCGGCGCGGGCCGCCATCGACCGCGTCGAGCAGTGCGTGGCGTCCTTCGGCCGCGTCTCCAGCGTGGCCCGCACCACCTCGGCGACCTGCTCGTCCGTGACCGTCCGCGCCCGTCCCGGCCGGGGTGTGTCGCCCAGCCCGTCCAGCCGGTGGGTGAGGAAGCGGGCCCGCCACTTGGAGACCGTCTCGGTCGTTACGCCGACCTGCCGGGCCACCGAACTCGCCGAGCGGTGCAGGCCGTTCCCGTCGACCTCCGCGCAGGCCAGCACGATGCGTACCCGTAGTGCCAGGGCCTGTGGCATTGAGGACGCCCGCTCCCAACGCCCCAGCACATCCCTCTCGTGCTCCGACAACACCAACTCGGCCAGCTTCGGTCCCGGACGCCCCATGCATCAATCAACGACGCATCACGAACTCAGGACACTAGACGAGTTATTCCGAATGTGACGGGCTGTCTGGGAACGCGAAGAGGGTGTCCAAGATCGTTGTGTGACGAACGAGGCCCTGGACACCCTGCTGACCGCACTGTACGTGAAGATCGACGGCGAGATCGTGGAGGAGCGATGGCGCGGCAGACCACCGCAGTTGACCGACTCCGAGCTGGTCACACTCGCGGTTGCGCAGTCGCTGCTGGGATTCCATTCCGAGTCCCGGTGGCTTCGGTTCGCCCGCAAGAGTCTGTCGCCGATGTTCCCGTACCTGCCGAAGCAGCCGGGCTGGAACAAGCGGCTGCGGGCCGCGTTGCCGCTGGTGAAGAAGGCGATATGGATGCTCGCGGTGGACACGGACTTCTGGTCTCGCTCATCAGGCGTCCTACCTTGATCATCGGATCCGCCGTCTGCTGGTGTGACACTCCCACACCAGGAAACGGGACCAGCCCCGCACTCCGAGTAACGTCCACTACACACCTGGTCAGCGGCCTCCAAGACGGCAACTACACAGTCGTTATGTGGTGGTGAGGGGTGGGTGGGTGTGGGTGTGGGGGGCTTGTTGGGTGTAGGTGGTGGGGTTGGGGTTGGGGTTGGGGGTGTGGGTGGTGAGGT
>NZ_JBIVXW010000199.1:0-2794 GCF_044769405.1 Streptomyces sp. NPDC090442
CGATGCACCACGCCACCCTGCCCGAGTCCCTGCACATCGACGAGCCCAGCCCACACGTCGACTGGACAGCAGGAGCCGTCAGTCTCCTCACCGAACCCCGCCCCTGGACCACGCCCGACGACCGCCCCCGCCGCGCCGCCGTCTCCTCCTTCGGCATCAGCGGCACCAACGCCCACCTCATCCTCGAACAGACCGAAAGCACTCAGGAAACCGACAACAAGCCGGCCCCCACAGGCACCGTCGTCCCCTGGATACTCTCCGCGCGCAGCGAAGCAGCACTGCGCGCTCAGGCCACACGGCTACGCGAGCGCCTGACGGAGCTGCCGGAAGTCTCCACCACAGAGGTCGGCCACGCCCTGGTGACCACACGCACACAGTTCCCGCACCGCGCCGCAGTAGTAGGCACCGACCACACGACACTGATGAACGGCCTCGCGGACCTGGCAACGGGCTCCGGCACAGTGACGGGCATCGCATCGACGCCGGGCAAGCTCGCCTTCCTCTTCACCGGCCAAGGCAGCCAACGACCGGGAATGGGACGGGAGTTGTACGCCGCATTCCCCACCTTCGCCGCCGCCTTCGACGAGGCGTGCGCCGCATTCGACGCCCTCGGGGTGCCGTTGCGCGAAGCGATGGCAGACGAAACCGTCCACCGGACGGAATTCGCACAACCGGCCCTGTTCGCAGTCGAGTCGGCACTGTTCCGACTGTGGGAATCCTGGGGCGTGCGACCGGACGTGGTAGCCGGGCACTCCGTCGGCGAACTGACAGCCGCCTACGCGGCCGGAGTCCTCTCCCTCCAAGACGCAGCACGCCTCGTGGCGGAACGAGGCCGACTGATGCAGGCACTGCCCTCCGGCGGAGCGATGCTGGCAGTCCAGACATCAGAGGAAAAAGTACTGCCACTGCTGGCCGGCCTGGAAGGCAAGATCGCACTGGCGGCAGTGAACGGCCCAGAGTCAACAGTCGTCTCCGGCGACGCGGACGCGGTCGCCTCCATCGCCGCACACCTCGACGAACTAAGCGTCAAATCCCGCCAGTTGACAGTCAGCCACGCCTTCCATTCACCGCACATGGACCCGATGCTGGACGACTTCCGGGCCATCGCGCGCGGCCTCGACTTCCAGACTCCGAAGATCGCACTCGTCTCCACCCTGACAGGGCATCCGGCCACGGCCGAAGAACTGGCCTCCCCGGACTACTGGGCCGCACACGCGCGAGAGGCCGTGCGCTTCCACGCCGCCGTGCGCACCCTTGAAGCCGACGGCGTCACCACCTTCGTCGAACTCGGGCCGGACTCCACCCTCACCGCCCTGACACACACCAGCACCGGCACAGCAGCCGTGTGCGCCGCATCGTCACGCAAGGGCCTCCCCGAACCACAGGCCGCCGTGACCGCCCTCGCACAACTGCACGTCCACGGCGCCACGGAAATCGACTGGCGCGCGCTGTTCGGCTCCGGTGCCCGCTCCACGGACCTGCCCACATACCCCTTCCAACGCGAGCGCCACTGGCTGGAAGCACCGACCGGACACGGCGACCTCGGCGCGGTAGGACTGACGAAGGCCGAACACCCACTACTGGGCGCCGCCGTCGAACTGGCCGACGGCCAGGGGCATCTGTTCACCGGCCGACTGTCGTCGGCGACGCAGCCGTGGCTCGCGGACCACGCCGTGTTCGGCTCACCGCTCCTGCCCGGCACGGCCATGCTGGAGCTCATGCTGCTCGCGGGCGCCCGCCTCGACGTGCCCGCGGTACGGGAACTGACCCTGGAGAGCCCGCTGGTGCTGCCCGAAGGCACCGAGGTGGACATCCAGTTGGTCGTGGGCGGTGAGGACGCCTCAGGGGCGCGGACCGTCCGCTTGCACTCCCGACAGCCGGGCCGCGCCGAGTGGGTCCGGCACGCCACCGGCACCCTCGCGCCCGCCGTCCCGGATGCCACGCTCCAGGACGCGACAGCTCCGTGGCCGCCCACGGGCGCCGTGCCGATCGACATCGACGGGGCGTACGGGTTGCTCGCCGACCACGGTTACGACTACGGGCCCGCCTTCCAGGGGCTGCGTGCCGCCTGGCGGCTCGGCGAGGAGACCTTCGCCGAACTGCGGTTGGACGAGGAAACGGGCACCGGCGGGTTCGCTCTGCACCCCGCGCTCTTCGACTCCGTCCTCCACCCGATCGCCCTGGACGGCCTCCGGCAAGGCGACGGCACTCGGCCGGTACGGCTTCCGTTCGCCTGGTCCGACGTCACCCTCCACCGCGCCGGCGCGACGCTGCTGCGGGCCCGGCTCACGCCGACCGGAGAGAACAGCGTGGCGTTGGCGGTGACCGACGATTCCGGCAGGCCGGTGCTCTCCGCGTCGTCCCTGGCGGTGCGCGCCGTCGACCCCAGGCAGCTCACAGCAGGAATCGGGCAGCACGACTCGCTGTTCCGGCTGGACTGGGTGCCGGTCGCCGCACCCGCGCGTCAGGCTGTCGCGCACACGGCAGTGGTGCATCACGTGGCGCCCACCGCCGGTACGGGCGGTCCGGAGGAATTGCGCGAGAGGCTGGGCCGGGTCCTCACAGCCGTCCAGGACCACCTGGCCACGGACGAATCCGGGGCGCCGCTGGTCGTGGTCACCAAGGGCGCGGTCATGGACGACGCTGTCGACGTGGTCGCCGCGTCGGTGTGGGGTCTGGTGCGCACAGCGCAGTCCGAGCACCCGGACCACTTCCTCCTCCTCGACACCGACACCACCGCCCTCTCCCCCGAACTCCTCACCACCGCACTCGCCACCGGCGAACCCCAACTCGC
>NZ_JBIVXW010000200.1:0-2786 GCF_044769405.1 Streptomyces sp. NPDC090442
CAGGGGTGCATTACGGTGGGGCACGAGGGCCTTTCTGGTCGCTGGTGCAGATCTCGCAATCCACACCAGGCCAGCAGGCCCTCACCCATTTCAAGATCTTTCGACCGAGACCCCTGTCACCAACCTCCGTGGACAGAACACCTAGAGGGCCCGCCCGGCTCCGTGATCACGTGACTGGGAAAAAGGATTGGACGGCATGAGGATCGGGCTTGTAGCTTTCCATCGACCGTGACACCGCCCGAGGAGGTGAGACCCATGAACGCAGTACTGACGTGGGTGCTCCCCTTTTCCCGTCACGGCCGGCGATTGACGTAGGTGTCGCCGGGAGCGCCTCGACCACAAGGCACTCCCGAAAGGCAACACCTATGTACCCTCTGCAATTCACCGCCGAGTCGTCCTCGAACGGCATGATCGAGCGCGACTTCACCGTGGGTGACATCCCCGGAGTTCTCTGGTTGCCGGCCTCCGGCGCCGATCGCGCGCCCCTGGTCCTGATGGGCCACGGCGGCGGCGCCCACAAGAGGCATCCGTCGATGCCGGGCCGCGCCCACCGTCTCGTGACCGGCTGCGGCTTCCACGCCGCCGTCATCGACGCGCCCGGCCACGGCGACCGGCCCCGCACCGCATACGACGAGCAGGAGATCGCCGAACTGCGCGCAGCGCAGGCGGCGGGCGAGCCGGTCGGCCCGATCGTCGTCCGCTACAACGCCCGCCTGGCGGAGCTCGCCGTGCCCGAGTACCAGGCAACTCTGGACGCCCTCCAGCAACTTCCGGAGATCGGCGCCGAGGGGCCGGTGGGCTACGTCGGCATCGGTCTGGGCACCGGGATCGGGGTGCCGCTGGTAGCGGTCGAGCCCAGGATCACGGCCGCGGTCTTCCTGTCGACCTACCCCGATGTTCTGGTCGACAGGGCGCAACAGATCACCATCCCGATCGAGTTCCACATGCAGTGGGACGACGAACTCATCCCGCGCGAGGCCGGCCTCGCGCTGTTCGACGCCTTCGCCTCGAAGGAGAAGACGTTGCACGCCAACGCGGGCAAGCACCTGGACATGCCCAGGTTCGAGGCCGACAGCGCGGTGCGTTTCTTCGCCCGGCACCTTGGCGGGGCGGTCACCGCGGCGGCCTGAGGTGAGCGGTAGCGGCGCCCGGTCCACGGGTCGCGCGCCGCTACCGCGGCCCGGGGCGGTCACGGCCTGCCGCCTCGTTCACGACCGTCGCTCGCACCTCCCGGCGCCGGGCTGGGGCTGGCCGCGGGCCGAGCCGTAATTCGTTTGACCGGGCCACGGGTTGCCGCTGCATCGTGGCCGGACACCACGAGTCGTGGTGCCGGTATCCGAGGAGGCAGCGACAGCGATGGAGATCCGTCCCACGACCGACAAGGACGTCGACGTCTTCGTCGAAACGCTCCATGCCGCGTTCGGGCGCTTCCCGGAAACCCCGGTCGAGGGTGGCGGGTTGTGGTGGTCGGCGCTCGAAATGGACCGCTGCCTGCTCGCCCTCACGGAGGGCGGGCGGCCCGTGGGGACCGCCGGCGCGTACTCCTTGGAGCTCACCCTGCCTGGCGAGACTGGCGTCCCGGTCGCCGGGGTGACTGGCGTCGGCGTCCTGCCCTCGCACCGACGCCGTGGGGTCCTCAGCGCGATGATGCGCCATCAGCTCGCCGAGCTGCGGGCCCGGGGGGAGATCCTTTCCGTGCTGCTGGCGTCCGAGTTCCCGATCTACGGCAGGTTCGGCTACGGACCGGCGACCCACACGACGCGTCTGACCGTGCCCCGCCGCCAGGCCGCTTTCGCCCTCCCACGCGCGCGCGGAACGGTCAACGCACCAGCGACCGGCCCGAGTTGCGGCTCGGTCGAGGTGCTGCGCCGCGCCGAGTGCGGCGAAATCCTGGAGGAGGTCTACGACCGGTACCGCCGCGCACAGCACGGCGCCCTGTCCCGGCCGCACCGCTGGTGGGCCTTGCGCGCGGGCCAGCCCCCGATCTCACCGGCGCCGCGTTACGTCGCCGTCCACCGGGACCCCGACGGCGTCCCGAACGGGTACGCCAGCTACTTGGTCGACGCCGAAACCCTGGCGGTCGACGAGACCATCGCCACCGACGACGACGCCTTCACAGCCCTGGCCCACTTCGCGCTCGGACACGACCTGGTCACTCAGGTCGTGTTCAAGCACGTCCCGCCCGAGCACCCGCTGCGCTGGCAGTTGGCGGACTTCCGCGCCGGCCAGGTGAGCGACGACACCGACTGGCTCTGGGTGCGGCTGCTGGACGTCCCGCGCGCGCTGACCGCGCGCGGCTGGTGCACCGACGGCGAGCTGTCCCTCGACGTCGACGACCCGTTCCTCGGCGAACGCAGCCGCTACCTGCTGACCGTCCGGGAGGGCAAGGCCGACTGCGTCCCAACGGACCGGGAGCCCGACCTGTCCCTGGACGTAAGGGACTTGGGCTCGATCTACCTCGGCGGCACCGCCCCGAGCACGCTCGTGCGCGCCGGACACATCGGGGCCCACCGCCCGGATGCCGCCCCTCTCGCCGACGCCCTCTTCCGCACCGAGCTTCCCCCGCACTGCCTGCACTGGTTCTGACGGCGCGCTCGCCGACCTTACGCACGTTTCGTTGGCGGACGCCCGGCTCGTCGGCGTCCCGAGTGCCTGTGGCAGGCGTCGATCATTTCGGTAGGAGGGTGGGAACCCTCATGCCTGGACCTTGGTGAGGAACGCGGTCACGTTTCCCACGGTCCGCTCGATCTTCTCCTCCACTGTGAGCGTCTCGCGTAGCCGGGCAC
>NZ_JBIVXW010000201.1:0-2666 GCF_044769405.1 Streptomyces sp. NPDC090442
TGTGGCCTCCGGCCGTGTCTCGTACACCTTCGGCTTCGAGGGCCCGGCCGTCACCGTGGACACCGCCTGCTCCTCGTCCCTGGTCGCCCTGCACTGGGCGGCTCAGGCCCTGCGCGCCGGGGAATGCTCGTTGGCCTTGGCCGGCGGCGTGACCGTGATGTCCACCCCCAGCACCTTCGTGGAGTTCTCCCGTCAGCGGGGGTTGGCTGCGGACGGCCGTTCCAAGGCGTTCGCCGAGGCCGCTGATGGTGTGGGGTGGTCCGAAGGTGTGGGCATGCTGGTGCTGGAGCGCCAGTCGGATGCCGTGCGCAACGGCCATCAGATCCTGGCCGTGGTGCGTGGTTCGGCGGTCAACCAGGACGGTGCGTCCAACGGCCTGACGGCTCCCAACGGACCGTCCCAACAGCGCGTGATTCGCCAGGCGTTGGCGAGTGGCGGCCTGTCCACGGGTGATGTGGACGTGGTCGAGGCGCACGGCACCGGTACCACGCTCGGCGACCCCATCGAGGCCCAGGCACTCATTGCCACCTACGGTCAGCGGCGCCCGGAGAACCAGCCCCTGTGGCTCGGTTCGCTCAAGTCCAACATCGGGCACGCGCAGGCCGCGGCGGGTGTTGCCGGTGTGATCAAGATGGTGTTGGCGATGCGGCACGGTGTCTTGCCGCAGACCCTGCACGTCGATGCGCCGTCGTCGCACGTCGACTGGGACGCGGGTGCCGTCGAGTTGCTCACCGAGCAGACGACCTGGCCGGAGACGGGCAGGGCCCGGCGGGCCGGTGTCTCCTCGTTCGGTATCAGCGGTACCAACGCCCACGTCATCCTGGAACAGCCGGAGGGCAGTCGGGGCCTGACCGAGGAGCCGGCTGGCCCCGAACCCGTCGTTGTTCCCGTCCCGTTGGCCGGCGTGACCTCCGAAGCCCTGCGTGGTCAGGCCGCACGCCTGCTGTCCTGGCTGGTGGAACGCCCCGACCTGCGCCCGCTCGACCTCGGCCACTCACTGGCCACGACCCGTTCGGCGTTCGACCATCGGGCGGTGGTCCTCGCAGTCGAACACGCCGATGTGGTACGGGCGTTGGAGGTCATCGCCAACGGTGGCGAAGACCCCGCCGCCATCGTCGACCAGCGGCGTCCGGGACGTCATGCGGTGCTGTTCTCGGGGCAGGGTTCACAGCGCCTGGGGATGGGGCGTGAGCTGTACGGCCGGTTCCCGGTGTTCGCCCAGGCACTGGACTCGGTGATCGAGCTGTTGGACGAGGAACTTCCCGGTTCGTCCCCCTCGTTCGGTATGCGTGAGGTGATGTGGGGCGGAGACGCCGACGCGTTGAACGAGACGGGTTGGGCGCAGCCGGCTCTCTTCGCCGTCGAGGTGGCGTTGTATCGGCTGGTGGAGAGTTGGGGTGTGCGGCCGGACTTCGTGGCCGGTCACTCCATCGGTGAGATCGCCGCGGCGCACGTCGCCGGGGTGTTCACCTTGCGGGACGCTTGCCGACTGGTGGCGGCGCGTGCGTCGTTGATGCAGGCGTTGCCGTCCGGTGGTGCGATGGTCGCGGTCCAGGCCGCCGAGGGCGAGGTCGTCCCGCACCTGTCCGACGGGCTCTCTATCGCCGCCGTCAACGGGCCCACCTCCGTGGTCATCTCCGGCACCGAGCACGCGGCGAATGCGCTGGCGGAACGGCTGGCCGAAACCGGGCGCAAGACAACCCGGCTGCGCGTCTCGCACGCGTTCCACTCTCCGCTGATGGACCCGATGCTCGATGACTTCCGGGCTGTTGCCGAGGAGCTGTCCTACGCTGCTCCGACCCTCCCCGTCGTGTCGAACCTGACCGGCGGACTGGCCTCGGCCGACGAGTTGTGCACGGCGGAGTACTGGGTCCGGCACGTCCGGGAAGCGGTGCGCTTCGCCGACGGCGTTGCCACGATGGAGCGCGAAGGCGTCACCGTGTTCCTGGAACTGGGTCCGGACGGCGTGTTGTCCGCCATGTCCCAGGAGTCGTTGACCGGCGACGCGGTCACCGTCCCGGTCCTGCGCAAGGACCGGGACGAGGAGGCCTCCGTCCTCACCGCCGTCGCCCACCTGCACGCCGCGGGACTCCGCATCGACTGGTCGACGCTCTTCGCCGGCACCGGCGCAGTCCGTGTCGATCTGCCGACCTACGCCTTCCAGCACGCCACCTACTGGCCCACCGGCACCCTGAGCACGGCGAACGCCAAGGCCGTCGGCCTCACCGCCGCCGAGCACCCGCTCCTCGACGGTTCGGTCGAACTCGCCGAAGCGGAAGGGGTGTTGTTCACCGGCCGACTGTCGCTCCAATCGCATCCGTGGCTGGCCGACCACGCCGTCATGGGCCGGACACTGCTGCCCGGCACCGCGCTGCTGGAGCTGGCGTTCCGCGCGGGCGACGAGGCCGGTTGCGATCGCGTCGAGGAACTGACGCTGGCCGCACCGCTCGTCCTGCCGGAGCGTGGCGCGCTACGGACCCAGGTGCGGGTCGGCGTCGCCGACGCCACCGGTCGCCGTACCCTCACCGTCCACTCCCGGCCGGAGAACGCGGCCGACGTCTCCTGGACCCAGCACGCCGCCGGCATCCTGACGGCCGACGCTGCCCCGGCGGACCCCGGCTTCGACGCCACGGTCTGGCCGCCCGCCGACGCCGAGCCGCTCGACT
>NZ_JBIVXW010000202.1:0-2640 GCF_044769405.1 Streptomyces sp. NPDC090442
CGCTCTCGCAGGCTGCGAGACTGTCCCAGCCGCTGCTCCGGGAAGGTGTCGCAGATGCCACGGTAATCAGAGCGAGCACTGCCAGTGTTGCGATGACGACTCCGAAGAGGTCGATGATGCCCGCTGAACAGCAGAGCAGTCGGGCTTTGACATTCATGGTGGGACTTCCCTTCCCGCTCCCTTGTGGCTGGCGCCACTGTTTGATTACATTCCTGCAGTGTCGAGCCGCCAGCAGATTGATGGCCATTCCAGCCCCCTGGTGGACAGTGGTCTGCAGAAGCCTGGATTGGAACGGCGGAGTGCCCTGTAACTCTGGTACGCAGCTACGGCGCACTGCGAGCGCGGGGCGTTCCGCTCTGGAGCCCAGCGCTGCCTCTACGCACAAGGCGCGGCTGCACGCCGCCTGATCGGACTCGGCGAGTACGCAATCAGCGAAAAGCAATCGAAGCGATCTTCGCGTGTAGAGGGCCCGGCACACCTGACCTAACAGGCTGATGCTCGAGTCGAGCGATGGCCTCTTGCCACCCTTCAGAAGACTCACGAGATGTCAGCCTGCCCGCCCCAAACCAATTTGATAACTGGATCGCGAGTCATTAGTCAGATTGGATCAGGGCTCCCGCAGGCTCAGCCGCATAGATCCCCGTAACTGGATAGGTGGTTGGCCTCGGTTGGTTTGATCTTGATGTCCTGATTGGTGATCATTGGGGTCATGTCCGTCGCCGGCCCGCTCCCCGCCTACGAGGGGCTCGCCTTGTTGGTGGTCGAGCTGCGCAGTGAGCTGGTGGCGGTGCGAGCCGAGTTGGTGGAAGCCCGGGCCGAGGTCACGGATTTGAAGGCCCGGCTGGGCCAGAACTCGAAGAACTCCTCGAAGCCGCCGTCGTCCGACGGGCTGGCCAAGCCTGCCCCGAAGTCTCTGCGCGGCAGGACCGGTTGTGGGCCGGTCCGGCCGAAGGGGCAGCCGGGGACGACCCTGGCTCAGGTGGAGAATCCGGACTTTGTGGAGGAATACCGCCCCGAAGGGCCGTGTACCGGCTGCGGGACGGACCTGGTCAGTGCCAGGGAGGTCAGGACCGAGCGGCGGCAGGTCTTCGACCTGCCCGAGCGCATGGGTGTGGAGGTCACCGAGCACCGGCTGGTCATCTGCCGGTGCGCCTGCGGCACGACGGCCAGAGCCGCCGCCCCGGACGGAGTGAACGCCCCGGTGCAGTTCGGGCCCCGCCTCGCGGCGGCCGGTGTGAATCTGATGCACGGCCAGTTCCTGTCCAAGGACCGCACCGCCACCGCCCTGGCCGAGTTGTTCGGCGCGCCGGTCGCCCCGGCCACCGTCGCCTCCTGGGTACGGCGCTGCGCGATGACTCTTGACACCTTCGGCCGCATGGTTGCCGAGCGCGTTTCCACAGCACCCTTGGCGTTCTTCGACGAGACCGGGTTCCGCACCGCCGGGCGTGTGCACTGGCTGCACTCCGCCTCCACCGGTGCCTTCGTCCACCTTGGGCGTCCACCCCAAGCGCGGCACCGACGGCACCGACGCGGCCGGGATACTGCCCGCCTTCCGGGGCGTCGCTATGCACGATGCCTGGGCACTGTATGACACCTACACCGAGGCCACCCATGCACTGTGCTCGGCACACGTACTGCGGGAGCTGATTGCGGTGACCGAACGCGGCCACGGCGGCGCACGCTGTGCGGCCTACCGGGCCACTGACGCCCTGCTGGCCTTGAAGAAGGCCGCGGACACCGCCCGGGAAGCCAGCACCGGGCAGATCGAGACTGAGGCCACAGCCCGGGAACTGTCAGGCCTGCGCACCGCGGTCGCCGACGGGCTCCAGGCCACCGCTGGCCGATCCTCGAAGACCGAGGCCAAGCACCACGCTCTGTTCAAGCGGCTCACGGGACGCTGGGAGGACTACCTGCGCTAGGTCCACGACCTGGACCTGCCCTTCGACAACAACGCAGCCGAGCAGACCATCCGGATGGCGAAACTACGGATCAAGGTCTCCGGATGCCTGCGGACCCTGCAAGGGGCCCAGGACTTCGCCGCAATCCGCACCTACCTGGCCACCGCCGACCGCCACGACCAGCCCATGCTCGACGTCCTGCTCGGCCAGCCATGCGCTTACGGCGCGGCTGTATTGCGCGTCGGTCATCTGCCGTCGCACGGCCCGTGAATCGTGGCGCCACTCACTCACCACATACAGCCGGTCGTCCGTGCCGAGGCCAACGAGCAGCGCGGCGAACGGATTCGTCGTTGCTAACCCTCGTTGTCAACCCCTCAGTACTGGCGCCCGATGAGTGTTACGTCCACGCTCCGCCCGGAGTAGTGAGCAAACGCGCAGCCTGCACGCCAAACGGCCCGCCCCCGAATGCGCACGGAGGCGGGCCGTATGTGTATCCCGGCCCAACCGGCACGGGTACCGTTTCGAGTGGTGAAGTCGAAACGGAGTCCAGTATGCCCAATCATGCCGACGAGAGCATCGGGGCGAGGATCGCCTCTTACCGGAACCTCGCGGGCTACACCCAGCGTGAGTTCGCCGAGCACTCCCACCGGTCGCGTCCAGTTTGTGGTGTAAAAGCACTCACGAACGGGTTTCGTGGGGTTGATGTTATGCGGCCTTGGTGAGGGACACGCGGGGCCGGGCT
>NZ_JBIVXW010000203.1:0-2623 GCF_044769405.1 Streptomyces sp. NPDC090442
CAGCCCGGCCCCGCGTGTCCCTCACCAAGGCCGCATAACATCAACCCCACGAAACCCGTTCGTGAGTGCTTTTACACCACAAACTGGACGCGACCAAGGGCGTCATCCCAGGTCTTTGTGTCGCGGGTGTGGGCGAGGGAGAAGGCACGTGTGCTGGTGTGGCGGGTTCCGTGGCACAGGTCGTCGGCGAGTGCCGTGAGGAGCGCGATGCGTTTGTGCGCGGGTACGGGTCTGTCCATTTCACGGGTGAGCGCTTCGTCAAGCCGTTCAAGGTCGTCTTGGGCGATGCCCTCGGGCGGGGTCGGAAGGTTGCCGATGCCGGCGCGGGCGCGTTCGAGGGCATGGGTGAGGCGTTGGTTTTGCGCGTCGCGGGCTTCTTGGTGAAGGCGGGCGTGGCCGCGGCCGGCTGCGGTGAGGGACCAGCGGGTCGGTGTGCCGAGGGTGAGGTCGCCTGTGACCTCGCAGCGCAGGGTGATGATGCCCGTGCGGATGAGGTCGATGGTGAAGGGCCATGCCTCGTCGCCGAAGCGTGTTTTGACGGTGGTCCAGATACGGCTTGATGCGCCGAGGATGAAGTTGCGGTCGCCGTGGCGGCAGGAGGCGAGGAGCCGGTCGAAGACGGCGGGGTCGGGCGGCGTGTTGGACTGGAGATCGACGTGTGTGTCGCGCAGTCGCGTTCGCCTGGTGCGCGCGCTGCGGAGGGGTCTGTCTTGTTGGCGGCGGGTGCGCTGAACGAAGCGGGCGGTCAGTCCCGGCGGGGTGTTGGGCAGGTGGGCGACGGGGCCGTGGCGGGGTTGGTTGGTTGGGGTGTTCACCACCAGGTACGCCCTGCCAGCAGTGCGTCGAGGGTGATCTCGACGCGGTCGTTGTTGTCGTCGTAGCCGAACATGCGGGTGGGGGTGTTGAGGGCTTCGGTGTGGCTGGGGTAGTGGAAGTAGAGCAGGCTGCCGAAGAAGTCCGCGGCGTCGTCGGTCAGTGCGTCCTGGCAGGTTCCAAGGACGGTGATGCCGTATTGCTGGGCGGTGTCGGCTATCGCGGTCAGCAGTTCGCGGCGGTGGTGGTAGCCGAGTGTGTCGCCGAGCTCGTCGAGGATGAGGATCCGACCTCGGGGGTGGGGAGAGGCCAGGAGGGCTGCGAGGACGAGGTGGACGGAGAACAGCTTCTCCTGCGCGGCGTTGGTGACGTTGTCGTAGTCGAGCATCCGGCCGGTGGGGGTTCGCCGCCAGGCGGGGGTGATCTCGCAGCGCCACAGGTCGGACAGTGATGCTGGCGGGGTGAGTGTGCGGTGCAGTTCGGCGCCGTAGAGGCCGGCTGCGCGGTTGAGGTGGTCGAGTGCGTTCTCGATGTCCTGCAGGGCCTGATCGAGTCGCAGGGTGATGCTGTCCTGCATGGCCTGGACGCTGTCGTGGAGGTCGGTCACGGTCTGCTGGGCGGCGCTCAGGCCGAGTTCGCGTTCTTCTTGGTTGGCGGTGATGCGGGCCCGGATTCCGCGGTCGCTGTCGGCGCGGGCATCGAGCCAGTCTTGGATGGCGTTGGCCGGTTCTTCGAAGGCGCGGGCGTCTGGGAATTGGCGGGTTCCTTCATCGTCGGTCTGGTTGGCGCGTAGTTGCACGGCGTGGGCGATGGTCGGGGTGGGGGCGTTCGCGCCGCTGGGCTCGATGCCGAGGTCGGCCATAGCCTGCCCGAGGTATTGGCCGGCCAGATCCCGCAGTGAGATCTCGCTGCGTCGGTCCGGCGGCTCGGCGCCGGGCTCTTCGCCCTCACGCGGCCAGCGCAGCGCTGCCAGAGCCTGTTCACGGCTGCCGGCTCGCTCCAACCAGTAGGCGGTGTTCAGCGCGGTGAGTTGCCGCTCGACGTCCTCCCGCTGCTGTTTGACTGTTTCTTCCTTTTCCCGTTCCCCTTTGAGGCGGTTGTCGGCAGCGGTGCGTTGAAGTTCGAGGGTCTTCTGCTTCACGAGGGCGTCCTGCTGTCTCTGTTTGGCGGCCTCGGCAGCGGCATGCAGTTGTTGAAGTTCCCTGGGCACACTGGCGATTTCGCCCTCCAGGGTGCGGCGTCGCTCGCGCAGCTTTCCGGCCTTCGCGGCGTGTTCCAGCCGCCGGACGAGGAGGTCTGCGTCTGCATGCTTCTTCAAGATCAGTCGCGCGCTCTTTTCGGCAGCGCTGAGTGCCGTTTGGGTCTCCTCTTCGGTGCGCCGCATGCGTTCGAGCAGGGCGCTTCGGCCGGTGAGGGGCTCGGGGAACCCGCCGAGGACTCGCAGGCCGAGCTCTTCGTCGAGTGCGGTGACCGGGTCGGTGGTGGTCTGCAGACGGTCGGCCAGCGCGTGGAGGAACGTCCGCATGGCGGGTGGTGCGAAGGCCGGGGAGCGTGCGGATCGTTCGCCGCGGCGCAGGACGAGAACGGCGCCGGGGAGGGCGGCCAGTGCTGTGGTGGCGAGGTCTGCCTGATCCGCGTCGACGCACACCGCGTCACGGTAGAGGGCCAGGCGTGCCTCCCAGCGGGCTCGCTGGCTGGCCGGGAGGTCGAGGCCGTCTAGTAGACCGTCGCGGCTAACTGTTGGGGTATAGGTGGCGGAGTCGGGTGCGGGCGTCTTGGGTGGTGAAGTGCCAGTTGACTTGGCGTTGGT
>NZ_JBIVXW010000204.1:0-2581 GCF_044769405.1 Streptomyces sp. NPDC090442
GATCTCCGCAAGCCCTGGGAACGCCCGGCGAAGCCGGGCCGTCTCACCCCAGCCCGCGTCCGCCGAGGATTTCGCCGCCTCCGCCAGAAAGCGCCTCAGCCGGCCGGCGCACCGAAACCCAACAAGGCCGGCCCCGGCCGACCAGCCGGCTCGAAGAACAGACACCCAGCCGGCAAACACCCCGTCGGAAAACAAAGCAAAACAGACACTGCCAAGATCACTTCAAACCGGCAGGCAGCATAAACGCCAAGGTGAGGACATGTGGCTCAATCGAGTGACTTGCGGAACATCACAGCAAGGATGGGAACTAATCATGCCCCCCGTTCCAAGGTGGCCCTGGAAGCCCGTACGACTTCCCGCCCCTCCCCCAGCGACAGCATGGCGCACGGTATATATTGAATGGCTTGGACAACCACAGAAAATACAAGGAAAGGAAATTCGCCCAGGAGTGGCGGCAGTATCCTCCCCGGCGCATTATCGAAAATTGTATAGCGAACTCTTAAGGTTCTGGGGATCCCTTCCGGAGTGGGACGTTTATCCAGGGCTAATCGAACTGGAGGAGTCGGAATTCTATAGTGAGGTCGACGGATTACTTAGACTCATCGAGAGCACATCCACAGGGAAGGGATTAGTCACCTTTTTCGGAAAATGTCAACCAATACCGGACCTTGGCGGGCCGTTTGAGTGGGAGTATGGATTTGACGATTATGAACTAAGAATGAATGGGCGACGACTGAATGCATTCTATGCGGAGAGCGGGGAGGGAGGAAGTCGCGCAGACATAACTTGTCTAATTATTCAGAGCTGTCAAAGCGGCCTGAATAAAACCTACTCTCTTAATGTTTATCCAGACGAGGACGAGCGCGGTCACGGGACGTTCGCTGTAGTGAGCTTCCACCCTAGGTCCGTCTATCTGATAGATGACACGCTGCTGGCGCCAGAATTAGGTCTTGCCCATGAGCTGATCCATGCCGCCCATCATGTGGCTGGATCTTTTCATAGGAAATCTCACACAAGGCGCCGATGGCAGAATGATCACCGTGGTCTTGCCAGAACCATGTTCCAAGGGAGGACCGGCCGTTCTACCGAATCCGTGGATGAACTCGAAAGAGACCCAGATAAGCTTAACTCCCTTGATCCTGAACAGCGCAAAGCATTTGAACGCGACAAGGAAGATCTTTTTAATCTCACAATTCTCGCCAAGCGTATGCTGGACAAGCATGCACCAATTAGCAAGGAGGGGATTGGTGGAGTGCCTAATATAGGCATATATTATCAAAAACTGACAGACTACGAGGAGGCCATCACTGTAGGGAATGACGTCTTTAGGGTCTGGCTCAGCAGCAGAAAGAAGTGGGAGACGATCTCTAATCCTGTATTTGCAGCGGATTTGCCGCCAGAATTCATTTACGCAAACGAAATATCGAATCGAATGCTGGGCGCAGCGGGAAGGGTGAGGGATCCCGGCCTCCGTATGAAGCGTACGATTTGGGCGCAAGCAATAAAGGAGCAGAGGGCGATTTCGCATCAAATATGCGAAATGGGGATCGCGATAGAAATGAGGGTCAAGCCTCGCAGGTCTTATGCTCCGACCCTTTCGTGGGCCAAACCCACTCCTGCATGGAAGCATGAGGAGGGGGCGCTCCCTTGTTCCAGGTTAGAGATCGATGATGCTGTATTCCAGGGGCAAATGGATCCAATAGCTAGACTAATCGGATGGCTAGATCGGAACGGCCATCAGAATGGCGAGTTTCGCCGAATCGCCAAAGATTACTATGACGATCTGGTGAACTGGGCTGCGTGGGCAGCATCTCGTGCGGGCGGGACAGGAGCTCAAGAGTATGACGTGCCACCTCGTTCGTGTTTTGGTGGGGAGCCAACCTCAGACGTGTCCGTCGATCCTGCGCTCGTTTCAGATTTCGCTAAAGAGCAAGCGGGAATTGCCGTTGCTGATCTCGAGTCGCATCCAGAGCTCGCAAATATGGTCACCTTTAGTAACAACCGTCTCTATCGCACTGGGCTACCTTTACTGATTGTCCCGAGGGGGGTGGCGAGAAAGTGAGCCCTCAACTTCGATCCACCGCGTGACGGGTGCCCTTTGGGGAGGGAGACGAGAAGAGGTGCCTGCTGACCTGGGATGATGGGAGTTCTCACGCTTCCAACAGGCCCGACCAGCAAGGCACCTCGTACTACAGCCGGAGACCTTGTGACCGTGTCTCGGAGTTGTCGTTGACCGAGCATGATGCGGGACGTGACGGCTGAGCTGATAGCCGAGTGGCGTGACGAACTGGTGAAACTTACGGGCTTGTTGGGGCAATGCCGCGTAGTTAAGTTGCTCGGTGTTCTGTTTCCACATATGCACAGCGACGTGCCCGTGTTGGTTGTGGATAGTCAGTTATCCTCGGTCCTGCTCTTTCGTTGCGACGGCGTACTGGTTATGGTCCTCGTTCAGGGTGGGATTCGGGACGAGAGGGCTGTCTCCGGTGCAACGTCGATTGATTAGGCGGCTGGTGTCATCCGGCGGTGCTTGGGTGATGCTGCATCAGGTGTCGTGATCTGCAGGATCGCTGGGCCGTTCGGT
>NZ_JBIVXW010000205.1:0-2547 GCF_044769405.1 Streptomyces sp. NPDC090442
TACGCCTCCGCCAAGGGGGCGGTGAACACGTTCAGCAAGGGCCTGGCCGAGGAGTACGGACCCCAGGGGGTGCGGGTCAACACGCTTTCTCCCGGCGCCGTGCTCACCGAGCAGTGGGCCGGACCCGACGGCTTCGGCGCCAAACTCGCCGCCACCCGCAGCATCCCCCTGGAACAACTGCTGCGCGAGATCCCCGTCGAAATGGGGGCCACCACCGGCGAGTTCGTCGACCCCGGCCACGTCGGCGCGCTCGTGGCCTACCTGGCCTCACCCCTGGCAGCCGCAATCCACGGCGCCGACTACACCATCAACGCCGGCGCCATCAAGACCGTGTAACCCGTACACCAGCCGGACCATGTACGGCCTCGGGGAACATCGGTACAGGGGGCAACGAGCCAGTGATCATGATCCGGCCGGTGTGAGCGCGCTGATGCGGTTCTCGTATTCGCGGCGGGCCTTGCGCTGGGCCGGGACCGCGGGGAGGTCCTGGCTGCCGTCGAGCGGCTGGCAGCGGTCGAGGAGCTGGCGGTGCACGGCGGGGGCGGCGGTAACGCGCAGGGTGTAGCCCTGGCCGCGCCGTACGGTCACCCCTTGGTCGAGCGCGGCCCGCTCGGCGTCGTCCAGCTCGGCGGCGCGGAGGTAGTCGGCGACCTTGCCCGGCATGTCGAGGGTGACCGGCAGCTCTGGGGCGGGCGCGTCCTCCTCGCTGGCGGTGTGGTCGGGCATGAGGTCGGCGACGGCCGTGCGGATGGCGCCGCGGCTGACCCGGTGCTCGCGGGCGAGGGCGGCGATGGACTGGCCGCCCAGGTACGCGGTGCGCACGGCGTCGGTCTTGTCGGCCGGGACGGCGGGGCGGCGTCCGCCCTTGTTGCCCTTGGCTTCGGCGGCCCGTAGCCCGTCGTAGGTCAGCTCGCGTTGGAGGTCGCGCTGGAGTTCGCCGGCGGCGGCGAGGGTCTGCACCATGAATTTCACGGTGGACAGCAGTTCTCCGGTGCGCGGGTGGCGGGCGGTGAGGTCCATGGCGGAGAACGCGCCGTCGTGGATGCGCAGGGCGAGGCGGTCGCGGTGCAGTACGTCGAGCACGTCGAGGATGTGCTGGGTGCCGCGGACGAGGCGGAACATCTCGGAGATGTGCACGGTGTCGCCGGGCCGGGCGTAGTCGAGGAGTGCGCGGAACTTGGGGCGCTGGAGCGGGTGGAGGCGGCTGGAGGTGCCGGGGTCCTCTTCGAAGACGACCGGGTCCTCGATCCCAGCCTCGTGAAGGACGAGGTTCTGCCGGGCGGTCGACTGCTGGTCGGTCGAGACTCGCTTGTACAGTAGACCAGGTTCGCCACCGAGAGGCCCTTCCGTACGGAGGATCGAACCCTATCTGTCGTCAAACCCTGTCAGCAATCACCATCGGATCTGATTGGATTCGAGCCGCCTCGAACCCCCGGATTGCACGGGTTCATTGGACACGTCGGCCGCCTGTCGTCAATCGAACGTTGACGACAGGAGCCGGGAGTGCCGGCATCGCATCAGGCCGCGCGGTCCAGCCGCAAGAGGCCACCGCGGGTGGCGGGCGCCGTGGCCGCCACCCGCTCCAGCCTCTCTCGAAGGCGAGCTTCGCGTCGGCGACGGCGTCGTGCGGGCCGACGAGCGGCTGACTGCGGTACCGGCCGCGCTTGATGGACCACAAGCCCGCGCCACACTGCGCGTACGGCTTCATGGCGTCCTCCCGCCGGGCCCGGGCCAGCCACTGCGCCGCTGTCGTGGTGGCTGGCGAGCTCGCGGTCGAAACGCCGCGGTTGCAGTTCATGGTGTGTATGCGACCGCGGTTCGGCCGTGGAACACCTCGGTGAGGCGGGGCAGCAGCCGCCCGAACGCCGTGGCCCGCGCCAGGCGCCCGGGCGTATCTCTTCCAAACGCCTACGGGGGATGAAAGAGGTTCAGGCGCGATTTTCCTTCTTTGTACTGCGTGGGGTGAGCTGGGTGCGTCCGCCGGGGAGGGTTTCCCTGTCAACGGTGAAGGTGCCCCGGAGGTTGGCGGCAGTCAGCGTGAGCCGGTCCTCGCTGAGGGTGTAGTCGGCGGCCCGGAGCGGGAACAGGACCTCTGCATCGTCGTAGCTGCCGACGATCGTGCGGTTCAGGATGAGGATGGAGCCGTCTCCTACGAGGTATGCGCCGACCCAGGTCGCGATCAGGCTGGGCACGTGGTCAGTGGTGAAGACTCCGCGCGCTTCGGGCACTGTTTTGCTGCGTGCCTGTTCAACGGCTTCTGCCTGGCTCGGGTCCGGCGGGAGCATCCACCCGGAGGGGATCTTCAGGTATATGGAGTCCGGGGCCAGGAAGGCTCTGATGACGGGGTCGAGGGTGACGGCGATGATCCTGTTGCGTTTCCGGACGAGGCGGTTGTTCGTCGCGGTGATGCGGGAGGAGGGCGCCGGCGGGCGTTTCAGCTGCGGTATGCCGATAACGGGTCGCCCCACGATTGATGATCTTGCTCACGGTTGGGGACATGGAGTGGTTTCTATGAGTTGTCTGGGTTGTGATGACTCATCAGGCTCG
>NZ_JBIVXW010000206.1:0-2432 GCF_044769405.1 Streptomyces sp. NPDC090442
GCCGCGCCCCGCACCACATCGGCCGAGGGGGCTCCCTCCGCCAGCGCTACGAGGCCGTGCAGGAGCTGTTCGCGGTCGGCGCCCACGACGGCCGCACGGTGTTCCAAGTCAGCCCGGGTGGTGGCCAGGGAGTGACCGATGTCGGCCGGAGACGGCTCCGGCCACTCGGCCAGGAAGGCATGCAACCGCGCGGCCTGGGCACGGATGCCGGCCTCCGAAGTCGCCGACACCGTCCACGGGACCACCCCGCCGGCCACAGGGTCCGCCCCCGCGGCCTCGGTGGGCTCGTCGGGCGCCTGTTCCACGATGACGTGGGCGTTGGTACCGCTGATGCCGAACGACGAGACCGCCGCACGACGCACCCGACCACCCTCACCCTCCCAGGCCCGGTTCTCCGTGAGCAGCTCCACCGCCCCACTCGACCAATCCACCTGCGACGACGGCGCATCCACATGCAACGTCCTCGGCAACACCCCATGCCGCATCGCCAACACCATCTTGATCACACCGGCCACGCCCGCCGCCGCCTGCGTGTGCCCGATGTTCGACTTGATGGACCCCAGCCACAACGGCTGCTCCGCCGGGCGGCCCTGCCCGTACGTCGCCAACAGCGCCTGGGCCTCGATCGGGTCACCCAACCGCGTGCCCGTGCCATGCGCCTCGACCACATCCACCTCGGCCGCCGACAACCCCGCACTCGCCAACGCCTGTCGAATCACCCGCTGCTGCGACGGACCATTCGGCGCCGTCAGACCATTCGACGCACCATCCTGATTCACCGCCGAACCACGCAACACCGCCAACACCTCATGCCCGTTCCGACGCGCATCCGACAACCGCTCCAGAACAAGAACACCAACACCCTCACCCCAACCCGTACCATCCGCCCCCTCAGCAAACGCCTTCACCCGACCATCAACCGCCAACCCACCCTGCCGCGAAAACCCCACAAACGCCCCCGGCGTCGACATCACCGTCACACCACCGGCCAACGCCAACGCACACTCACCACCACGCAACGCCTGCGCAGCCCAGTGCAACGCCACCAACGACGACGAACACGCCGTATCGACGGAGACGGCCGGGCCCTCCAGCCCGAGGACGTAGGACACCCGGCCCGACAGCACGCTGGCCGCCCCGCCGGTGCCGCGCTGGCTCTCGACGTCCTCGGTCGCGTGGAGCAGCAGCGTGCCGTAGTCCTGGCCGTTGGTTCCGGCGAAGACTCCGACCCGGTCGCCCCGGAGCGAGACCGGGTCGATACCGGCCCGCTCGATCGCCTCCCAGGAGGCTTCCAGGAGCAGTCGCTGTTGGGGGTCCATCGCCAACGCCTCGCGCGGCGAGATCCCGAACAACTCGGCATCGAAGTCAGCCGCGTCGCGGACGAATCCGCCTTCGCCGACGTAACTGGTGCCCGGCCGAGCGCGGTCCGGGTCGATCAGCGAGTCGAGCTGCCAGCCGCGGTCCTCGGGGAACGGCCCCATGGTGTCGACGCCCATCACCAGCAGCCGCCACAGGTCCTCGGGGGTGCTGGCCCCGCCCGGGAAGCGGCAGGACATGCCCACGATGGCGATCGGGTCGTCGGTGCCTGGCAGTGCCGCGCCGGTCGTCCGCGCCTCGTCGTCGGGGCGTGCGTCATCGCCGAGTGCCTGGGCCGTGATGTGGCGGGCGAGCGTGGCCGGGGTGGGGTAGTCGAAGATCAGGGTGGCGGGGAGCGGGAGTTCGGTGGCCGCCGTGAGGCGGTTGCGGAACTCGACCGCGGTGAGGGAATCGAAGCCGAGCTCCCGGAAGGCCCGGTCCGGGGCGACGGCGTCCCGCGTCCGGTGGCCGAGTACGGCGGCCGCCTGGGTGCGCACCAGGTCCAGCACGGTCCGCTCGCGCTCCGCGGACGGCAACCCCGTCAACCGCGCCGCGAGCGCGCCCTCCTCGACCGCCGCACCGGCCGCGTCCGCGCCCTCCACCGCGCGTCGGGCCTCGGGCACTCCGCCGAGCAGCGGACTGGGCCGGGCCGCGGTGAACGCGGGGGCGTAGCGCTCCCAGTCGATGTCGGCGATCAGCGGGCAGACCTCGGCCCCCAACACCCCTTCCAACGCGCCCAACGCCAGCTCCGGAGCCATGGTGCCGACGCCGCCACGGGCGAGCCGGTCGGCCACGACATCGCCGGTGGCCATGCCCGCCTGGTCCCAGGCACCCCACGCCACGGACGTGGCCGGCAGCCCCGCACTCGCACGCGACTGCGCCAACGCGTCGAGAGAGGCGTTCGCCGCCGCGTAATTCCCCTGCCCCGCACCGCCGATGGCCCCGGCCATGGAGGAGAAGAGGACGAAGGCGGTGACGGGGTGGTCTCGGGTGAGCTCGTCCAGATGGCGAGCCGCCTCCGCCTTGGGCGCCAAGACCTTCGCGAAACGGTCAGGCGTCAGCCCGTCCACCACACC
>NZ_JBIVXW010000207.1:0-2426 GCF_044769405.1 Streptomyces sp. NPDC090442
GCGGCGGCGGGCGTGGCCGGTGTGATCAAGATGGTGTTGGCGATGCGGCACGGAGTGTTGCCGAAGACCCTGCACGTGGATGCGCCGTCGTCGCAGGTGGATTGGTCGACGGGAGCGGTGGAGCTGCTCACCGAGAACCGGGCCTGGGAAGGTGAGGCCGGCCGGGTGCGTCGTGCGGCCGTCTCGTCGTTCGGCATCAGCGGCACCAACGCCCACGTCATCGTGGAGCAGGGACCCGACGCGATTGCGGAGGAGGCACCCGCGGGGCCGGCTCCTGCGGCCTGTGGGGTGCTGCCGTGGCTGGTGTCGGCGACCTCCGAGGCCGGCCTGCGGGCCCAGGCCGACCGGTTGCGTGCGTTCGTGCTGGAACGGCCGGAGCTGTCTCAGCTCGACATCGCCCACTCGTTGGCGTCGACCCGTGCCGGTTTGGAACACCGAGCCGCGGTCGTGGGCGCCGACCGGGATGCGCTGCTGGCCGGGCTGGCGGCGCTGGCAGAGGGCGAGCCCGCGGCGGGTGTCGCGCGCGGCCAGGTGGCTACCGGCGGTGGCCAGGTGGCCGCACTGTTCTCGGGGCAGGGTGCGCAACGACCGGGCATGGGTCGGGAGTTGTATGCGCGTTTCCCGGTGTTCGCGGACGCCTTCGATGCGTGCGTCGACGGGTTGGAGCGGGCGTTGGGCTCGTCCCTGCGTGAGGTGGTGTGGGGCGAGGATGAGGCTGAGCTGAACCGGACTGTCCACGCGCAGACGGGCTTGTTCGCCGTCGAAGTGGCGCTGTTCCGTCTTCTGGAGTCCTTCGAGGTCGTCCCGGATGTGTTGATCGGGCATTCGATTGGTGAGTTGGCGGCGGCGCATGTGGCGGGGGTGCTCTCGCTGGCGGATGCCTGCACGTTGGTGGTGGCGCGTGGTCGGTTGATGCAGGCGTTGCCCGAGGGCGGGGCGATGCTCGCCGTCCAGGCTCGCGAGGACGAGATCGCCGGCCTGTTGGGTGAGTCGGCGTCGTTGGCGGCGGTCAATGGACCGGATTCCGTGGTGGTCTCCGGTGATGAGGATGCCGTCGAGGCCGTGCGGGAGTGGGCGCAGTCGAGCGGTCGGAAGTCGAGCCGGTTGCGCGTCTCGCATGCGTTCCACTCCCACCGCATGGACGGCATGCTGGAGGAATTCGCCGCTGTGGCAGGTCAGTTGACGTACGAGACGCCGCGGATCCCGGTGATTTCGACGCTGACCGGAGAGGCCGCTTCTGCCGTCGACCTGTGTTCGCCCGCGTACTGGGTGCGGCAGGTGCGCGAGGCCGTGCGGTTCGCGGACGCGGTGCGGAGCGCGGCCGGTGCCGGGGTGACCCGGTTCGTGGAGGTCGGCCCGGACAGTGTCCTTACGGCCCTGGCCGCCGGCACGCTCGCCGGCGAAGAGACGGGGACGGCAACCTGCGTGGCGACGCAGCGCGCCGACCGTGACCCCGAGCACACCCTCGTCACTGCCCTTGCCCGGCTTCACTCCGATGGGGTTGATGTGCATTGGGATCCGGTGTTCGCGGGCGGCCGGGGTGTTGAGTTGCCGACGTATGCGTTTCAGCGGCAGCGGTTCTGGATGGAGTCGACGGCTCCGGCAGACGTGGCTGGGGCTGGGGACGCGGTGGAGTCGCGGTTCTGGGAGGCCGTGGCCGGCGAGGACTGGTCCACACTGGGCGATGCATTGGGCATCAGCGAGAGTGCGTCCCTGACCTCGGCGGTGTCCGCACTGTCCTCCTGGAGGCAGGCGCATGAGGCCGAGTCGACGGTGGACGGTTGGCGCTATCGCGTGTCGTGGGCCCCGGTACGTGAGTTGGGCGCGGCGACGTTGTCGGGCACGTGGTTGCTCCTGACCGGCGACGGCGGGGACGACTGCGCAGACGTTCGAGAGTGGATGGTGGCGCAGGGGGCCGAGGTCCTCCAGGTCGTCGTGCCGTCGGACGTTGATCGGCTTGCGTTGGCGGCGGCGGTCCGTGCGGGGGTGGGTGCCGCGGACGCTGGTGACGAGGTCGCTGGTGTGCTGGTTGCCGCCGATGCGGTGGCTACCGCGGTGGCGGTGCAGGCGTTGGGT
Source organism: Streptomyces sp. NPDC090442 (assembly GCF_044769405.1). Lineage (NCBI taxonomy): Bacteria > Bacillati > Actinomycetota > Actinomycetes > Kitasatosporales > Streptomycetaceae > Streptomyces > Streptomyces sp. NPDC090442. The sequence goes on from NZ_JBIVXW010000207.1 coordinate 2,077, forward strand.
GACGTGGGGGTGTCGGCTCGGACATGGGGACTGACGCGGGGGGCCGTGTCGACGGGGGTGTCGGACGGGCCCGTGAATCCGAACGCCGCGATGGTGTGGGGGTTGGGTCGTGTGGTGGCGTTGGAGTTGCCGGATCGGTGGGGTGGGTTGGTTGATGTGCCGGTTGTGGTGGATGAGCGGGCGGGGCGTCGGTTGGCTGGCGTTCTGTCGCAGGGTGTTGAGGATCAGGTGGCGGTGCGGTCCTCGGGTGTTTTTGGTCGGCGGTTGGTGCGTTCGGGGCGGGTTGCGGACGTGGGGGAGTGGTCGGTTGCCGGTGGCACGGTGTTGGTCACTGGTGGTACGGGGGCGTT
>NZ_JBIVXW010000208.1:0-2423 GCF_044769405.1 Streptomyces sp. NPDC090442
GCCGCGTACGTACGTTTCCCGCCCGCCGCGCGGTACAGCGCGACGGCATCGTTCCTGAACTCCTCCGGATACGGAGACCTACGTCCCACCAGGACGCCCTTCCTCGGACCCACACGATCCATTGTCAGAGTGTCCACACCGCCGGGGTCACCTCAATCCTGGGCATCACCAACAACCCCGACACCTACGGAACTTGATCGAACCCTGGGCTCGACCCGGCAGAACAAACTGGTGAGCGAGGCAAAGAAGTCGCTCGAACCAGTCCGCCCACAACTCCACATCACACAAGGTCTCCACGCCAGGATCAACGAGTCACCCCGTCAACCGACACGAACCTCCCCTGTAGTACCTGCGAGAAATCGGGATGAAAGAGGTTCAATGTGGAGGCAACGGGGGGTGCCCTTCACCCTGGTACAAACGGCGACTGCCAAGCCTCGTTACTTCTATCCCTGGGTTAAGCGAAACCTCCAGTGCTGTCTCCTGGGCCATTGTCCGGGTCAGCTCTGAAACTTGAGATTCCGGTATAGTTACTGGAATCGGGACCTCTTCGTCTCCGTTGCACGAATAGGGGAGGAGCTGTATTGATTCTTTGGCGGAAGTGGCGATGCGTCGAAGAATCGGCCAATCCGTACTCTCTAGGCGAATTATATGTTCGGAGATTCGAAGCAGGTAATCATTTCCCGGCTCGGGCTTCCCTAGGGACCTCGCCCATTCAAGTAACCTATATACGCTACCCTCTCCGTCAACTCCGGATCCGTGAAGCTTAAAAACACTTTCTGGAATGTCTGACCGCGCTTTGGGGGATTGGATCCGATCCAAGGCATACCCCATCGAACCCCCTTCCCCAATGCGGGATGCCACCGGAATGTATGATATGCGAGACTGCTCGCCAGCTTGCTTGCAGAATTCTACCTCCGTGAAATATCGCGCAATGAGTCGCTGGTTCCGGATTAACTCCGCATTCTGCAATGCGCCAGTCTCGCCTTCGGGATGGTCGTGCCTGACGCGCAGAATATTAAGTTCGGCAATTCTGTCGGAAATATCCTCCCCCGGAGAGACGCCCAGTCGCCTAGGTGTGAATTTTTTTAGGATTCCATTGAGCCATGCCGTGCACACCTCGCTCCCATGTGTTACGGTCTCCTCGTACTTTGCGTGCCGTTGATACGTGATACTCCTCGATGATCCTGCAACCAAAGGTTCGCGGAGAATCCTTATCGCCATTCTCTCCAAGTCCTTATACTCATCCAATAGTGCTAGAACAAGGTTACGCTCATCCGGGTCAATAGGCAGCTCGTGATGCAACCAAGGCTCGATCAGTCTGTAGTCAATCAAATTTCGGTTCCTAAAGAAGTCTGCGGCCATTCCTTTATAGTCACTTCGCCACTTAACAGCGGAGGCGCTTCGAGTCATAGAATTTAAAGATCCTGAAATGTGGTGAACGGAGTGAATTAGCTCGTGTGCAAGCACAGATTCAGGCGACATTGCAACGTTATCCGTCATCACGATAAGGCGAGGATGGAAGGCGACTGTAGAAAAACATCCGTATCCGTTCAGTTGTGAGCGAGACAAAGCCATGGCAGAAGGTCTTGCCAATAGGTCCTGAAGAATCACAACATTGATTTTGATCGGCCTGAGGGGGTTGGGGACCCCAAGAAACACCTCTCGTGCTGTCAGAACTCGAGGATTTATGCCGTAGGGTTCTAATGAATCGCCGTACTCCGATCCGTTATCGGCTGGATCGTAAGGAATCGGGCTACAACTGGCGAAGAAGTTGATCAGGTCGCGACCCATGGCCGTATTTTCGATACGTCCTATCAGATTGTCAACTTCGTCACAGAATGCACCGGGGGTTAATGTGGCCATATGCGTGGACCAGAAGCGTCCCTTATTCAAAACTCTACGCTTATAAAAAGACGGGTCGCCGACTACAGCTACCCCTGGTCGTACCTCTTTTGCGAACGCGTTTCTTCCTGCTTGTGGATTTTCTGGATCCCGGTCCCAGTATATTGCCACATCTCGCTGCTTGAAAGGGCGTCCCCTTGTATATCGACCGCGCCTCTCATTGGCTCTGTCGTAGTACATGTCATGCATCTTCGGTTTCTCCGATATCGAGCCGGGGTTAAATGAATGGACTGCGGCCGTCGTCTGCTCCTGAAATGGCATGCAATTCACAGGAATTTTGTGCGGAGGCGGCTTGCGCGCCGATCGGGCGGATTCTTTGAGAGGGCATTTGATCTAGGCGTATTGCCCTGTATGCCCTAGTGTCTCGTGATCCTGATTGGGTTACTTCGCGTTGTTATTGACGAGTTTCTTCATGGTGGTCTGGACCAGGGCCGTTGCAAGTTCCGGGGTCGTTACGGCTGGTGGGGTTGTGACTGGTTTGGGTGCGTAGCAGAGCAGGCACGGGCTTTGTGATCATTGTG
>NZ_JBIVXW010000209.1:0-2378 GCF_044769405.1 Streptomyces sp. NPDC090442
TCCAACGCCCGCTCAAGCTCCTCGACCACCCCGTCGAAGGCATCCGCGAACACCGGGAAACGGGCATACAACTCCCGACCCATACCAAGACGTTGTGCTCCCTGACCCGAGAACAGGAACCCGACTCGGCCCCCGGTGGCGCGTGCCTGGCCGCAGACCACCCCCGCACCCGGCCGGCCGTCCGCGACGGTCGCCAACCCCGCCGTCAAGGTTTCGCGATCCGTGCCCACCACGGCCGCGCGGTGTTCGAAGCCGGCTCGGGTCGTCGCCAGCGAGAAGCCAACGTCAGCCGGCGACAGCTCCGGGCGTTCGGCCAGGTAGCTGCCCAGGCTCCGCGCCTGGGCGCGTAGGCCGGCCTCGGAGGGGGCCGACACGATCCACGTCGCGAGCCCGTCCGCGTCCGGGGTCGTCTCGATGTGCGACGGCTCGGCGGCGGCATCGGCCGGCGCCTGTTCCACGATCAGATGCGCGTTGGTGCCGCTGATCCCGAACGACGAGACCGCCGCCCGCCGCTTCCTGCCCGCGGCCTCCCACGTACGGTCCGCGGTCAGCAACTCCACGGCACCCACGGACCAATCGACATGCGTCGACGGCGCGTCGACGTGCAGCGTCCTCGGCAGCACCGCGTGCCGCATGGCCTGCACCATCTTGATGATGCCGGCGACGCCCGCGGCGGCCTGGGTGTGCCCGATGTTGGACTTGATCGACCCCAGCCACAACGGCCGCTCCGTGTCCCGCTCCTGCCCATACGTCGCCAGCAGCGCCTGGGCCTCGATCGGGTCACCCAACGACGTACCCGTACCGTGTGCCTCCACGACATCAACATCGGTCGCCGACAGGCCCGCGTTCGCCAACGCCTGCCGGATCACCCGCTGTTGGGACGGACCGTTCGGTGCCGTCAGACCATTGGACGCGCCGTCCTGGTTCACCGCCGAGCCCCGAACCACCGCGAGCACCTGGTGACCGTTGCGCCGCGCGTCCGACAGCCGCTCCAGCAGTACCATCCCGACGCCCTCGGAGAAGCCCGCACCGTCCGCGGCATCGGCGAAGGACTTGCAACGCCCGTTCGCGGCCAGCCCGTTCTGCCGCGAGAACTCGCTGAACAGCGAGGGGTGGGCCATCACCGTCACGCCACCGGCCAGTGCCAGCGAGGTCTCTCCGCTGCGCAGTGCCTGGACCGCGAGATGCGTGGCGACGAGCGAGGACGAGCAGGCGGTGTCCACCGTGACCGCCGGGCCCTCGAAGCCGAAGACGTAGGACACCCGGCCGGACAGCACACTGCCGGAGGTGCCGTTGCCGATGTACCCCTCCAGGCTGCGGAGGTCCTCGCCGGAGGCCATCAGGCGGGTCGCGTAGTCGTGGTACATGACGCCGGCGAAGACGCCGGTCTTACTGCCACGGAGCGAACCGGGGTCGATTCCTGCCCGCTCGATCGCCTCCCAGGAGGTCTCCAACAACAGCCGCTGCTGCGGGTCCATCGCCAGCGCCTCGCGCGGCGAGATCCCGAAGAACGCCGGGTCGAAGTCGGCCGCGTCATGCAGGAATCCGCCCTCCCGCGCGGAGGACGTGCCTGCCTTGCCCGAGTCGACGTCGAACAGCGCCTCCAGGTCCCAACCACGGTCGGTGGGGAAGCCCGAGATGCCATCTCCCCCGGAGGCCACCAGGTCCCATAGCTGGTCAGGGGTGGTCACGCCGCCCGGGTAGCGGCAGGCCATGCCGACGATAGCGATCGGTTCGTTCGCGGAAGCGCTCACCGCCGTCGTCGTCGGGTTGGCGATTCCGGTCGGCTGCTGTCCGCGTCCCGTGACCTCGTCCCGGACGAACGCCGCCAGGGCGGACGGAGTCGGATAGTCGAAGACCAATGTCGCCGGCAGCCTCAACCCCGTCGCCGCGTTCAGGCGGTTTCGCAGCTCCACGGCGGTCAGCGAGTCGAAGCCCAAGTCCTTGAACGGACGGGTGGGTTCGATGTCCGACGCCGAGGCGTGCCCCAGCACCTGGGCGACGTGCCGAAGCGCCATCTCCAACACGTCCCGCAGCTGCTCCGCCGCATCGAGCCGCGCCAACCGCGCAGCGAACTCGGAAACCTCCACCTCCCTCCCACGCACCGCACGCCGCACCGGAACCCGCACCAGATCACGCAACACCGGTGGCACCCCGACCGAGGCCGCAGCAGCCCGAACGACGGCCAGGTCCAACGAAACCGGCACCACGACCCCGCGATCGGAGGCGAGGGCGGCATCAAACAGCTCAAGCCCCTGCTCCGAACTCAGAACGCCGATCCCACCGCGGTTGAGCCGGCCCCGGTCCTCGTCGTCCAGGTGGCCGGTCATGCCGCTGGCCTGCTCCCACAACCCCCACGCCATCGAGGTCGCCGGCAG
>NZ_JBIVXW010000210.1:0-2290 GCF_044769405.1 Streptomyces sp. NPDC090442
AGCCTGATGAGTCATCACAACCCAGACAACTCATAGAAACCACTCCATGTCCCCAACCGTGAGCAAGATCATCAATCGTGGGGCGACCCGTTAGACTCCCGGTCGCTGATGGTGACGTCGCTGTGGGGGGTTGTTGCTTCTTCCCCGTGTACGTGTATCCGCAGGCGCAGTGTTGTGTTGTTGAATTTATGGCTGGCGGGGATGTTGTCGTTGGTGAAGGTGTTGTCGGTGATGTCGTCGATGTGGGCCCATTCGTTCTGGTCGCCTCTGAATGCTTCGACGCTGGCTTGGAGGGGGCCGCATCGCCCAGTTGTGGAGATGGTTCCGTCTGTGTTCCAGGTTGCGGAGAAGTTGTTGATCCAGGGGGTGTTGAGGATGGTGATGTGGCAGGGGATGCTAAGCCAGCGGTAGTCGTCGAGTTCTGAGGTTCCGTCGCCCATGTCGAACATGTAGGCGGTGAAGTTTCTGTTGGTGATGAAGGTGCCGGAGGTGAAGGTGTCGGCGGGGAAGGTCACTGTTCCGGTGGAGGCTGTTGCATCCTGGGTGTCCAGTGCGCCCGGTCCTTGTTCGCCGGAGGCGGGGGGGCCTTCCATTTCGGTGTAGATGCTGATGACGGCGTTGGGGGTGCCGCCGGTATAGGTGAGGGTGATGTCCTGGCCGGCCGGGAAGGTCTCTGCACTGGCGGTCAGGGTGGAGGCGGCCAGGGTGAACGTCAGCGGTTCGGCCAGATGGATGTTCTTGTTCTCGGTGTCTTTGCCCATTAGGCAGGCGCGGTAGTCGCCTGCGGCTGAGGGAGGAAACGTGTTGGGGAGGGCTACAATGCCGGATGTGCCGGTCGTTGGCCGGCTGATGAGTGGTGTGTCGTCTGTGGGGTCTTGGTAGGTCTCGAACACGCGGACGTTCTGGTGTTCAGCCACTTCCTTGACTGTGTAGGCGAACGTGAAGAATGGCTCGCGAACGGCGATGGCGGTGGGGCCTTGGAGGCTGGGGGTGCGGGTGCTGGTCCGCGTAGCAGGGTCCGGGGTGCTGTCTCGGGTGGCTGAGGTGGGTGGGGAGAGTTGGGCGGTGAGGGTGTAGGTGCCGCGTCCGGCGTACGAGCCCAGGGACGAGGGTGAGGTGGCCTCGCCGTGGGCGTCGGTGTAACGGGTGCCCAGCGGCCTGGTCTCGTTGCCCGGGCTGGTCACGGAGAAGTCGACGGCGATGTCGGGCAGCGGCTGCTCTCCCAGTTGCTGCCCGGGCACGGGGTCGTCGTCCGGACCGGGCCCCATGGCCCGGACGGTGAGGGGGACCAAGGCCTGCCCGTCGGTGCTCTCCAGGCTGGTGTCCGGGACCGGGGTGTCCTCGTCCGGTGCGGTGGAGATGTCGATCAGTACGGGGATGAGGATCTGTGGGCAGGGAATCTCTACTGTCCAGGGTGTCTGGCCGTCGGCGGCGGCAACCTGGAGGGTGATGGCTGCAGGGATGGGGTCGGGCAGGGGTTTGACAGGACAGAGGAAGAGGGTGAAGTTCCCGCCCTCATCGGTGACGGTGTCGGCCGTGGCCGCGGGAGGGGACTGCGGGGTGACGCTGAGCTGGAAGGCATCCGATACCGAGGTGCAGCTCACGGCCAGTTCGGTGGTGTCCGTGGCGGGACGGATCACTCGCAGGCGCAGAGGGCAGTTGCCGGCCAGGTAGCACCGCTTGGGCACCGAGGCCACGAGCAGCACGGCGGGGGCGACGCGGCTGTAGACAAGGCTGGAGGGGCTCGGCTGGTAGGCGTCCGTGTTGTGGAGCTCCGCGATGAGCGTGTACGTGCCTGACCCTTCAAGGGGAGCGAAGGCACGTGAGGGGGCCTGCCCCAGTGCGTTAGTGGGGCAGTGCTGGTATTGGGGTTCTGTAGCGGACGTAGGGCCTTCTAGGGTGAAGTCGACAAGAACGCCTTCGAGGGGGTGTAAGCCTCCTTCCCGCACCTCGATGGTGAGCGGTGTGAAAACATCACCTGCCAGGGGCATGTCGGCTTCCTGGTCGCCGTCGACAGGTATGAGGGTGACAGGCACAGGATCCAGGTGAGGCTGGTCCGTGGCCAGGGCGGGCTTGTTGTTTGTCGGCATGATCGCCTCCGCGCAAGGGGGTTGTGGTGGGCAGAGTGGCAGGGGGTGGTTCAATCGGACCGGGGACCGGTGGTTCAGGAGGGCTTCAGAGGGCATTTGAGATCTAGCTTGACTCTGTCGGGGATCTTGGAGTTGCCGAGGTCAGGTGCCCAGGGTTCGCCAGGACTTCGGCCGGGGGATCTCGTGCTGATCAAGGTAGG
>NZ_JBIVXW010000211.1:0-2273 GCF_044769405.1 Streptomyces sp. NPDC090442
CGCCTGCCGGTGAGGGGGCGGTGTCGGTGAGTGCGGTGGACCCGGCGGGTGAACCCGTCATCTCCATCGACTCCCTCCGCACCCGCACCGTGACCAACGAGCAGTTCGGCGGCGCCGACGACCGCCTGCGAGATGCGCTCTTCGGCATCCGCTGGACCGCGCTGCCGGACGTCTCGGCGGAACGGGCGGGCCAGGCAGCCCAGGCCATCGCGGTCCTGGGCCCCGACCCGCTGCGGCTCGCCCACGAGTTGAGCCGCTCCGGCGCGACCGTGGAGGCACACGAGACCCTCGATGCGTTGACCGCGGCCAACCCCGAGGGTTCCGTACCCGGCGTCGTGCTGGTTGCGGTCGCCGCCCACGACGACGCGGCCATCGACGCCGCTCACCGGCTCACGGCCGATGCCCTGCAAACGATCCAGACCTGGCTGGCCGACGCACGTTGTGCGGACGCCCGCCTGGTCTTCGTCACCCGCGGTGCGGCCGACGGCGAGGATGCCGCGGCGGCGGCAGTCCAGGGCCTGGTGCGCTCGGCCCAGACCGAGCACCCCGGTGTCTTCGGCCTGATCGACCTCGATGGGTCCCAGGCATCCGCGGACTCCCTCGCGGCGGCCCTCGGTTCCGACGAGCCACAGTTGCTCCTGCGCGACGGACAGCTCCATGCCGCGAGGCTGACGCGTCTCGCGCCGCCCACCGAACCGGCCGACGGCGCCACCGGCACCGACGAAACGGCGGTCCGCAACGGCTGGAACGCCGACGGGACGGTCCTGATCACCGGTGGCACGGGCGGCCTCGGCGCACAGTTCGCACGGCACCTCGTCGACGAGTACGACGTCCGCAACCTCCTGCTCGTCAGCAGGCGCGGCCCCGACGCCCCCGGGTCCACGGAACTGGTGGCGGAACTGACGGCCCACGGCGCCGAAGTGACCGTCCAGGCATGCGACGTGTCCGACCGTGACGCGGTGGCGGCGCTCGTCGCCGGCATCGCGGACGAACACCCGCTGACGGCGGTCGTACACACGGCGGGCACGCTGGACGACGGCATGATCGGCTCGCTCACCCCCGAGCGGCTGGCCACCGTCCTGCGGCCGAAGGCGGATGCCGCCTGGCATCTGCACGAAGCCACCCGCGATCTCGACCTGGCTGCGTTCGTCGTCTTCTCCTCCGTCGCGGGCGTGTTCGGCGGTGCCGGCCAGGCCAACTACGCAGCGGGTAACGCCTTCTTGGACGCCCTGATGACCCAGCGCCGTGCGGCGGGCCTGCCCGGTTTGTCGCTGGCGTGGGGCCCGTGGGACCAGTCCGGCGGAATGACGGGCACGCTGACGGATGCCGAGGCCGACCGGCTCGCCCGCTCCGGCGTGCCGCCGCTCTCCACGGAGCAGGGCCTGGCCCTGTTCGACGCGGCACTCACCCTCAGTGAAAGGCCCGCGCCGGGCGCGCCGCTGATCGCTCCGGTCCGGCTCGACTTCGCGGCACTCTCCGCACAGGCCGAGGTGCCGGCGATCCTGCGCGGACTGGTGCGGACCCGCACTCGCCGTACGGCGGCCGGCGGTTCCGCGACCGTCGCCGGGCTCGTCAACCGCCTGGCCGGGCGCACGCCCGACGAGCGCCGGCAGGAACTCCTTGACCTGGTCCGCACCCAGTCGGCCCTCGTCCTGGGCCACGCCGACCCGACCTCCGTGGACACCGCGGCACAGTTCCGTGACCTCGGCTTCGACTCACTGACGGCCGTGGAACTGCGCAACCGACTCAGCACGGCAACGGGCCTGCGCCTGACCGCAACACTCGTCTTCGACCACCCCACCCTGTCCGCCCTGGCGGATCACCTACAGGACGAGTTGTTCGGTGGGATCGACAGTCAGCCCCAGACAGTGGCGCAGTCGCTGCCGCCGGCGGTCGACGATCCGATCGTGGTGGTGGGGATGGCTTGCCGCTTCCCCGGTGGTGTCGCTTCGCCCGAGGATCTGTGGCGTCTGGTGAGCGAGGGGACGGATGCGATCACTTCGTTCCCGACCAACCGTGGTTGGGATCTCGAAGCGATCTACGACCCGGACCCTGAGCACTTCGGGACGTCTTACACCCGTTCCGGTGGGTTCCTGCATGAGGCGGGGGAGTTCGATCCGGGCTTCTTCGGGATGAGTCCGCGGGAGGCGTTGGCGACGGACTCGCAGCAGCGTTTGTTGTTGGAGTCGTCGTGGGAGGCGATCGAGCGGGCCGGTATCGACCCGGTGTCCCTGCGCGGTAGTCAGACGGGTGTTTTTGCCGGTGTGATGTAC
>NZ_JBIVXW010000212.1:0-2257 GCF_044769405.1 Streptomyces sp. NPDC090442
GCTTCGTTGCATACGGAGAGGCCATCCTGACAGACCGTCACCCAGCTGTGACCTGCAGATTCGTGGAACCCCCAAGACTTTGCAACAGCCCTGGCTCACCGGGTCGCCCCTAAAAACCCGGCGGCTCGACGGGAGCAGAGGACAGCCCCGCCCGGCCGCCGGCACCACTCCGTTCCGCCCATGGGCCCCATGCCTCCCACGCCCGGCCCACGGGCGGAACGGGAACCAGACCGCCCGCCACTCAGCGGCGGGCCAGCCCTAGCCGACGCCCGCACACGGCAATCGGCACGACCAGGGCAAAGGCCCGGAACACAAACGCCCCCGTTGTGGGCGCCCCGGGCCACGGCACGACCCCTGCCGGAACCCCGGCAGGCACCAACAACGAGAGGCAGAACAGCACATGAGCACTGCGACACTGCCCAACCCGGACACCGTCGCCGCACGGGCGCGGGAAATCCTCGACACCTGGCAGGCCGACCCGGAGTACGCGCGGCTGGAAAAGGGCTGCGGCATGTACTCGAACGACTGGACCGACAGCTATGGGCACGTGATCATCCCGGACTATGACGTGACCCAGGATGGCCCGGCACTCTTCCCCCAGATGATGCGCTGCATGGCATTGAAATCCGCGGTGTACGAGATGACCGGCGACGAACAGGCCGCCGAACTCCCCGTCCCCGTCCCGATCGACGTTCTGTCTCACGCGGCCTGCGCGCAGATCAACGTCCTGACGCGTATGCAGCAGCGCACCGGAACCCTGTTCGTCCATGCCACCGACATGGAGGCCGGACGCAGCGGCGGCACCTGGGAGTTCGGCGACTACACCCACCGCGCCTACCGCGCCGCGTGGGGCCCCGTCGACGAGCGGTACTGGATCGATGCGGCCGAGACTGAGCGCCGACGGAAGATCCTTGACCAGAAGTACGAGCCGATCGGAATCAGCGACCGCGGCCGAAGGGCCACCATCGACCTCGCCTCGGCGTAGGCACCGGAACCTCCAGCGGCTGGGGTTCCGGCGGAGGCGCGATCCGGTCAGGTTCGCAGCCGATCTTGTCGGGATGAACGCACACCGGAACCCCATCCGCGGAGGCATACCGGTAACCGTCGGCGGGGTTGAACGGCGCCTCTCGGGTCGGCCGGTCGTAGATCACAAACTGATCCCGCGGCAACCGCTTTGAGGGGCAGATCCCGCACACCGGGCGTTGTTCGTCATCGTCCGGCACGAAAGGGCGGTCCATGTCGGGAGCGTAGTGGCTCACCACCACCGCCCGTCCACCCCACGCGCTCCGCCCCCGGTTCTGGCCAGACAACCGGCCGGGGACGGAGCGCCATCACCGCACCATCCAGTGAAGGGAGCACACGGTGACCATCACACAAGAGCACACAACACCACTGGAGGTGAAGAGTGCCCGCGAACTCATTACCCCAGGGGACTTCATCGCCGTCGCCGGCGCAGTGCAGCGCAACAACGAGGGCATGGCGGCGAACGTCGCGGAAGCGATCACCGAGGAGGCGCTGAAATTCGTTGCGGCCTGCTCGGCGGCGCCTCACGCCCGCCTCAAGCCGTCGCGGGTCGTAGATGAGCTGGCACGCCCTGATCTTGCACACGACCGTGTACGCCGGACTGTGCCGGTCCCTGCACCGGTTCGTGCACCACGTACCGGAACGCCCGGACGTCGCACGCCACGATCCCGGTGCGCTGGCACGGACTCGGGAAGCGATCACAGCGGCCGGGTACGAACCCGACCCGCTGATGTGGAACGGGCCGACCGACAACATGATTCCGGTCGCCGCAACCTGTGAACACAGCGAACCGCCGCCCGCCGGCTGCGGCGCCGACTGCTCCAACACTGGCCCGAACTGACCTTCTCTAGCCGCGTTTCCCCAACGGCCGTAAGGTCGTTGGGGAAACAGGAGGCGATGACGTGGCCGAGTGGATCAACCCCGCGCAGGCGCAAGCGGTGACGGCGTACCGGGAAGTCGCGAAAGCGGGCGGGCACCCACGGCCTCCGCGGAGCAAGTGGGGCAAGCATCCGGCGCGCTGGTGCTCCGGTGGTGTAGTCGTGGTGGACCAGGCGACCGGAACGCCGTACACACTTCCCTGCGTTTGCTCAAACCGCCCGCGGTAACTGAGTAGCCCTAACTGGCCGCCGGCCGGGCCCTCTTACGGGCTGCCCCGCGATTGATGTTGGGGCGTGTTGGCCTGGGAGTTCGGCTGGTGGGTGATTCAGCAGGCCGTCGCGCGGACGAGCACGAG
>NZ_JBIVXW010000213.1:0-2241 GCF_044769405.1 Streptomyces sp. NPDC090442
CCCCAGCCCTCCGGTCAGCCCTGGCCGCCCACATCCACGACGTGACACAACGCCCCGCACCACCAGAACACTGAGCACCCCCGGACCCGCGCCCGTATCCTCCAGGTCACGCTGACCTATGCGAAGCCCGATGTCGTCTGCCATGGAAACGTCAGTGGTTCTGACATGTGGAGCGTCAGTCCGGGCGTATCGCGCTACCGGGCCTGGCGGTGTCCGGCCCGTTGCTGCCGTGGGTGGCGTCGGGTGTGCTCCAGCTGGCGAGAAGGGTGAGGGCCTGGGCGGAGGTGGAGCCGGGTTCGGCGGTGTAGAGGCACATGGTCTGGTCCGGGTCGGCGGGGAAGGCCAGGGGCTCATGGTGCAGGGCGATCTCACCGACCACGGGGTGGTGGAAGTGCTGTGTGCCGGGGAGGCACTGGGCCACGCGGTGGCTGTCCCACCAGGTGCCGAACTCCGGCACTTTGACGACAGCCTCGCCGATCAGTTCGTTGAGCAGGGCGTCGTCGGGGTGGCGGCCGGTTGCGAGGCGCAGATTGGCCACGGCGGTCTGCGCGACCTCGTCCCAGTTGCGGTACAGCGTGCGGGCGGCAGGATCCAGGAGGACGTAGCGAGCGAAGTTGCGCTGCCGATGGGGCAGAGTGTCCCAGTCGGTGATCAGGGCTCGGGCCAGTTGGTTGGCGGCCAGGACATCCTGGCGGTGGTTGGTAACGAAGGCCGGTGAGACGGCGCCCAGGATGTCCAGCATCTGGCGGACGTCCGGGCGCACACGCTGCACGCGCGGCCGGGCGCTCGGGGAGCGGGCGGTGCGGGTGCGGGCGGTGCGGGTGCGGGCGAGGTCGAAGAGGTGGGCGCGTTCGTCGTCGTCCAGGCGCAGGGCGCGGGCTATGGCGTCCAGGACGGTCTGGGAGACGTTGGGGTGGCGGCCCTGTTCGAGCCGGGTGTAGTAGTCCGTGCTCACGCCGGCCAGGTGCGCGACCTCCTCGCGGCGCAGGCCCGGGACCCGGCGGATACTGCCGAGCGGGTGCAGGCCGGCCTCCTGCGGGCTCAGACGGGCCCGGCGCGTACGGAGGAAGTCTCCCAGTTCGGCGTTCTGCTTCATTTCTTCAGTATTCGCCTGCGGGGGGTGGGACGACGGGTGAAGGGTGGCCCAGCTGGACCCAGGCTCGGCTGGGCCACTTTTGCCGGCTGGTCCGGTTTCTTGTCGGGTGAACCTGGAGAGCACGGCCGTCCCTAAAAGAGCAGGCGGCCCGGCAGGCCGCTTGCCCAGGGCCTGCGGCACCCCACTCACCCAGGTGACGCCCTTGAGGAGCACCCCCGTCATGCCTCTTATCGTCTATGTCCTCGGCTTCGGCACGTTCGCCCTGGGCACCTCGGAGTTCATGCTCTCCGGGCTGCTTCCCTCACTCGCTGGCGATCTGGAGGTCTCCCTGTCCCGGGCGGGACTGCTGATCTCGGCGTTCGCCCTCGGCATGGTCATCGGCGCACCACTGATGACCCTGGCCACCTTGAAGCTGCCACGCCGCGCAGCGCTTGTCGGTTTCCCGATGGTGTTCGTCGCCGGGCACGCGGCCGCAGCGCTCGTTCCGCACTTCGGCTTCCTAATGGCCACGCGTGTGATCACGGGCATGGCATGCGCCGGCTTCTGGGCACTGGCCTCGGTCACCGCGGTCTCGCTCGTTCCCGCCGATCGGCGGGGGAAGGCAATGTCCGTGGTGGTGTCCGGGGCGAGCCTGTCCATGATCATTGGCGTTCCGGGCGGCACCCTGCTGACGCAACACGCCAGCTGGCAGGCAGCATTCTGGGCAGTGGCCGCGATGGCTGCACTGTCCGCCATCGCCGTGCTGGCCGCCCTGCCCGGCGGGCACGACACCGGCGCACCGCAGCTGAGGCTGCGCACCGAACTGCGCTCCCTGGCCGTGCCCCGACTGTGGGTCGCCTACGCCACCACCGCGCTGACGATGTCTGCCACCATCGCCATCTTCTCCTACCTCGGTGCCCTCCTGCAGGACGTCACGGGCATCTCCGAGGGCCTGGTCCCGGTGGTGCTCGGCCTGTACGGCATCGGGGCGCTGGCGGGTCTCACGGTGGGCGGCCGCATCGCTGACCGGGCGCCGTTCGGTGTGTTGCTGATCGGCATGGGTGCGGTCGCCCTTACGGGTCGCCCCACGATTGATGATCTTGCTCACGGTTGGGGACATGGAGTGGTTTCTATGAGTTGTCTGGGTTGTGATGACTCATCAGGCT
>NZ_JBIVXW010000214.1:0-2227 GCF_044769405.1 Streptomyces sp. NPDC090442
CAGAGGGCTGCAAACCCGCGAGGGCAAGCCAATCCCAGAAACCCTATCTCAGTCCGGATTGGAGTCTGCAACTCGACTCCATGAAGTCGGAATCGCTAGTAATCGCAGATCAGCATTGCTGCGGTGAATACGTTCCCGGGCCTTGTACACACCGCCCGTCACACCATGGGAGTTTGTTGCACCAGAAGCAGGTAGCTTAACCTTCGGGAGGGCGCTTGCCACGGTGTGGCCGATGACTGGGGTGAAGTCGTAACAAGGTAGCCGTATCGGAAGGTGCGGCTGGATCACCTCCTTTAGAGACTAAAGACAGCAAATTGCTCGTCGGACGTCCGCACAAGTGACCTGCACTCAGAGTTCCTCGTCGCCACAGGGTGACGTGGGACCGTCCCGTTTCGATGGGGCTTTAGCTCAGCTGGGAGAGCACCTGCTTTGCAAGCAGGGGGTCGTCGGTTCGATCCCGACAAGCTCCACCACCAGCCAGTCAGTCAGTACATTGGGTCTGTAGCTCAGGTGGTTAGAGCGCACCCCTGATAAGGGTGAGGCCGGTGGTTCGAGTCCTCCCAGACCCACCACCCTGACGGATGAGCGGTAAAACTCTGAATTGCGCACACATAAAGATTTGAAGCATCGAAGGCGTTGAGGCCTACGGTGCGTTCTTTGAAAACTGGAATGTAGCGAGCGTTTTGAGACGGAATGTCCATGACGTGTCGTAGAGGCTAAGGCGAGTGTCGAGAGACACTTTATTAATTGAGTCGTTATATTCGAGTTCGGGCTTTGTACCCCCGAACCCTATGGCTCCGAGGCAACTTGGGGTTATATGGTCAAGCGAATAAGCGCACACGGTGGATGCCTTGGCGGTCAGAGGCGATGAAGGACGTGGCAGCCTGCGAAAAGCGTGGGGGAGCTGGCAACAAGCATTGATCCCGCGATGTCCGAATGGGGAAACCCACCTAGCAATAGGTATCCTGCAGTGAATACATAGCTGCTGGAAGCGAACCCGGAGAACTGAAATATCTAAGTACCCGGAGGAAAAGAAATCAACCGAGATTCCCTAAGTAGTGACGAGCGAACGGGGACTAGCCCTTAAGTTGCATCAGCTTCAGCAAAAGAACCTGGAAAGGTTCGCCGTAGAAGGTGACAGCCCTGTATGCGAAGGGGCTGATGCGATGAAATCGAGTAGGGCGGGGCACGAGAAACCCTGTCTGAATATGGGGGGACCATCCTCCAAGGCTAAATACTCCTGACCGACCGATAGTGAACCAGTACCGTGAGGGAAAGGCGAAAAGAACCCTGGTGAAGGGAGTGAAATAGATCCTGAAACCGTGTGCGTACAAGCAGTAGGAGCCCGCAAGGGTGACTGCGTACCTTTTGTATAATGGGTCAGCGACTTACTGTTCGTGGCAAGCTTAACCGTATAGGGGAGGCGAAGGGAAACCGAGTCTGATAAGGGCGCATAGTCGCGGGCAGTAGACCCGAAACCGGGTGATCTAGTCATGCCCAGGGTGAAGGTTGAGTAACATCAACTGGAGGCCCGAACCCACTCCCGTTGCAAAGGTAGGGGATGAGGTGTGATTAGGAGTGAAAAGCTAATCGAACCCGGAGATAGCTGGTTCTCCTCGAAAGCTATTTAGGTAGCGCCTCGGACGAATACTACTGGGGGTAGAGCACTGTTATGGCTAGGGGGTCATTGCGACTTACCAAACCATGGCAAACTCCGAATACCAGTACGTACTATCCGGGAGACACACGGCGGGTGCTAACGTCCGTCGTGAAAAGGGAAACAACCCAGACCCACAGCTAAGGTCCCAAATTCATCGCTAAGTGGTGAACGATGTGGAAAGGCACAGACAGCCAGGAGGTTGGCTTAGAAGCAGCCACCCTTTAAAGAAAGCGTAATAGCTCACTGGTCGAGTCGGTCTGCGCGGAAGATTTAACGGGGCTAAGCGATGAACCGAAGCTTGGGGTGCATACTTTGTATGCGCGGTAGAGGAGCGTTCCGTAAGCCGATGAAGGTGGATTGAGAAGTCTGCTGGAGGTATCGGAAGTGCGAATGCTGACATGAGTAACGATAATGCGGGTGAAAAGCCCGCACGCCGAAAGCCCAAGGTTTCCTTGCGCAACGTTAATCGACGCAGGGTGAGTCGGCCCCTAAGGCGAGGCAGAAATGCGTAGTCGATGGGAAGCAGGTTAATATTCCTGCACCATTGTTAGATGCGATGGGGGGACG
>NZ_JBIVXW010000215.1:0-2211 GCF_044769405.1 Streptomyces sp. NPDC090442
TTCGCGGGATCGAATCCGCGGGTCGCCCGGCTCACCGTGGTGGCGCCCTTGACCGACTGGGAGTCGACGATCAGCGTGACCGGGTATGGGCATCGTCCCAGGCTGGTGCGGAGACGGCGACGGAGTTGGTCACGGATGAGGGTGATGACGCCGCGGCGGTTCCATCGGGCGAAAAACCCGTAGACCGTCTCCCACGGAGGGAAGTCGGACGGCAGCGCGCGCCACTTCGCGCCGTTGTCGGTGATGTAGCGGATGGCGTCGACGATCTGCCGGCGGGGCCACTTCTCGGGATGCCCGCCGGTCTTGGTCTGGCAGGCCGGGGTGGGCAACAGGGGTTCGAGAAGGGCCCACTCGGCGATCGTGGTGTCGGACGGGTAGCGGCGGCGGGCGGGATTCGGCATGGCGGACTCGTCGATAGAGCGGAAGACGGGGGCGGGCGGGGGTTACTTCGAGAGTTGGGCGAGGGTCGCGGACACGCCGGTGAGCTGGGCGGATACCAGTTGGGCCCATTCGTCGTCGGGGCGGCGGGCCAGGTGCGGGGCGAGCGTGCCCGTGATCATCCGGGTGAGGCGGCCGAGGGCCTGGGCGAGCTGCTTCTTCTCGTACTCGATCCAGTCCGCCGGGTCGTCGGAGAACATGTAGCCGTCCTTGCGCCGCCAGGTGATCGGAGTGAGGTTCTCCGCGGCTCCGACATCGCGAAGGTGCCGAATACCGCGCTGGACCTGGGACTGCTTCAGCCGTGTGGCGGCGACGAGCTGAACCGTGTGCAGGCCGGCCGGTCTGGCTTCCATCAGCGCGACGCGGACCAGGTCGCCGTAGTGCTCCGACAGCGGCTGGGCCGGGCGGCGAGGGCTGCGGGCCATGGCCTACTCGCCCTTGAGGAGCTGGGTCAACTGCTCGTCGAGGGTGAACTCTCCGTTGTCGACGGCTCCTTCGAGCCAGTCGGCCGCCGCCCGGACCCGGCCGATCTGCCGCCGCACGGTCTCACGCTCGTCGTTGGTGAACTCCTGTCCCCGCATCTGGGGCACCAGCCGGCCCAGCGTGGCCACGAAGCCGTGGCAGGTGCCCACCAGGTCGAGGTACTCAATGGTGTGCTCGATCTTGCGGACGGGCGGGGTGGTCTGGCGAATCCGTTCCCGCGTCTCCTCGGAGTTGTCGAACTGGGCGCGGTTGACCAGCATGCGGGCGGTGTCGTCGCGCATCACCGTCCGGGCCACCGTCGGTCGGCGCAGCATGTCCGTGGTCACCTTGCGGGCGACGGTGTCGTCCCTGGTCAGCTCGGTGACGACGCGCATCCGGTCGGCTGGCGTGACATGTTCGGTGACCTCCGGCCGCTTGAGCAGGTCGGCGGCCACCTGGGCGGCGACCTCCTCGTCACGGGTCAGGTCGGCGACGGCCTGGATCTTCTCATCGACCGTCACAGGGCGTTCGACCCTCTGGCCGACGAGCCGCTTCGCGCCGTCCGGCGTCCACTGCCTCGCTCCGGTCCGGGGGTTGAACGGAGCGTCCTCGATCGCCGCCCATCGCTCGGCCTCGTCCGCGACCGACGCGAGGATCCGGTGAACGGTGAACGACACCCCCTCCTTGCGTTTGTCCGCCGGCCAGCGGTTGGCGGTCCACCGCCAGTCCTCCACCGTCGTCCGGGCGACGCCGATGTCGTCCGCGAACATCTGCAACGACTCCGTCACGGTGAACAGGTCGTCCGTGCCGTTCGGCATGGACCCGCCCACCGGCCTCATCAGCTCGATCTCCAACGCCATGTCGCCAAGGGCGAACTGTGCCCTCGCGACCTGCGCGATCAGTTCCTTGGCCTGGGTGACGATCTGTTCGTAACGCTGCCGAGTGACGTTCCCGATCCGGTCGGCCATGACGACCACCGCCCTTGCCCCGGGCACGGCCCGGTCACCCACGATGGGACCGGTCAACGAGGCGCCGGCCCCGGTCACGTCCACGGTGGCGCGGGCGCGACACGCGGAGGCAGAGCGCACAATGGGGGCGCTCGAAGCACCCTTCGACCACCGCCAACTCGCCTGCAAAACACACGGTGTTGGTGATGACAGCGAGGCGTTCGGCTACGGCGTTTCCGTAACACCATTCCGCGACGCCTGCCGCTGGCGGCAGGCCCGTACCCGACAGCGGTCCGAGCAGTACACCGCCGACTTCGACCGCTCCACCCCCACCGTCCACGACCGGCCGCACACCGGGCACTCC
>NZ_JBIVXW010000216.1:0-2209 GCF_044769405.1 Streptomyces sp. NPDC090442
ACCACCACCAACCAACCGCCCCACCGGCCAGAACCACTCCCGCTGGAACGCATACGTCGGCAACTCCACCCACCCCGCACCCACACCAGCGAAGAAGTCCCGCCAGCCCGCGACGAGTCCGCGCGTGTGGAAGTGGGCTCGGGCCGTGAGCACCGCGGACTCCTCGTCACGGTCCTTGCGCAGGACCGGAACGGTCACGGCTTCTCCCGCGAGGGACTGTTGGGCCAGGGCGGACAGGACACCGTCGGGTCCCAGCTCCACGAAGGTCCGCACTCCCTCGGCTTCGAGGGTGGTGACGCCGTCGGCGAAACGGACGGCTTCCCGGACGTGCCGGACCCAGTACTCCGCCGAGCACAACTCGTCGGCCGAGGCCAGTCCGCCCGTCAGGTTCGACACGACGGGGAGGGTCGGAGCAGCGTAGGACAGCTCCTCGGCAACAGCCCGGAAGCCATCGAGCATCGGGTCCATCAGCGGGGAGTGGAACGCGTGCGACACCTGGAGACGACTGGTGCGCCGCCCCTGGTCGGCGAAGTGCTGTGCCACGGCCTGCACGTCATCGTCAGTGCCGGAGACGACCACGGAGGCAGGGCCGTTGACGGCGGCGATAGAGAGCCCATCGGACAGGTGCGGGACGACCTCGTCCTCGGCGGCCTGGACCGCGACCATCGCACCACCGGACGGCAACGCCTGCATCAACGACGCACGCGCCACCACCAGACGACACGCATCCCGCAAGGTGAACACCCCCGCGACATGCGCCGCCGCAATCTCACCGATGGAATGACCGGCCACGAAGTCCGGCCGCACACCCCAACTCTCCACCAGCCGATACAACGCCACCTCGACGGCGAAGAGAGCCGGCTGCGCCCAACCCGTCTCGTTCAACGCGTCGGCGTCCGCACCCCACATCACCGCACGCACACCGACCCCGGACGACGAACCAGACAGCTCCTCGTCCAACAGCTCGATCACCGAGTCCAGTGCCTGGGCGAACACCGGGAACCGGCCATACAACTCACGCCCCATCCCCAGGCGCTGCGAACCCTGACCCGAGAACAACACGGCCGAACTGCCGCTCGCCACCGAGTCGGAGACCACGGACGGATCGGGCGCGCCGAGTGCCAGGGCGCCCAGGGCTGCGATGGGGTCCGTCTGGTCACTGACGAGCAGGACCGCACGGTGGTCGAACAGCGAACGGGTGGCTGCCAGCGAGTGGCCGATGTCCACCGAGCGCAGGCCGGGCCGCGCCAGCAAGGAGTCACGGAGGCGGGCGGCCTGGGCACGCAGGGCCTCCGGCGTCTTTCCGGACAGCACCCACGGCACCACGTCGGGCTCCGCAGCACTGGTTTCCGTCACCGGACGGTCGGCGCCGCTCGCCGGCTGTTCCAGGATGACGTGGGCGTTGGTGCCACTGATACCGAACGAGGACACGCCGGCCCGCCGGGCCCTGCCCGTCTCCGGCCAGGCCGTCTGCTCGGTGAGCAACTCGACGGCACCCGCGTCCCAGTCGACGTGCGACGACGGCGCATCGACGTGCAGGGTCTGCGGCAAGACACCGTGCCGCATCGCCAACACCATCTTGATCACACCGGCGACACCCGCCGCGGCCTGCGCGTGCCCGATGTTGGACTTGACCGAGCCGAGCAGCAGCGGACGCTCGGGATCACGATCGCGGCCATAGGTGGCGATCAGTGCCTGGGCCTCGATGGGGTCGCCGAGCGTCGTGCCGGTGCCGTGCGCCTCGACCACGTCCACATCACCCGTGGACAGGCCACCACTCGCCAACGCCTGGCGAATCACGCGCTGTTGGGACGGTCCGTTGGGAGCCGTCAGGCCGTTGGACGCACCGTCCTGGTTGACCGCCGAACCACGCACCACGGCCAGGACCTGATGACCGTTGCGCACGGCATCCGACTGGCGCTCCAACACCAGCATGCCCACACCCTCGGACCACCCCACACCATCAGCGGCCTCGGCGAACGCCTTGGAACGGCCGTCCGCAGCCAACCCCCGCTGACGGGAGAACTCCACGAACGTGCCTGGCGTCGACATCACCGTCACACCGCCGGCCAGGGCAAGAGTGCACTCGCCGGCTCGGAGTGCCTGGGCCCCCAAGTGCAGGGCGACCAGGGACGAGGAGCAGGCGGTGTCCACGGTGACGGCCGGGCCCTCGAAGCCGAAGGTGTACGAGACACGGCCGGAGGCCACA
>NZ_JBIVXW010000217.1:0-2189 GCF_044769405.1 Streptomyces sp. NPDC090442
AAACGCCCGGTTACATTTCGAACCCGGAAGCTAAGCCTTTCAGCGCCGATGGTACTGCAGGGGGGACCCTGTGGGAGAGTAGGACGCCGCCGAACAATTTTTCCAGGACCCCTGGTCCCAGCGTTCAGCTGGGACCAGGGGTCCTTTTGTTTTGCCGGAGCGCGCCGCAGGGGTCGGTGCGTGAGAATGAACGCAGTACCGAAGACAGGAGTCACGTCGATGTCCACCAACTCTTCCGACGATCGTTCGGAGCGCCGGCCGAGGCGCGACGACGGCGACCGCGGTGGTTTCCGTCGGGATGACCGGCGTGACGACCGGGGCGGCTTCCGTCGCGAGGGCCGGGACGGCCGCGGCGGCGAGCGTGGCGGCTTCCGTCGCGATGACCGGGGCGGGGAGCGGGGCGGCTTCCGTCGGGACGAGCGGCGTGATGACCGCGGCGGCGACCGTGGTGGGTTCCGGCGCGATGAGCGGCGGGACGAGCGTGGCGGCGAGCGCGGCGGGTTCCGACGCGACGACCGTCGGGACGACCGTGGTGGGTTCCGTCGGGACGACCGCGGCGGCGAGCGCGGCGGGTTCCGTCGTGATGACCGCGGCGGCGACCGTGGTGGGTTCCGGCGTGATGACCGTCGGGACGAGCGGCGTGATGACCGTGGCGGCGACCGTGGGGGATTCCGTCGGGACGACCGCGGCGGGGAGCGCGGCGGATTCCGGCGTGATGACCGTCGGGATGAGCGGCGTGATGACCGCGGTGGCGACCGTGGTGGGTTCCGTCGCGACGACCGTCGGGACGATCGCGGCGGCTTCCGTCGGGACGAGCGGCGTGATGACCGTGGCGGCGACCGGGGCGGGTTCCGTCGCGATGACCGTGGCGGCGACCGTGGGGGATTCCGTCGGGACGATCGGGGCGGCGAGCGTGGCGGGGAGCGCGGTGGGTTCCGGCGTGACGATCGTCGGGATGAGCGGCGTGATGACCGCGGTGGCGACCGTGGTGGGTTCCGGCGTGATGACCGCGGCGGCGACCGTGGTGGATTCCGACGGGATGACCGCGGTGGTGACCGTGGGGGCTTCCGGCGTGACGAGCGCGGTGGCGAGCGGGGTGGGTTCCGTCGCGACGACCGGCGGGACGACCGTGGTGGGTTCCGACGGGATGACCGCGGTGGCGAGCGTGGGGGCTTCCGGCGGGATGACCGTGGGGGGTTCCGGCGGGACGACCGGCGGGATGACCGTCGGGACGACCGGCGGGATCGGGAGCCGATCAAGCGGCTGCCGATTCCGGAGGACGTGACCGGCGAGGAGATCGACAAGGCGGTGCGGCAGGAGCTGCAGAGCCTGCCGAAGACGCTCGCCGAGGATGTCGCCAAGAACCTGGTGATGGTCGCGCGGCTGCTCGACGAGGAGCCGGAGAAGGCGTACGGGTACTCGCTGGTGGCGCTGCGGCTGGCGTCCCGGGTTGCGGCGGTGCGTGAGGCCGCGGGCTTCGCGGCGTACGCGTCCGGGAAGTACGGCGAGGCGCTGAAGGAGTTCCGGGCGGCGCGGCGGATGACCGGCAGCGCGGAGCTGTGGCCGGTCATGGCCGACTGCGAGCGGGGGCTCGGGCGGCCGGAGAAGGCGCTGGCGATGGCCGGCGAGTCCGAGGTGCAGCGGTTGGACCGGGCCGGCCAGGTCGAGATGCGGCTGGTCGCGGCCGGGGCCCGGCGGGACATGGGGCAGGCGGACGCCGCGGTGGTGACGCTGCAGAGCCCCGAGTTGGCGTCCGGTGCGGTGCACCCGTGGACGGCCCGGCTGCGGTACGCGTATGCGGACGCGCTGTTGGAGGTCGGGCGCGAGGGCGAGGCGCGGGAATGGTTCGCCAGGGCGCTGGAGGCCGATCAGGCCGGTGCCACGGACGCGTCGGACCGGCTGGCGGAGCTGGACGGGGTGCAGTTCACCGATGCGTTGGAGGAGGACGAGGCGGAGGCCGAGTCCGCGTCCGAGGTTGAGCGCAAGGTCGGGTCCGGTTCCGAGGAGGGCACGGACAAGGGTGAGTAGGCGAGTCGGCGCGTAGGTGCGCCGAGGTAGCCGAGACGGCGAGAAGGGGGGGGCCCGGGGGGGCCCCCCCCCCGGGGTTTGTGGGGGGGGGGGGGTGGGGGGGGGGCGGGGGGGGGGGGGGGGTGGTGGGGGGCGCGGTGGGGGGGGGGGGCCGGCGCGGG
>NZ_JBIVXW010000218.1:0-2168 GCF_044769405.1 Streptomyces sp. NPDC090442
ACCAACATCGCCCGAACCCTACGCGCCAACGCCCGTGACCACACCCGCCCGTTGACCATGCTCGGCCTCACCTGAACAACTTTGCCGAGGCCCTGCCACCTAACTGGCCCCCTGACCAGCCGAATTACGCACCAGAGTCGCTCTGGCCCACGACGTGACTCGATGAACACCTACAGCTGCCGCAAGGGTGGGAGTGGAATTGCTGGCCCAGACCGATACAGCCGCTTGGTTGATCTTTGAAATACTGAGGTGCCCGGATTATCAAGCGCGTCGTCGGCAATCGCTTTAGCCTCCTCTATTATATCCGCGGGAACGCTTGAGGTCTCCACAGTTACGGTCGGTATCGGTTCATTTGCGACACAGTCGTATTGACTGTCATCACCTGGCAACCAAGCATCTTCCTCATCTCCTGCTGCTCCTCCACCCGGAGGCCATGCCTGGAGGATTTCGATATATCTCCGTATCGCCCTACGGGTATACGGGCCGAGAATTCCATCACTCGGGAGAGCGTCGTACAAAGAATTGATAGGCAGATCCGACTGGAAGGTCGAATCGGGCAGGCTCCTCCTCGGCGCGGTTAGTTCGACAACTCGAAACATTTTCTTAATAGTTTCACCTTCCTTAATCGACAGGAACGGCGAGTACGATTTTCGCGGTCTATAATTACACTCTCTGCAGAATCTAACCTCATTTACCGTACGGCCAATCTGCCGGTATACTTGATTAGATGCCGCTTCCTCTGCAGTGATTTCCGTGACAACGCGTTGCTGCAGGATGGACTCCAACAGTTCAGTTGCCAGTTCGTCAGACCTAGCCTGACCTGGCAGCAAGTCTAAACCCCGAACCTGTAAGACGTGTCGAACTCCATGAAACCATGCAAGCACAACATCATTTCCGTGCGTAACGACTTCCTCTTGATTAGCCGGGCGCTGAAAAAATATATCATCCCTCGATCGGCCGGGAGGGCATGAGGGAAATGCTGGGCTTATCTCGGAGGCTAGACGCATAAGTAGGCGAAAGTACTTAATTTTCTCCCCTACGCCTTCCCGCGTTTCGGGATCTAACTCGCGCCACGATGGGTCATTCCGATCCCTTGCCTCTTCCCACTCTTCTATGCTTGCGTAGGGAACTTTATGCTTGTCCATAAACCACTCCGTGGCGATATGGTAACGACTTTGTCCACTCAGTTCGATCGGGGTTTTATGAAATGAGCCGGATTCTCCACACACCATGTGTACACCGTGAGTCATTTCATGCATAAGCGTGACCTCCGGAGGCAAGACTTCCTCATCAATGAGGAGGCAGTCACGCGCATTAAAGAGAACAGTCGCAAACGTGCCATGCCCGTTACTGTCCGCCCCTCCTGTATCCGCAGTCAGACAGAGCGGTTCACATTCCGTTTGCAGAATAACCATATTTATGTGCACCGGCCTCTGTAGATCAGGAAATCCCTCCCGTGTGGCCTCATAAGCATTCAGCTTGCGCGGATTTATTCCGTATTTTGGATCATTGACGCCATAATCGGCGCCTACATTTCTCCCGCTTCCAGGAATTTGCCTGCACTCGCGAAGCGTATCGACGACTTCCCTCCCTGCAGGGCTTGCTTCCATAATCCTCAGAAGGTCGTCAAGCTCCTTGAGCCAGTCGCATTCTTTTAGTGCAGGGATCTTTTGGGCGTACTTTTCTTCGCGGATCTGATACCTTCTTTTGGCGTATTTTGTATCCGCCGCAGCGGCAACTCCTGGCCGTATCTCCAATGCGCCCATTTGTGTCGCCTGATCGGATCCGGTATCCTTGTCCCAGAAAATTATCAATTTCCTGAAATTTGCTACATGTTTATCACCTCCCATAGCCCCTAATTCTTGAGGTTGTCGTGAAGGGGTATTTAGCCATTCTGTCATTGTAATCACTCCGGTTAGGGGTGGGGTATGGTAAAAGCTTTTACGCGCTGCGCCGCTGACCGATATCGACGGCAAGTGGCGCGGCCCCCACGGCCCAACGTCGATTGATTAGGCGGCTGGTGTCATCCGGCGGTGAGGTGTCCCCCGGAGTGTGGACACAGGGGCTCATGCTGCAGGGCTGTTGCAAAGTCTTGGGGGTTCCACGAATCTGCAGGTCACAGCTGGGTGACGGTCTGTCAGGATGGCCTCTCCGTATGCAACGAAGCT
>NZ_JBIVXW010000219.1:0-2165 GCF_044769405.1 Streptomyces sp. NPDC090442
TGGGCTGGTCAACACCGGGACGCCCTCTACGCCACCCTCCGCGAGCACGGTGTGTTGTTGGTTCGTGGGTTGGGTTTGGGTGATGTGGCTGTGACGGCGGCTGTGTTCCGGGCGTTGTCCGGTGATCTGATGGCGGAGAGGGAGAGTTTCGCGCCCCGGGAGAGGTTCCTGCCGGGGGTGTATTCGTCGTCGAAGTGGCCGCAGAACCAGCCGATGTGCATGCACCACGAACTCAGCTACACCACCGAGTTCCCCGGCCTGATGCTCTTCGCCTGCCACACCGCCCCCCAGGAGGGCGGGGCGACCGCGGTAGCGGACGCCACGGCCGTACTGCGGGCGCTGCCACGACGGTTGGTCAAACGCTTCGAGCGCCAAGGATGGCTACTGACCCGCAGCTACAACGACGAGATCGGCGCCTCCACCCTCGAAGCCTTCGGCACCGACGACCGCCACACCATCGAAAACTACTGCCAAACCCACGCCATCACCTATCAATGGCAACCCGACGGCAGCCTGCACACCCGCCAACGCCGCAGCGCCGTGCTGCACCACCCGCGCACCGGCCAACGGTGCTGGTTCAACCAGATCGCCTTCCTCAACCAGTGGACCCTGGCACCGGAAATCCGCGAATACCTCATCGAGACCTACGGCACCGACGGCCTGCCCTTCAACACCGCCTACGGCAACGGCGAACCCATCGAAGAAGACGTCATCGACCTGCTCAACACCACCTACACCACCCACACCGCCCGCGAACCCTGGAGAGACGGCGACCTGCTCCTGGTCGACAACATCCGCACCGCACACAGCAGAGAACCCTTCACCGGAACCCGAGAGGTCCTCGTCGCCCTGGCCAACCCCACACCAGTGGCCGACTGCTCACCCACCATCGAGGTGACCACCCCATGACCACCCTCCACCCCGCCCACACCCACCAACCCACCCCCCGCACCATCCCCACCTTCGCCGTCATCTCCGGCGCCCAAGTCCAAAACGTCCTGCACGGACACGCCCACCACATCGTCGACCTGATCGAAGCCACCTACCGCCTCCACGGCACCGGCGAAACCATCAACCCACCCTCCTACTTCCTACACTTCCCCGACCGCCCCACCTCCCGCATCATCGCCCTGCCCGCCTCCCTGGGCGGCACCACCCCCGTCGACGGCCTCAAATGGATCTCCAGCTTCCCCACCAACATCGAAGCCGGCATCCCCCGCGCCTCCGCCGTCCTCATCCTCAACAACCACGACACCGGCTACCCCTTCGCCTGCCTGGAAAGCTCCATCATCAGCGCCACCCGCACCGCAGCCTCCGCCACCCTGGCCGCCGACCACCTCACCCGCACCCGCCCCCGACCCCGCACCATCGGCTTCTTCGGCACCGGCCTCATCGCCCGCTACATCCACACCTTCCTCACCGAAACCGGCTGGCAATTCGACCAAATCGGCATCCACGACCTCTCCCCCGACAGCGCCGCCGGCTTCCGCCTCTACGCCGAACAAGCAGGCACCACCCCCTGGGTCACCGTCCACGACACCCCCGAAGAACTCATCCGCACCAGCGACCTGATCGTCTTCGCCACCATCGCCGGCGAACCCCACGTCACCAACCCCACCTGGTTCAACCACCACCCCCTGGTCCTGCACGTCTCACTGCGCGACCTCGCCCCCGAAATCCTCCTCACCTCCGCCAACTTCGTCGACGACATCGACCACTGCCTCACAGCCAACACCTCCCCCCACCTCGCCGAACAACGCACCGGCACCCGAGACTTCCTCAACGGCACCCTCAACGACGTGATGAGCGGACAGGCGACAGTCCCCACCGACCGCACCGTCGTCTTCTCACCCTTCGGCCTCGGAGTGCTGGACCTCGCACTCGGCAAGTACGTCTACGACGAGGTAGCCCGCACCGGCGGACTCCACGTCGTCGACGACTTCTTTCACGAACTACGCCGCTATGGCTGACCGGCCGACAGCGCCACGAGTGCGGAAGGAGGCGTCATGACGGTCATCTCCACCCCTACGGACTTCAACGCCGAGGACCTCTACGTCGACCTGCGATCGATGGTGGGGCACGCCCTGTTCCTCAAGTGCGAGGGATTCAACTTCGCCGGCTCGATCAAGCTCAAGGCGGCGACCGAAATGGTGGAGGCCGCCGAG
>NZ_JBIVXW010000220.1:0-2135 GCF_044769405.1 Streptomyces sp. NPDC090442
CGGCGATGAGGGTCCTGGCGATGGCCAGGCCGATGCCGCGGCTTGCGCCCGTGACCACGGCGGTCGTTCCGGTCAGCTGGAGATCCATGAAGGGGTCCATTCGGTTCGGTGGAACGGGGACAGATGCCGTCGGTGCACACATGACCCTCCGTACGACAATTCGACCGTACGGGAGATTTCATACTTTCGCACCTGCCGGAGTGGCCGAGCACGCCCTGGCGACCTCGCATTTCCGCAGGCCAGAGACCATTCTGATCTGTATGAAATCTCCCGTACGATCGCGCCATGGTCAGCTACCACCCCGACCTCGGCCAGATCCCGGTCGAAGATGTCCTGGCGGCCCTGGGCAACCCGGTACGGCTGTTCATCGTGCGCGAACTCGCCTCCTCCGCCCGGCCGCGCACCTGCGGCAGCCTGCCCGTGACCGTCACCAAAGCCACCGCCACCCACCACTGGCGCGTGCTCCGCGAATCAGGAATCACCCGCGAGCGCCGGGAAGGACGCACCAAGGTCGTGGAACTGCGCCGCAGTGAACTCGACGAACGCTTCCCCGGCCTGCTCGACGCAGCCCTGACTGCTACCGCACCCTCCCTCCGCACCTGATCACCACT
Source organism: Streptomyces sp. NPDC090442 (assembly GCF_044769405.1). Classification (NCBI taxonomy): domain Bacteria; kingdom Bacillati; phylum Actinomycetota; class Actinomycetes; order Kitasatosporales; family Streptomycetaceae; genus Streptomyces; species Streptomyces sp. NPDC090442. The sequence continues at coordinate 612 of NZ_JBIVXW010000220.1, forward strand.
GGACGCCAGACACAGAGCACCTACCGATCCACAAGTATTGACAATTTCTCCCGTCGCCCCCACATTTCGGCACCCGGCGATATGCAATCAGACATGCCCACCACGAGTGCTGCGGCCGTGTTTCTGACGGGAGGAGACGGGCGCGGGTCCGGGGGTGCTCAGTGTTGCAGTGGTGCGGGGCGTTGTGTCACGTCGTGGATGTGGGCGGCCAGGGCTGATCGGAGGCCTGGGGCGTCGCCGTTTTCCAGGAGGTCGATCAGGTGCTCGTGTTCGTCGGCCACGGTGAGCATGTGGTCGGCGTTGCCCCGTCGTCGACACCATCCGCCGCCGGCTTGTCGAGCACTTGGCCGTCCTCATTGAGCCACACGCCCGGGTAACGCCGGCTGGAAGCCTGCCGTGTGGTGTTGGTGGGGAGTGAAGCGATGTCGATGCAGCCCAGGGGTCTGCCGCCGGTCCCGGAGCAGACTGCGGTCGTGGCCCGGGCGGCGTTCCCGAAGGGCAGTCTGGCGATCCGGGTCCGTGACCGGCTGGCCGGGGTGTTCGCCGACGAGCCGTTCGCCGGTTCCTTTGGGGTGCGCGGTGCTCCGGGGGTGCCTCCGGCCGTGCTGTCGCTGGTCACCGTCCTGCAGTTCACGGAGAACCTGACCGACCGGCAGGCTGCGGAAGCGGCGCGGGATCGCCTGTCGTGGAAGTACGCCCTGGGCATGGAGCTGGCCGACACCGGCTTCGACTTCACCGTGCTGAGCAAGTTCCGCGCTCGTGTCACCGAGCATGGCCTGGAGCGGATTGTCTTCGACCGGCTGGTGGACCACTGCCGGGCTGAGGGGCTGATCGGCGCGGGCGGCCGGCAGCGCACCGATGCCACCCACGTCATCTCTGCGGTCCGTGACCTGAACCGTCTGGAGCTTGCCGGGGAGAGCGTCCGCGCCGCGCTGGAGGCTCTTGCGGTCGCGGCCCCGGCCTGGCTGGCCTCGCAGATCGATGTCGCCGAGTTCGCCCACCGCTACGGGCCCAGGGTCAACGGCTGGACCATGCCGTCGTCCCAGGCCAAGCGGGACCGGCTGGCGCAGGCGTTCGCGACCGACGGCTATGCGATCGTGCGGGCCGCCTATACCACTGCCGCCCCGGTGTGGATCCGTGACGTCGAGGCGGTGCAGATTCTGCGGCAGGTCCTGGTGCAGACCTGCTACGCCAGTACCGACAGCCGGGGACGGGAGCTGTTGAGGTGTCCCCTGGAGTGTGGACACAGGGGCTCATGCTGCGATTGAGAGTTTAGCTGCTCGCAGATGCTGCTGTTCGAACTCCGCTGGCGAGAGGTAGTTGAGTGCGCTGTGGCGTCTGCGAGTGTTGTAGTAGGTCAGCCACTGGAAGATCTCCAGCCTCGCTTGACGCATCGTTGAGAACAGCCTCTCGTGCATCGCCTCCCTCTTGAGCCCTTGCCAGAAGGACTCAGCGAGGGCGTTGTCGTAGCTCGAGCCGACCCGGCCCATGCTCCGGCGGATCCCGAAACCGTCACAGACCTGC
>NZ_JBIVXW010000221.1:0-2123 GCF_044769405.1 Streptomyces sp. NPDC090442
GTGGACGCCGATTATGCTGAACTTTCAAAAACTGGACTGCAGGTCCGTCACGCTCTCGCCTCCGCGGTCGGCATAACCCGACGTGCGGCATAAGCCGACGATATGGTCGCCTGCTGTCACTCCCGGCAGCAGGCCGAGCAGGTCAAGGCGCAGCTTGCGGAGTGGCTGGCACCCAGGGGCCTGACCTTCAATGAGGAGAAGACGCGCATTGCGCGTCTCTCCGAAGGTTTCGACTTCCTGGGGTTCACCCTTCGCCGGTTTCACGACTCCAAGCTGATCATCACGCCAAGCAAGAAGGCGGTCATGCGGTTACGGAAGAGGCTCACGGACGAGATGCGGAACCTTCGCGGATCGAACGTGGTGGCGGTCATCGCCAAGCTCAACCCGATTATTCGTGGATGGGCGGCCTACTACCGAGGGGTGGTGTCCAGCCGGATCTTTTCGAATCTGGACTCTCACGTGTGGCGGCTCACCTACAAGTGGGCCCGACGCTCGCACCCCAACAAGCCGAAGAAGTGGATCGTGCGCCGCTACTACGGCAAATTCAACAAGTTCAGGAACGACTATTGGGTGTTCGGCGATCGTAGCTGTATCAGCGAAAGCGGCGGCACCTATCACATGGTCAAATTCTCCTGGACGAATATCGTCCGGCACCAACTGGTCACCGGCAGGGCGTCACCCGACGATCCCGACCTGCGTGATTACTGGGCCAAAAGACGGAGGAAGGTCAAACCCCCGCTGGACAACTACAACCTGAACCTGCTCGCCAGGCAGGAAGGCCGATGTCCACTCTGCGGGGACTACATCCTCACCGCCTATCAGCCACCACAATCCCCGCACGAATGGGAACGCTGGTGGCTGAACACCGTCCGCCGAGCGGTAGCCGCCAGCTACCTCACTCACCACGGGGGACATGGCGCGCCGGACGGACCGCAGACACGCCTCGTGCACGCCTCCTGCCAACGCAGCCTCCGGGCCAGAACGCGCAGGAGAACCGCAGTTTCTGCAACACCGCGAACGCCCTTGGGGCTTGCTTGAGCCGTGTGCTTGGAAATCGGGCACGCACGGTTCTGAGGGGGCGGGGACGCAGCAATGCGTCCCCGCTACCCGACAACCGGTGATCACCGCGTGGAAGGACCGGCACCGCTCGGTCAGCGGCCACCAGGGCGCCTACGACATGCGGGAGATCGTGAACGCGATCCTCTACCAGGGCCGGACCGGCTGCCAGTGGGCCTATCTCCCGCATGATCTGCCGCAGAAGAGCGCGACGTACTACTACTTCGCCGCCTGGCGCGACGACGGAACCGACCAGGTCATCCACGAACTCCTGCGCTGCCAGGTCCGCGAACGCGCCCGCCGATTAGAGGACCCGACCCTGGTGGTGCTGGACACCCAGAGTGTCCACGTGGCCGCCGGGGTCCCCGCCGTCACGAGCGGCCACGATCCGGCCAAGCGGGTGCCCGGCCGCAAACGCGGACTGGCGGTGGACGTCCTCGGCCTGGTCATCGCAGTCGTCGTCCTCGCCGCGAACACCCACGACAACGCCGCGGGCATCGCCCTGCTGGACCAAGTCGCCGAGCATACCGGCGGCATCGTGCGCAAAGCCCTGGTCGACCAGGGCTTCAAGAACCAGGTCGTCGTGCACGGCGCCGGCCTGGGTATCGACGTTGAGATCGTTGCTCGCGACCCGCAGGTCAAGGGGTTCGTGCCGCAGCCGAAGCGGTGGAGGGTCGAGCAGACCTACGGGATCCTGATACTGCACCGGCGCCTGGTCCGCGACTACGAGCACCGCCCCTCCTCCTCCGCCTCCCGCGTCTACTGGGCGATGAGCCACGTCATGACCCGGCGCCTCACCGGCACGAATACCCCGACCTGGCGCGAGGCGGAGGCCGTGGCAGCATGAACATCCGGCCTCTGCTCGACGCCCTGGACCTGCAGGAAGACGCCGCCCAGTCCCTGGCCGACGACCTCCGCACACAGATCGACGACCTGCAGACCCGGCTGCGGGAGGCCGAGACGCACCTGGAGCACCTCGCGATCACCCGCAAGACCATCACCGGCCTCGCCGACCGGCTCCCGGCCCACACACCGGACCTGCCCGAGCACCCGGACTACCCCCGCAT
>NZ_JBIVXW010000222.1:0-2056 GCF_044769405.1 Streptomyces sp. NPDC090442
CAGCCCGGCCCCGCGTGTCCCTCACCAAGGCCGCATAACATCAACCCCACGAAACCCGTTCGTGAGTGCTTTTACACCACAAACTGGACGCGACCCGCCTTCACCTGGGGACACGTGCGCCAGTTGGAGTCGGCGATGCGCGCGTTCCTTGCGGCCTGGCCGCCCACGCCGGGCTGATACCCAAGGGGGACGCGGTGGTGTTCGTGGACATTGACTCCAAGGTCAAGCAGGTCTACGGCCCGGCCAAGCAGGGCGCCTCCTTCGGCTACACCAAGGTCCGCGGCCTGCACTTCCAGATCGTCACCGTCAAAACGGGCACATGCGCACCGGTCATCGTCGCCACCCGGCTGCGCAAGGGCTCGGCAGGTTCGGGCAAGGGCGCCGCCTCCCTGCTGCGCGAGGCGCTGACCACGGTGCGGGCGATGGGCATCACCGCGCAGATCCTCGTCCGTGCGGACTCCGCCTACTTCTCCCACAAGGTCGTCGAGGCCTGCCGCACGGCCGGCGCCCGATTCTCCCTCGCGGTCGCGGTCACCAAGACGATCCGCATGGCCATCGAGACGATCGCGGTCGACGCCTGGACCCCGATCAAGTACACCGATGCCATCTGGGACGACGAGGAGCGACGCTGGATCTCCGACGCCGAGATCGCCAAGATCCCGTTCACCGCGTTCACCTCGAAGAAGAAGGCGTTTCGCACCACCGCCCGGCTCATCGTGCGCCGTGTGAAGCGGCTGAACCCGAAGACGGTCGTCGGCTGCTTGCCTCCATGCTGCTACCGCGTGCCGCCGACGGGCGGATCGTGCTCGCGGTGGATGTGAGCAACTGGCTGCGGCCCGACGCTCCCACCAGCTCGGAGTTGCTGTTCTGCCACGTCTACGGGCGGGGCCGCAGCGCGGATCAGTTCATCCCCGGCTGGCCCTACTCCTTCGTCGCCGCGCTGGAGACGGGACGCACGTCGTGGACGGCCGTGCTGGACGCGATCCGGCTGGGGCCGGCCGACGATGCCACCGCGGTGACCGCCGCCCAGCTGCGCGAGGTGGTCACCCGGCTGGTGCACGCCGGACAGTGGCGGCCTGGTGATGCGGACATCCTCGTCGTCATGGACACCGGCTACGACGTCACCCGCCTCGCCTATGTCCTGGCCGATCTGCCCGTCGAGCTGGTCGGCCGGCTGCGCTCGGACCGGGTCATGCTCCGGGATGCCGGGCCTCGCCGCTCCACCCCGCGTGGCGGACAGCCCCGCAAGCACGGCGGCGTCCTCACCTTCTCCAAGCCGGAGTCCTGGCACACCCCTGACCAGACCACGACGTGCGACACCACCCGCTACGGCACGGCCGAAGCCCTCGCCTGGGACCGGATGCATCCCCGATTGCAGGCCCGTGGTCCCTGGCTCGACCACTGCGGTGAACTCCCTTTGATCCACGGCACGTTGATCCGGCTGAAGGTCGAGCACCTGCCTGGTGACCGCGACCCGAAGCCGGTGTGGCTGTGGTCCTCGCGCACCGGCATGACTGGCCAGGACGTCGATGTGCGGTGGCAGGCGTTCCTCCGCAGATTCGATCTTGAACACACCTTCCGGCTGTTCAAGCAGACCTTGGGCTGGACCGTTCCGAAGGTCCGCGATCCGCACACGGCCGACCTATGGACGTGGCTGATCATCGCCGCCCACACTCAACTCCGCCTCGCCCGGCCCCTTGCCGAGGACCTCCGCCGACCCTGGGAACGGCCCGCCGAGCCGCGCCGGCTCACCCCTGCCCGGGTCCGCCGGGGGTTCCGCCACCTCCGCGCGAAGACCGCCCGTCCCGCCGGTGTGCCCAAACCCTCCAAGCCCGGCCCCGGACGCCCACCCGGATCGAAGAACCGCAGGTCAGCACCACGTCACGAGCCGGGGAAGACCGTGAAACGAATCGAAACCCTCACCGAACACGTCCGCCTGAAACAGCAGCGAGGTTAATGATCAAGCGTACGTCCAGCGGTCCGGGCGTCATCGCAGCTCAGAAGGGATGTGAACTGATGTAACCGGACGTCAAGCTCAGGGTAGCCAGCCGGTGGA
>NZ_JBIVXW010000223.1:0-2054 GCF_044769405.1 Streptomyces sp. NPDC090442
CAAGCGTACGTCCAGCGGTCCGGGCGTCATCGCAGCTCAGAAGGGATGTGAACTGATGTAACCGGACGTCAAGCTCAGGGTAGCCAGCCGGTGGAAGTCCGGTCCGGGGAGACGCCAGGGTCCTCGGTAGCTGACTCCCGGCGTCGCTCGAAAGGGTGGCGTCGAAGTGGAGTGACAAGCGCCCTTCGGGGGTGTGCGACCGGCCAGTCCGCAACATGAAGTGAAGCCTGCAGCGCCGTCATTTAACCCCCGCCCGCGGGCGGGCCAAGGAGGAGCCGAGCCTGTGCTTGAAAGGCGAAGGCCATGGAAGGCGATCTTGGACCTGGAGCGGTCGCCGAAGAATCTCCCGGCGTAAGGGGCGTGGAATGGTCGGACGGTTGTCCTGGGAACTGGAGAGAGCCTCCTCGGCCCCGCGCATGCGGCGTGGGAAGCGTGGCCTGCCTATAACCGGCGGAACCGGGAAGTGGCGGGCTGCCGAGAGGCAGTCGGAGGGGGTCGTAGTAGTGCGGATCGGCGGGACAACACAACCCGCTGGGAGCGAAGGGCCCCTGCTTCATCGATGCGATTCACGAACAGGGAGGGGCCCGGATGAGTGCCGTTTCGGCTAGGTCCATCCGCCGGGAGGACGGCGCCGCGGGACCGGGTGGCCGTCGTCTGGACAAGGTCCGAGCCTTGCAGTGGACGCTTTACCGCTGTGCCAAGCAAGAACCCGAACGTCGGTTTCATGCCCTGTATAGCCATGTCCACCGCATGGACGTTCTTCGGCGGGCGTGGGCCGGTGTGTGCGCGAACCGAGGAGCTCCCGGTGTGGACGGCGTGACCGTCGACGCGGTGGCGGCCTCGGGGGTGGATGCGTTCCTCCAGGACCTGGCCGAGCGACTGCGGACGTATACGTATCGTCCGTCGGTGCTGCGACGGGTGAAGATTCCCAAACCGGGGCGGCCGGGCGAGTTCCGGCCGCTGTCGATTCCCACTGTGGTGGACCGGGTGGTGATGACGGCCGCGAAACTGGTCCTGGAACCGGCCTTCGAGGCCCAGTTCACCGAGGCGAGCTACGGATTCCGGCCCAAGCGGTCCGCGATCGACGCGTGCGAAGCCGTGCGCGTCGCGGCGAACCAACGGCGGGAATGGGTCTTCGAGGCCGACATCCGGGACTGTTTCGGCACGATCGACCACGACGCGCTCATAGCCCAGGTGGCCCGGCGCGTGGTGGACCGGCCGATGCTGAAGCTGATCCGGGCCTGGCTGCGGATGGGAGTCCTGGAGGGCGGAGTGACCTCCCCGACCGGGGCGGGAACCCCGCAAGGCTCACCGATCTCCCCGTTGCTGGCCAACATCGCCCTGCATGTCCTCGACGAGGCATGGCAGGACGAGGGCCGCCGGCTGGGGGTGCTGGTGAGGTATTGCGATGACTTCGTGGTCCTTTCGCCGACCAGACAACGGGCCGAGCAGGCCCAGCAGTTGACGGCGAGGGTGCTGGAACGACTCGGGATGCGACTGCATCCCGAGAAGTCCGGGATCACCTGCCTCACCCGGGGCGGGCAGGGTTTCGATTTCCTCGGCTTCCACCACCGGAAAGTCGAATCGTGGAAATGGCGAGGCAGGTTCTATCTGCGTCGCTGGCCTTCGGCGAGAGCAATGCAGGTACTGCGGGACAAGGTCCGCGCAGCGACTGCCCTGTCGAAGACCGAACGGCCGGTGTCGGCCGTGGTCGCTGATCTCAACCCCGTACTGCGGGGTTGGGCAGCGTACTTCCGCAACGGGAACTCCGGGAGGAAGTTCAACGCGGTCGACGGCTACGTCCACGAACGGCTGGCCATTTTCGCCAGCCGGAAACACAGACTCCGAGGCAGGAACTGGACCACCCGGTTCACCTACGAGTGGATCACCAGGATCGGGGTCTACCGACTTACCGGAAACGTACGCTGGGTAACGGCGCATGCCAGTCGGTGAACGATGTCGGAAAGCCGTGTGCGGGAGAACTGCATGCACGGTTTGAAGCGGCGGGGGCTGGAAACGGAGCGGAAGCCACCGCGCCAGTCCCCGACCCTACT
>NZ_JBIVXW010000224.1:0-2031 GCF_044769405.1 Streptomyces sp. NPDC090442
TCACGACAGTACCGCCGAGCCGTCCCGTCAGCCGCCACGAGCCAGATCATCCAGCCATACACACCTCACGGCCAGAGTTCAAAAACACTCACTGAAATACAAGGGCCAGGCCAGCGTCGAGCGCCGCTACGGCGACTTCAAGGGCCCCCTCGCCATCGCCCCCATGTTCCTGCAGGACAACCGCCGCATCACCGCCCTGATCACCGTGATCTGCCTGGCCCTGCTCGTGTTCTGCCTCATCGAACGCCAAGTCCGCCAAGCCCTCGGACACGACCAGAAAATGCGCGGCCTCTACCCCGACAACCGGGCCGTACGCCCCACCGGCCGACTCATCTTCTACCACCTCTCCAGCCTGCGCCTGCGCGTCGGCACCGCCACCGACCCACCCACCATCCTCATCATCCGAGGCATCCAAGCCGAGCTGCTCGCGTTACTCGGCATCGACGAAACCCGACCACGCTGGCTGGAGACCTGAAACCCCACCTACGAAGTCCGGGGTTAAACTGTACCAAGTAGTGGCATTTTTTGCCGAATGGGCGCTTCTGTCGTACTTATCGGTGAAGTCTGCCGATACTCGTTCCACTGCCGGATCAGCGGAACGACGCCTCAGCCTCAGGAGGGGCCATGGCCCAAGGGACAGTCAAGTGGTTCAACGGCGAGAAGGGATTCGGGTTCATCGCGCAGGATGGCGGTGGCCCCGATGTCTTCGTCCACTACTCGGAAATCCAAGGAGAGGGCTTCCGCACCTTGGATGAAGGCCAGAGGGTGGAGTTTGAGGTCGGTCAAGGCCAGAAGGGTCCGCAGGCTCAAATGGTCAGGCCCATCTAAAAACTCCCTGACCGGGCGCGATATGGACTGAATACAAGAGGCCGGGAGGGCGCGATGACCGATCGGCATACTCTTAGCGTGCTTGATTGGCACGATGACGAGTCCTCGACGTCCTCTATATGGGTTGTTAGCACGGATGAATGCAAACAGGTACGAGACCTCCTGGGTCGCCCCCCGAATGTGGAGGGTGTCGTCACGCCGGACCAGACAGACGAGGCAAGAAGGATCACCCGAAGCTGGCTGACCTGCGGTAACGAGGACTCTCCTGTGTGATCCTGTGTGGGCTTGGCCATACGGCTGGTCTCCGTAGCTCCTGCCGGAGGCTCCGGCAGAAGCTACGGAGAACTAGGAACTCGGCGCGCCGAGCGGCATCGCGACTGCAACGCCAGGGCCTGGCCAGGAAAGCCTTGGCCGCAAGCTGTGCACATGCACCCATGCCTGGCAGGGTGATGATATTTGAAGAAAGCCCGGGTCCCGAAACTCGCCTACAGCGCATCAGGCAGTCGGGCCTGGGCCCGACCCGACACACTCGGTACCCATCATGCGTATGAGACTTGACGGCTCCGCTGAAGACGTGCAGGCCCTCGTAGCAGCGCTACGGGCAGGTAAACAGATCACGATCCTGCACGGTCAGTACGGCCCCTACGAGAACCACTGCTATCACAAGGGCGACGTCCACCTGTTCCTGGACGTGCTGCCTCCAGTGGACGATTTGATCGAGTCGATCGAACAGGCCAGGAGGTCCGAATGAGCACCAACCTCTCCAAGGACCAGGTGGCCGCTGGGCTGGCCGACATCGTGCATGAGATCACCGGAGTCGCCGTCGATCCCACCACACACCCCAACGGGATAGAAAGCCTGTCCTTCGCCGACGACCTGGACATTGACTCGCTGTCCATGGTTGAGGTCGTGGTGACTGCTGAAGAGAAATTCCAGGTCCCCATACCGGACGACGTGATCCGCGAACTCAAAACCGTAGGAGACGCCGCTGCCTACATTGCAAGAAGCCTTGCCAGCGGCACCGCACCGAACTGAATCGGGGTAATCCGGGGCGAAGACCCAGCCACCCCTCTGGCCGCCGGCTGCTCGGGCTCGGGCACTCGCACCACAGGGCCTCGGCAAAGTTGTTCAGGTGAGGCCGAGCATGGTCAACGGGCGGGTGTGGTCACGGGCGTTGGCGCGTAGGGTTCGGGCGATGTTGGT
>NZ_JBIVXW010000225.1:0-2010 GCF_044769405.1 Streptomyces sp. NPDC090442
CCCGAGTTCATCAGTTGGTGGGCACATGAGCCGGGCCGGGCTGGTGTCGTAGCGGGTCAGCGAGGTGCGGTTTGGTGGAGGGCTGCGAAAGCGTGGGCACACGAATTTAAGATAGATCTTTCTCTGCACTGGACTTCTGTGTGACTATGCGGGCATGTACTTGCGGAAGACCCAGCGCCGGAACAAGGACGGCAGCGTCGTGCGGTACGTCCAGCTTGCCAACAACCGGCGGGTGGACGGGCAGACGCAGGCCGAGGTGCTGGTCAACCTGGGCCGCGAGGACCGGCTCGACCTGGACGCGCTGCGCCGCCTGACCGCCTCGATCAACCGCTACCTCGGCGAGGGTGACGACGTCACCGCCCCGCTCGGGGCCGAAGCCGGCCCGCTGCAGGTGGAATCCTCCCGCCCGATCGGCCCGGTCTGGCTGCTGGACCAGCTGTGGAAGCTGCTCGGCATCGACACCGCGCTGGCCCGGCACCTGGACGGGCGCCGGTTCCGCACTGACGTGGAGCGGGTGCTGTTCGCGCTGGTCGCCAACCGCGCCGTCGCCCCGGGCTCCAAGCTCGCCGCGGGCGAGTGGGCCACCCGCGACGTCGTCGTGCCGGGCCTGCCCGAACTGGACGGCAACAACCAGGCCCTGCGCGCGATGGACCTGCTCATCGAGGGCGACGCGACCGGCGCTGTGCAGGAGACGGTGTTCTTCGCCGCCGCCCACCTGCTCAACCTTGAAGTCGACCTGATTTTCTTCGACACCACCAGCACCTATTTCGAACGCGACGGCGAGGACGACGAAGGCGACGAGGTCCTGCGCCGGTTCGGGCATTCCAAGGACCACCGCAAGGACCTGCCGCAGATCGTCATCGGGCTCGCCGTCACCCGCGAGGGCATCCCGGTCCGCTGCTGGGTCTGGCCCGGCAACACTTCCGACACCACCGTGATCACCCAGGTCAAGGACGACCTGCGGTCCTGGCGGCTGGGACGCGTGGTCACCGTCGCCGACTCCGGGTTTTCCTCCGAGGCCAACCTTGCCTACCTCACCCGCACCGGCGGCCACTACATCACCGGCGTCAAGATGCGCGAGACCAGTAAGAAGGCCGAGGCCGCCCTGTCCCGCCAGGGCCGTTACCAAGAAGTCCGCGACAACCTGCGGGTCAAGGAGGTCCACCTGGACGGCGACCCCGGTCGCCGCTGGATCATCTGCCACAACCCGATCGAGGCCGCCCGCGACCAGGCCCGCCGCGACGAACAACTCGCCGCGATCGCAGACGAGCTGGAACGGATCTCCCGGTCCCGTGCCGCCGACGCGAAGAAGGCCAAAGACAAGGCGGCCAAGACCGGCAAGCGCCCCACGAAGCCGAATGACGCCATCCACCGCAAGGCCGAGTGCGCGCTCCGCGACCACCCCAGCCTCGGGCGCTGGCTCAAGCAGCACCCGGCCACCGGGCGCCTGTCCATCGACCGCGCCAAGGTCGCCACCGAGGCGAAGCTCGACGGCAAGTACCTGCTGGCCACCTCCGACCCGGACCTGTCCGCCGAGGACGTCGCGCTCGGCTACAAGAACCTGCTGGAAGCGGAGCGTTCCTTCCGCACGATGAAGTCGACCTTGTACTTGCGGCCGGTCTACCACCGCCTGGACGACCGGATACACGCCCACGTGCTGCTGTGCTGGCTCGCTCTGCTGCTGATCCGCGTCGCCGAACGCCGCACTGGCACCACCTGGCGCACCATCAGAAACGAACTCGGCCGGATCCACCAGGTCACCCTCGCCGGGCCGGCCGGGCGCCTCCAGCAGACCACCCGCATCACCGACACCCAGGCCCGGCTCTTCAAGGACTGCGGTGTCCCACTGCCGCCAAAGATGACCGGCCTGCAGACCCCCAAATAGCCTCCGACCTGCGAAAACAGCCCCCGGGGCCGTGGACACACGCCTCCGGCAGCCCCGCATGACATTCCCGCAGGTCAACCACCAAACCCACCGACCACGTGTGCCCGCCTACTGATGAAGTCGGG
>NZ_JBIVXW010000226.1:0-1970 GCF_044769405.1 Streptomyces sp. NPDC090442
GACCGAGCGGGTGCTGTTCGCTCTGGTCGCCAACCGCGCACTGGCCCCCTCCTCCAAGCTCGCCGCCGCCGAGTGGATCACCCAGGATGTGCACACCGACTCGTTGCCCGAGGCCGGCGAGCAGTCCTGCTACCGGGCGATGGACTGGCTCCACGAGGTGACCGACGACGTGGAGAAGCAGGTCTTTGACGAGGTCGCGCACCTGCTGAACCTGGAGGTGGACCTGCTGTTCTTCGACACCACCAGTACCTATTTCGAGCTGGAGGAGCCGGACGAGCCCGTCGCCCGCGACGACAAGGGCCCCCGCCGGGACAACGCCGGCGACGGCGACGAGGACCAGGACCGCAGGGACGCGGCCAAGCCGGCCGGGTTCCGCACGTACGGCAAGTCGAAGGACTCCCGCGACGACCTGCCGCAGATCGTGATCGGCATGGCCGTCACCCGCGACGGCATCCCGGTCCGCGTCTGGTCATGGCCCGGCAATGCCTCCGACCAGAGCCTGATCCGGCAGGTCAAGGACGACATGCGGGACTGGACCCTCTCCAAGATCGTGTGGGTGGCCGACCGGGGTTTCTCCTCCGAAGCCAACCGCCGCTACCTGCGCAGCGGCACCGACGCCTACATCATCGGCGAGAAGCTCCGCACCACATCCCCCGAGGTCAGGCAAGCCCTATCCCGGCAAGGCCGTTACCAGGACATCGCCGGCAACCTGCGCGTCAAGGAGGTGCGGATCAGCGACACCGAACGGTTCGTCATCTGCCACAACCCCGAGGCCGCCGACCGCGACCACCACCTGCGCGAGCAACTCCTCGCCCAGCTCCAAGAGCTGATCGCCGACACCGACAAGCTCAGTGACTTCAAGCGCGGCGAACTGCGCGGCAAGATCGCCAACAAGCCCGGACTGAACCGCTACCTGCGCACCACCCCCGCCGGCAAGCTCCGTGTCGACACCGCCAGGATCAAGACCGAGGAGAGGCTCGACGGCAAGTACCTGCTGCGATCCTCCGACCCCAAACTCTCCGCCGAGGACATAGCGCTCGGCTACAAGGCCCTCCTGGAAGTCGAACGCGGCTGGCGGGACATGAAGCAGGTCATCGACCTGCGACCGGTCTACCACCGCCTCGAGGAACGCATCCGCGCCCACGTCCTGCTGTGCTGGCTCGCGCTCCTACTCATCCGCATCGCCGAGACCACCACCGGCGACACCTGGCCCAACATCCGCCGCGAACTCGACCGCCTCCACCTGGGCACCTTCACCGGCCCCACCGGCACGTTCCAGCAGGTCAGCACCCCCACCAAGCCCCAACAGGACCTGCTCGCCAAGCTACAGATCCCCACCCCCAAGCAGATCGCCGGCCTTCAGCCCGCACCGCGCTGACCAGCAAGAACACCACCGCCTAGAGACACGCCCTCCAGACGGCCACAGTCATGTTCCCGCAGGTCAGACCCCACTTTCGACTCTCTAGGCCGCCGAATTATGTCGAACCCGGGACCGACAGGAGGGAGTTGTGCGACAGCCTCGGCGCTTTCTGGCGGAGGCGGCGAAATCCTCGGCGGACGCGGGCTGGGGTGAGACGGCCCGGCTTCGCCGGGCGTTCCCAGGGCTTGCGGAGATCTTCCGCCAGGGGGCGGGCGAGGCGGAGTTGGGTATAGGCGGCAAGAACGAGCCAGGTCCAGCGGTCGGCTGCTGCCGGGATCCCTTAACTTCCCGGCCTCGGGTAAAGGCCCCTCGTCCCGCGGCGGAATTTTTCTTGATCGCCTGACGCACCATCAGGCTTGACAGCACCCAACCGGGTCAAGATCAGTCACCTTGACAGCCGAAGTGATGCCTGTCATAGTTTATTCCGATTATCGCGCAATGCGCCCTGAGCTGAGCTTGGCGTTTATGCTGCCTGCCGGTTTGAAGTGATCTTGGCAGTGTCTGTTTTGCTTTGTTTTCCGACGGGGTGTTTGCCGGCTGGGTGTCTGTT
>NZ_JBIVXW010000227.1:0-1964 GCF_044769405.1 Streptomyces sp. NPDC090442
TCGGAAAGCCGTGTGCGGGAGAACTGCATGCACGGTTTGAAGCGGCGGGGGCTGGAAACGGAGCGGAAGCCACCGCGCCAGTCCCCGACCCTACTCAGAGCGTGGTGGTGAACCGGACTGTAGCTCGATGATCTGCGGGTTTCGGGTGGCTTCGGTGTTGGGGTGGGTAACTGTGGGCAGTCGGTGGGTGGTTGGTCTGCCTCGGAGGTGTGCGGTGCCGTCGGTGATCGGGTTGCTGGAGTTCCGTGAGGCCCGGGCGCGGGAAGAACTCGAGTCCTGGCTGGAGGTGGTCAGGGAGGCCGAGGAACATGTTGCTGTGGACCGGCGGCGTTTGGAGCACGCGCGTATCGCCTGTGACGAGGTGCTGCACGCGCTCGCGGAGCAGGCCGAGTCCGGTGTCGGGAGTGTCCCGGCCGGCCAGAAGGCCGCGGTGGTGCCGGACATGGGTGACGGCGCCTGGCCGTCTGCGCTCGCTGGCGCGCAGGGCATGGCCGCGGTGACGGTGCCTGTCCCTGCGTTGCGCGAAGGCTATGACCCGCGGCCGCCGGCGTGGCAGGACGGGATGGGCGAGGAGGCCCTGTCCGGGGCCTATCGGCAGGTATTCGCGGCGGTCGTGTCAGCCCGCGGGGCCGGTGTCCGCGCAGGAGCTGACGCGCGTGCTGGGGCGGGACGCGACGCGGTTGAACGAGGTGGAGAAGGTGCGCCACCGCGCCTATGCGCTCCAGGCGCGTGGCTGGCTGGTGCGTGAGCGGGGCGGGGTGTTCAGGCCGGCTGCGGGTCCAGCCGGTGCGGCCGGTACTCGGGCCAGTGCAGGCGCTGGCGGGCCATCCGGCGGGTCAGGGTGATCAGGCCGGCCCACCACACCATCTGCACGTGGTGATCGGGGCGGCGCTCGTGGTCGCGGTTGAGACGGCGGGCCCGTGAGAGCCACCCCAGCGTCCTTTCCACTACCCAGCGGCACGCCAGCACCACGAAGTCCCGACTCCCGTCGGGGCGCCGCACGATCTCGACCCTCACCCCGTGCGCCGCGAACGCTTCGGCCAGGGCCTCGCCTTGGTAGGCGGAATCGGCCCAGACCAGCTTCAGTAGGCGGCCCGGCTCGGCCGTGAAAGCCTCGATCAGCCCGGGGGCGGCCTTGGAGTCGTGCACGTTGGCCGGAGTGACGGTGACCTCCAGCAGCAAGCCGCACGTGTCGGTCAGGATGTGGCGCTTGCGACCGTCGCGCAGTTTGGCGCCATCGCAGCCGCGGCTGTCGGCGGCGACGGTGTCCGCGCCGTCCACCGACTGCGCGTCCATGATTGCGGCAGTCGGCTCCGCCTCCCGGCCCTGCCGCCTGCGCTCGATACGCCGCAGCCGCTGATACAGCTCACGCACATAACCGTGGCGGCACCATCGTCGGAAGAAGTCGTACACCGCCCGCCACCAGGGAAAATCGGCGGGGATGGCGCGCTATTTCACGCCATTGTCGACGAGATAGCGCACAGCATCGATCATTTCCCGGTGGCAGTGTTCTTCGGGGCGCCCGCCCTGGCCCTCCAACCAGGCCGGCACCGGCATCGAGGCACGGACCCGGGCCCACTCCGCGTCCGTCATGTCCGTCGGGTAGAGCGAGACACGCCGTCCCACGGCAATAGCCCCGAACTGATGGACGTAGCAGTCACACGCCAGGGTGGCCGAACTGGCCTCAGCCAGCTCGGTAATGATGGACTGGTACGGCAACGGGCCTCCTGCGGCGGAGAGTTGGTCGACAACCTCGTCTCTGCCAAGAGGCCCGTTCGCCTATGCACATCGACCGGTCAGCAAGACCGTTCGACATCTCCCCGGCCGGCCCCTCCCACCGAACACAGTCCGGTTCACCACCACGCTCTGAGCTTGACTCTGTCGGGGATCTTGGATTTTCCCGGTGAGCTGGGGTGATCGGTGGGCATGCTCGGGGTGTTCCGAGAGCCCATGCAGTTGTCGAG
>NZ_JBIVXW010000228.1:0-1960 GCF_044769405.1 Streptomyces sp. NPDC090442
GTGGCCGGGGATGCAGGTGCCTCCTGTGGCTGCGGCGAGGAGCTGGGCGCCGAGGCACACGCCCCAGTACGGGATGCCGGATGCGACGGCGTCCGCGATGAGCCGGCATTCCCCGCTGGTCTGCGGACTCAGGCCGCTGACAGTGCCGGGCCCGCCCATCACGAGCAGGGCGTCCACATTGTGGAGTTGTGCGGGCGGATCGGGGGCGGCCGGGTGCACGCGTATCTCGTCGACCTGCCAGCCGTGATCCCGGAGGATTCTCGCGTATACGCCGGGGGGTTCGGTGTCGACGTGCGTCAGTACCAGGGCCCGGGGCCGCTTGTGTGCTGCTGTGGTGCGGTTTTCGGGTGTGCTCATGGCCGGGTGCTTTCCTTACGAAGCCGCGGAGTTGTGGCGTCCTGCTGATGCGGAGCCGGGAGGTCCAGCACGGCGTCGATCTCGACGGCGAAGCCGGGCAGGTGGGACTGGGTGAGGGTGCGTGCCGGTGGCGGGTCGCCCGCGTACTGCCGGTAGATCCGGTCGAATTCGGCCCGATGCGAGGGGTCACGCAGATAGACGTTGACCTTCACCGCGTCCGTCAGGTCGCCGCCCGCGGCCCGGGCCAGCGAGCGCAGGTTCTCCAGCGCCTGACGTGCTTGGACGTCGAAGGGGGCGTCGTTGAGGCGCTCTCCTGTCGGCAGCCGCGGTGTCTGTCCGGAGAGGAAGACGAAGTCTGCGGCGCGCACGGCCTGGCTGTAGGTCCCTGCCGGCAGCGGGGCCCGGTCGCTCTGCACGGCCTGGTGGTGGCCCGGGGTGTGCTCGTTGCGGGGCGGGTTCACAGGCCCTGTTCCCGGCCGAGGCGGTTCAGGACGGTGACCATGCGGTCCAGGGCGGCGGACCATTGCTGCTCGTCGCGGGCGTAGCAGAGGCGGAAGTGCCCTTGGCCGGCGGGGCCGAACTGGTAGCCGGGGCTGATCAGGACGCGGGCGTCGCGCACGAGGCGGGTGGCGACGGTGTGGTCGGGCAGCTGCAGGGGGCTGATGTCGGGGAAGAGGTAGGCGGTGCCGGCTTGAGGGGTGAGTGTCAGGTAGTCCACCTCCCTCAGGCGCTGCACGGTCATGTCCCGTAGTGCGTGCAGGTCACGGACCCGCTCTTGCACCCATGGCTCGTCGTCGCGCATCCAGGAGGTGAGGATGTGCTGGGCGTAGGCGGGGGCGCGTAGGGCGGTGAGGGCGAGGACGTCCTCGATGGCGTCTGCCAGGTGGGGTGGGGCGATGACGATGCCGGTGCGGTAGCCGGACAGGGACTCGGTCTTGGAGGGGCCGAGTAGGGTCACGCACCGTCCGGCCAGGGCCGGTTGTGCTGCCAGGTGCGGCAGGGGGCCGTCGTAGACGAGGCGCGCGTAGAGCTGGTCGACGATCACGGTCATGCCGTGCCGTTCGGCGACCGCCGCGATACCGGATATGACCGTGGGGCTGAAGACGGCGCCCGTGGGGTTGTTGGGGTGCGAGAGCAGCAGGATGCGGGCGCCAGCGCGTCCGGCCTCGTCCAGCGCGTCAAGATCCAGCTCGGGTCCGCCCGGAAGCAGCCGCAACGGAATCCTGGTGGTCGTGGCTCCCAGGAAGTTGATGATCCGTTCGTCGAAGAGGTACTCCGGGTCCGGCAGAGCCACCGTGCCGCCCTCCTCGGCAGTGGCGGCGAGAGCGGCGAACAAGGCAGCCTGAGTCCCCGGGGTGAGCACCAGTTCACGTTCGGGGTCGACGGGAACACCGAGCATCCGGCCGGCACTCTCGGCGACCTGCCGCCGTACCGAAGCCTCGCCCCGGTACGGGGTATAGGCCAACTCCCCCTGCCGGGCCGCGCCGGTGAATGCCTCCAGCGCCCACGGCGGCGGCGGGAACCTGACCGTGTCGAAGTGCGTCGTGTCGAGGACCACCGCGCTCGCTCCGCCCACCGCGTCCCTGCCCCCGGCCGTCTCACG
>NZ_JBIVXW010000229.1:0-1907 GCF_044769405.1 Streptomyces sp. NPDC090442
ACCCGGGCCAGCGTCCACCGCTGATCCTCCCACCCGTACGCCGTCGGCCCCGCCCGCAAAAGACCATCCAGCTCCCGTTCCTGCTCTGCACTCAGATACGAGTTGCCGCCCGGCCCCTTGGACAGCAGAGCCTCCCGGCCACCCTCGGCCCAAGCCCGATGCCACAGGCTGACCGCTGTGAGCGATCACGAAATTCGGCTCAGTCGCTGATCTTGTGATCGGGCGGGTCAGGATCTCTGCAGGATGCGGGTGCGAAGGAGATCGAAGTTCGCCCGGCCATATCCATCCCTTTTGATCCGTTTCACCCTCGTGTTCTGCCCCTCGACCTGGCCGGAGCTCCAGGAGCTGGACAGGCCGGCGATGACGGCGTCCTGGTCCCGGCGCAGGCCGTTGACCAGGGAGTGCAGTGCGGGCAGGTCGTCGTGTTCGACGCGTTCCATCCAGGCGGGGAGGTCGCTGCCGGTCAGGTCCCGCAGCATCGTCGCGAAGTCGCGGACGTGCTGGGTGACCGCGTCCAGCTCGGGACAGCCCGCACGGATCTCCTTGAGCGCGAGGGCGTCCTCGGCTGGGAGGTTGCCGGGGTTCGTCATGATCCATCTGACGATGCGGCGGGGCCGCGGAGCCTCACGGGGCGCTGCCGGTGCGGCGGCGGTGGATTTGAAGGGGCGAAGGTAGCGCCGGGTGGTCTGGATGCTGCCTGGGAAGCCCATGGCCTGGATTTCCTGGTGGAGTTGTGTGCTGTCGCGGCAGCCGTCGTTCCACCGCTGGTGGAGGTGGGCCGTGTACGGGTCGAGGATGCTGGCTCTGTTCGTCGCGTTGACCAGCAGTTCGTCGATGCTGGTGGCGCGGGCGAAGCGGCGCACGGTGGACCGGTCCAGCCGCAGCGTCCGGCAGATTCCTTCCAACGAGCTGCCGTCGGCCAGGAGTTGCTGCACGGCGGCGTACCGCTCCTTCGTCCGGGTGACCAGGCGGCGCTCGCGTCCGCAGACGTCCAGCGTGGAGCCGGTGGAAGGCGGCGGCAGCTGCCAGATATCGTCCCGGGCGGCGGGTCGGGCGGTAGGGTGTTCGCGAACACGCTGCGGATGCAGGCGTGATGGGTGCCGACGGTCTTCTCCACCGCTTCACCGAGGTTCTTCCACAAGTGCCAGCCATCAGCGATCTGTGTCGCTTGCGGGGCTCCCGTGCGGGCGCCCTCGGCGTAGGCCCCGCCGCGGTCCCTGCAAATGATCTCTACCTCGGGGTGGTCGCGAAGCCAGGCGGCCAGTGGTTCGGCCTCGCGTCCCGGCAGCACGTCGACGGGCCGCCGCCGTTCCAGATCCACCAAGATCGTCGAGTATGAGTCGCCCCTGCGCATGGCGAAATCGTCAACACCCAGCACTCGCACCTGCCCGACGGGCTCCTCGGGAAGGGCCCGGAGGAGGCGTAACAGCGTGTCCTTCGCCGCCGGGACTCCCAGGGCCGCCGCGAGCCGGCTCCCCGGCCGCCCGGCCAGCGCCACCGCGATGCTGGTCAGCATCCCGCGCAGCAGCGGGGTGAAGCGGGCATGCGGGCTGGTCAGCCCGGCGACCTGTTCGACGAACGTCACGGCCGCGCACGCGGCGTTGAGGCACCGGAACCGGCGCACCAGCAGCTTGATCACTACCCGGGCGCCGCTGATCGCCGCGTCCGACAACCGGCGCAGATACCGGCCGTGCACCCGTACTGAGGAACTGCCGCAGTGCGGGCACAGTCCATCGGCCGCACGCGCGCGGGCATGCAGGGTGATCCCGCCGACCGACCGCTCCACCAACTCCACCACGACACCCGCCAGATCAGGGCTGTTGCAAAGTCTTGGGGGTTCCACGAATCTGCAGGTCACAGCTGGGTGACGGTCTGTCAGGATGGCCTCTCCGTATGCAACGAAGCTC
>NZ_JBIVXW010000230.1:0-1901 GCF_044769405.1 Streptomyces sp. NPDC090442
AGAGCAAGGGTTATGCCGACCACTTCGAGACCAGACACCCGGTCCGTCACACTCTCCGCCCCCGCGGTCGGCATAACCCGACGTGCGGCATAAGCAGACCTATGCCGAACTCGGCATAGGTCTGCGTATCTCACCAGCACGGGGCTGCCCGGCACCGCGCTCCCGGCATCTCTGCCGGTCGCGAAGTAGCGGACCCCGGCGGCCTCCTCCATCCCATGCAGGGCCACATTGAGCAGGACGGGGCTGATCACCCCGCCTTGAGGAGTCCCCTCCTCGGTCGGGGCGAACCGGCCTTGGTCGATCACTCCCGCCTTCAGCCATTGCGCGACCAGTCCCCTGGCGGGGAACGAGCCGAGCTGCCGGAGAAGGTTAGGATGGTCGATTCGGTCGAACGCCGCTGCCAGGTCCGCGTCGAGCGCCCACCGCCTGCGCGGGTTCTTCCCGCTGGCGGTGTTGAAAATGGCCTCGATCGCGTCGTGGCAGCCGCGGCCCGGCCTGAATCCATAAGATCTCGGCTCGAACCGTGCTTCCCACTCGGGCTCCAGCGCACCAACCGCGACAGCTTGAAGTGCCCGGTCGGCGATCACAGGAATACCGAGAGGGCGTCTGCCCTTGGCCTTGGGGATGAACACGCGTCTGACGGGCTTGGGACTCCACGGTCGGGAGCGGTGCTGCACCCAGTCGGCCAACTCGGCCTTGAACTGGGGCAGAAGCGCCGTCCGTCCGTCGATGCCCGCCGTCTTTCGGCCAGCGTTGACCTCCGTCACGCGCCGCACGCTCAGCAGCGTGTTGGCGCGGGAGCGGAGCATCAGTTTCTGCAGGTTGCGGACCTTCTTGAGGTCCCCCGCCTGCGATGCCGTGAAGATGCGCTGCCGCAGCCGCCGTACGTCCTCTTCGACCTGCTGCCAGTCGATCGACAGCCAGTCGGTGAGGCCGTCCTCGGGTCCGTTCACCGCGGCGGCGCCTGCCGTGGCTGGCGTCATCTTGGTGTCCAACTTGTCCCTCGGTTCCGTCGTCTTCGGTCATCGGTCTTCACGGGCTCACCCGGTCCACGTCAGCACCCTTTCGGGTCGGGGCAACTGCCCCTGTCCGGCCGGTTATGCGGGACGACCGGCGGAGGAGCCGATCATGATGTCCCGGTTTCCCGCTTCCTTTCGGCCGCCGGCATTCGCTTCTTGGACCGTCCTGCGCCCGCTGGGGAGTTGGGCCTTCCTTGCGGTCGGCTTACCGGCCCCGACTGCTGGCCGGACCCCATCGGGGTTGTCACGTTACGCACGTACGAGATGCGACCGGGGTGGATGCCCCCTCTACTCCGGGAACGGCGGTGTCCACACGGCCGGTACCAAATCCCCAGCCGCCGCCTGCCGCCTCGCAACGGCCGGTTCCTGAACCCCGGTGGTGCCATCCATCAACCGAGGTGATGCATCACGGAGCATCGTCGAGGGTTCACTCTCGTTCATCCGTCCGGTCTTCCCCTCGCCTGTGGCCATCGGATGGATCGGTGGCCCTTGGGCTTTCCCCCGGGCTTCACACCCCGCCGTTACCAGCGACGCATGCCGGAGTGGGGACAGGCACTTGGACACTGGCCTGGGATCACGCCGCCGACATCAGTCGGCCTCCTTTCCGCGCAACCGCTCGTTGCGTGAGCCCTCGTGTCGCGGTCTGGTCATGCATCCGGCCCGGTCGCACTGCCCCGGACCACAGGGTGCGGCCCTGGCCGTCGCTGATCGTGGTGGTCTTGATCGTGTTCTGTTTCCGCTTGCCCGACACGAACGCGCGCCGTCCGGGCCTGCCCGCTTTTGGGCGCCTCACCTGGGTCTCCATTCCGTCGATCCGCAGCGTCACGTTCTCCGCTTCGGCGTAGGCGAACACATCCTCCAAGGTCCGCAACCGCAAGCCGG
>NZ_JBIVXW010000231.1:0-1901 GCF_044769405.1 Streptomyces sp. NPDC090442
GCGCGGCACAGAGCAGTCAAGGCGTATCACCGCGCCCCCAACCGGCCCGTGTGCGGCGCGGCGCGGTCGATCACTCCGTCGACGATGTTGGACGCGGCCTGTTTGACCGGGTCGTCGGGCTCCTCGATCTTGGCCGGGGCGGGCGTGCCGTGGGCATCTACGCAACCGGTGACGATCGCGGCACCGATACCAGCAGCAACGAGCGCCAGACCAGCGAACGGCATCCACGTCCGATCCGGTTTCGCGTGCCGCCCGCTCATCGACCAGCCGTCTCCTTGGCGGCCTTCCTCATGTCGATGGCCCTTCCGAGTTGGAGCGCGTACACCTCCACTTGTCCCGGCTCCAGCTTGAGGACGCTGGGCTCGGTGCGGCCGTCCCGGTGATGCACCGTTACCGCGAACGTCGCGCGGCCCTCGCTGCGGTCGTACGAGACGTCTTTCCGCTCCAACGTGATGTGACTGATCACGACTGTCTCCGTCCGGTGGTCAATCGGAGTGCAAGCCCGTCCTTACGCGGATCGGTACAGGATGGGCCAGCCAGCCGCCGCAGCTATCCGGCAAGGAGGCTGCGGATCGCGAGCCGGGACGGCTGCGGCGACCGACAGTCACAGGATGCTCACCGCAAAACAAAGGAAGTACCCCACGCTGGGGTACTTCCTGACTGCCACTCATCTTGACAGTGACTTGCCGTCCCGTCAGGCCACGGCTTGGCCCATCCATGCGGCGAGCGTCCGTACGTCCTGGCCAACGCGGCGGTACTGCTGGGCGAGGAGCCGTACCGCCTCGCGGGCCATGGGGTGATAGCGGGTCTGCTGAGGTGCCACTTGGCGGGCATCCTGCAATGCGGTCAGAGCCCTGTCCCGATCGCCGACGGCAAGGAAGGCACGCGCGGCATCAATGTGGTGATGTCCCTTCCGAGTGCGCGGTAGCGACGGTGGCAGACGCAAAGCGCTCGCTCTCTTCGCAGCCTCATCGACGTTCTTGAGTTCGACCTGCGCGGCGATGTCGTGTACGGCCACGTTCGCCGGGCCAAACGTGAGGTGATAGTGCACCCGGTCTGTTTGGTCGGGGATCTGCTCGGCGAGCCGGGAAGCCTCAGTGAGGTGGTGTTCTGTGGCCTGCTCGTCCCGGGCGCGGGAAGCGAGCGTAGCCTCACGTAGACGCAGGCTGCCCAGCAGCGTCACCACCGATGACGAGGGTGCGCCTGCCTCTTCGGTGAGTTGGTCGCGAGCGTGGGCCAAGAGCCGGAGCCCGGGGCCGTACTCGCGGGCAGCTTGGAAGCCTCCGGCTCGTGACCACTGGGCGAGCGCAACGCTCAACGGATCGGCCGAGATGCCTGCTGCCCATCGCTGGCGGTCATCCAACTGCCCGGCGAGGTCCGCATATCCGAGCCGGTAGGCGAGGCAGTGCGCCATGTAGTAAGCGGAAGCCAGCATCTTCGCGGCCTGGCGCTTCCTATCGCCTTCCAACAGATGTACCGAGGCCGTCAGTTCTCCCAGCAGTTCGGGCAGCGCCAGGCCGAGACGGGTGTACCGGGCCGCGGCGCGGTGCCGGGTGGCCTCGTCAAGGTCAACGGCGATGTCCGCCAGAGGGCGCGGTGTGGTTCGCCACTCCGGAGGGAGATCGAATGCACGCACCACGGTCCGGATGGCAGCGATAGGTGCGTGTGCTTTCTCGTCAGATCGTTGCTGCCCGCGGTAGGGCTGGCCGGTCAGCTCTTCCACGCTCACGGCAAGTGTTCGGGCTGCGGTGGCCAGAAAGCCATGAGTGGGCAGGCGCTCGCCCCGTTCAACTTTGCGGATGTTCCCTAGCTTGACTCTGTCGGGGATCTTGGAGTTGCCGAGGTCAGGTGCCCAGGGTTCGCCAGGACTTCGGCCGGGGGATCTCGTGCTGATCAAGGTA
>NZ_JBIVXW010000232.1:0-1892 GCF_044769405.1 Streptomyces sp. NPDC090442
AGCTTCGTTGCATACGGAGAGGCCATCCTGACAGACCGTCACCCAGCTGTGACCTGCAGATTCGTGGAACCCCCAAGACTTTGCAACAGCCCTGGGAGGAGACCGGAGCACAAGAGCGCAGGTGCAGGCTGCTGCCGGCGCGGGTGGTGGTCTACTTCATCCTCGCCCTGGCGCTGTTCGAGTCGTGCTCGTACCGGGCGGTGTGGGGCAAGATGACGGCGGGCCTTGCAGGGCTGGCGGTGGTGTGTCCGCATTCCTCCTCGTTGTCGAGGGCCCGTCGTCGGCTGGGTGCGCGGCCGCTCAGGGTGTTGTTCGAGGTGTTGTCCGGGCCGGTGGCCTGGCTCGATACGTCCGGAGCCTACTGGCGGGGGATGCGCCCGGTCGCGTTCGACGGTACGAGTCTGCAGTTGCCCGATCGTGATCCGGTCACCGCGCGTTTCCCCAAGCGCAGGGGCGAGGTGCGGGAGTTCGGGTATCCGCTGCTGCGGCTGGTCACCCTGATCGAGACCGGCACCCGGGCCGTGATCGGGGCCGCGTTCGGGCCCGAGGCCGAGGGCGAACTCGTCTATGCCGGCCGGCTGCTTCACCGCCTTCAGGCGGAGATGCTGGTGTTGGCCGATGCGGGCTTCGATGCCTGGGAATTCCTGCGCGACGTCCATGCTGGTGGTGCGCAGTTCCTGGTGCGGTCCTCCGCCCGCCGCTGCCCCACCATCGTGAAGCGGCTCCCGGACGGCTCGTATCTGGCCCGCCTGGGCGGCGGGAAGCTCCCGGTCCGCGTGGTGGAGGCGTGGATCACGCTGACCCTGGCCGACGGCACCACCCGGCGTGAGCAGTGGCGCCTGGTCACCAGCCTGACCGACCCCCAGCGGTATCCGGGCACCGAACTCGTGACCCTGTATCACGAGAGGTGGCAGGCGGAGACCACTTACGCCAGTGTGAAGGCGACGTTGCTGGACGGGCGGGTCCTGCGCTCCGGGCATCCGGACCTGCTCGAGCAGGAGGTGTGGGGCATCCTCGCCGTCTATCAGGCCCTCGTCCACCGTGCCGGCGACACCGCCGCCAGCTGCCCTGGCCTGGACATGGACCGCCTCAGCTTCACCGTCGCCCTCGAAACCGCCCGGGACCAGGTCACCACTGCCGCCGGCGTACTCCCCAACGGCCCCGTCCAACTGATCGGCCCCATCGGCCGCGCGCTGCTGGACAACCTCCTGCCCCAGCGCCGCCGCCAACGTCTCAAAGCCCGCAGCCTGAAGGCCGTCAGCAAGTACATCCCCAACCATAGACAGCACCCCGCCACCTGCCAGAACTACACCCTCCACACCGAAGTCACGGTCATGGAAGAAGGGTTGCAGCCCCGACTCCAGCGATAACGCAGCGGCGTTGGGCTTCAGACACCACAATGATCACAAAGCCCGTGCCTGCTCTGCTACGCACCCAAACCAGTCACAACCCCACCAGCCGTAACGACCCCGGAACTTGCAACGGCCCTGCCGCACGGGCCGCACATGGGGAGGAATTGCGGGGGCGTGCATGACTGCGCCCCTTCGCCGTGAACCGCCGTGATATCGGCCAACACCTGTTCCATCTGGGCGCCACCCCAGATTTTGGAGAGCGGGGATTCCAGTACGTTGCCGATGTTCAGAAAGCGCCCCAGCACACACGGCCACACGTCGCCGTTCGGACCGATAGCGCATTTCTCATGTGCACAGTGCCCGCACAGGTCAGCGATGGTCGGCGCTGCGCCCTTGCTGGCCCTTCCGAACGCCCGTGTGCGGTCTCCGCCGACTTGGCCCACGCCCAACGTCGCTTCGCTAGCGCATGATCGACTAGAGTCCTGGTTTCGTGCCGCAAGATCACATAGTTGGTGACAGCTTCCCCGAGCGGGTCCGGAT
>NZ_JBIVXW010000233.1:0-1860 GCF_044769405.1 Streptomyces sp. NPDC090442
ACCTCGACAACTGCATGGGCTCTCGGAACACCCCGAGCATGCCCACCGATCACCCCAGCTCACCGGGAAAATCCAAGATCCCCGACAGAGTCAAGGCCTGTTCTGAGTTGAGATCACGGGATCGGTCATTCCCACTTCAGGAGCGTGCTGGCTGCGGTAGACCGGTCGCGTGACTCGTGGTGATCTGACCGATGCCGAGTGGGAGTTGATCGAACCGCACCTGCCGCTGGGGGCGTTCGGACCGATCCCTGACCTGCGCAGCTACTTCAACGCGGTGATGTGGCGGTTCCGTACCGGCAGCCCCTGGCGGGATGTGCCGGAGAGCTACGGCTCCTGGTCGACGATCTACGACCGGTTCCGGATGTGGGCGCGTGACGAAGTCTTCCAGACCCTCATGGACGCGATGATCGCCGAGGCAGCGGCCCGCGACGACGTCGATCTCAGCCTGGTCAGCGTGGACTCGACCGTTACTCGCGCGCATCACCACGCGGCGGGCATGGTGGTCGACCCGGAACTGCTTCAGGACCTGGAGAAGGCCGTGGCAGAGGAAAAGGGGCTGCGGCAAAGGGGCAAAACGACCCCGTAGGCGAAGGGAACGCGGACAGGGAGGACCCCGAGCGGGAACAGCGCCGCGCCGTGCGCCGACGCCGCAGGGCCCGACTGCGGGCCGCCGAACTGGGCCGCTCCCGGGGCGGGCTCACCAGCAAGATCCACCTCGCCGTCGAGCGGCGCTGCCGCCCGCTGTCCATCATCCTCACCCCCGGGCAGGCCGCAGACAGCCCACGCTTCATCCCCGTCCTCAAGAAGATCAAGGTGCGTGTCCCGGTCGGTCGCCCCAGGACCCGGCCGGACGCAGTGGCCGGCGACAAGGCGTACTCCTCCCGCGCCAACCGCGCCCACCTGCGCAGACGCAATATCAAGGCGGTGATCCCGGAGAAGGCCGACCAGGCCGCCCACCGCAAGAAGAGGGGACGCTCCGGTGGCCGCCCGGTCAGCCACGACGCCACGCTCTACAAAGATCGCAACACCGTCGAGCGCGGCATCAACAAGTTCAAGGAATGGCGGGGGCTGGGTGAGGTCGACTCGGGGCGCCCTGCTGGTGTTTCCACCAGTGGGTTTCCCCGAGCCGCCTCCCGAACCCGGCGTGCCCGTCTCCGGGCACCGGGCTCTCCACAAATCCCGTTCGGGGGTGTTCAGTTCCTCATGCCGTAGTGGGCCACGGAGACGGAATGAGTTTTCCCCGGTATCGGTATCTGGTCGTGCTTACCTTGGCCGGGTTGAACAGTTCTGTTTCCTCTGTGACGGGCCACCAGCTGCCGCCGTAATGGCGTCGGCGGAGCTGTTTCCAAGTGATCCCGGGGTGCTTGCGTCGAATCCATCGCGTCACTCTCATCCACGCGTAGTGGCTGAGGTAACAGAAAGCGACGTTCGAAACTCCGGGACGGAAATACACGCACCATCCCCGCAACACCGAGTTCAGCTGGTGGAGCAAGGACTCCAGCGATAGTCCGACGTTCTGTCGTCCGGTCAGTTCCTTCACCTTGGCCGTGACGGAACGCACTGATTTCCGTGCCGGGTAGGTGTAGATGTACTGCCGATCAGTGCCAAGTTTCCGGTGACGCTGGATGCGCCATCCGAGAAAATCAAGGCCCTCGTCAATGTGCGTGATATTTGCCTTCTCCACCGACAGGCGAAGGCCCATTGGCTTCAATGCCTCTGCGACCTCGTCGCGTAGTTCCTCGGCATGTTCACGGTGCCCGAAGACCAGGGCTGTTGCAAAGTCCGGGTGTTGGGATGTTTGGGCAGGTCAGGGGAGTTTTAGTAGGTCGAGGGGGCGGTTGAAGGGCTGGTAGGACATCT
>NZ_JBIVXW010000234.1:0-1843 GCF_044769405.1 Streptomyces sp. NPDC090442
AGCTTGACTCTGTCGGGGATCTTGGAGTTGCCGAGGTCAGGTGCCCAGGGTTCGCCAGGACTTCGGCCGGGGGATCTCGTGCTGATCAAGGTAGGTCTGGAAGGCGGTCGGTCGGCGGGGAGGGCGCACTTCTTCGGTCGGTGAGAGACCGCTGAGGCGCTCGATGTTGATGGCGATGGCGGTCAGGACGTGCTGGAGGTGGACCCTTTCCTGGCCTCGGTAGCGGCAGTAGCGCATACCGTGGCCGTGGGCGAACTCGTTGACCGTTCCCTCGACTCCGGAGCGGACCGCGTAGCGGGTCTTCCATTCGGGTGTCTGTTGCTCGGCACGGATGTGGAGTTGCAGGTCGCGTAGTTCGCGTGGGGGAAAGCCCACGGTGCGGTGGCTTGCGCGGGAGGCGGTGCACTGAGCGCGGGCCGGGCATGGCTGACACTGGCTCTTGGTGAACCGGGCCACGATCAGCGGGGCCGCGGTGGGCGAGGAGGTCGGGTAAGGGCCGTGCCAGCCCTGGCTGATCTGCCCCTGGGGGCAGGTGACCTGCTGTCGGTCGTAGTCGATGTGGAAGTCGTCGCGGGCGAAGCCTTCACCCCGGCGGTGTTGCCGGGTGGGGTTGGCCTTGAGCGGCCCGGAGACGGTGACCTGGTGATCGCGTGCGGCTTGCGCAAGGTGGGGCAGGGAAGTGTAGCCGGCGTCGACCAGGTGCTCGGCGGGCAGCAGTCCGCGACGGTGCAGGCGAGTGTGGATACCGGGCAGGACCTTGCTGTCGTGGGTAGTGGCCGCGGTGGTGGCCACGTCGGTGATCACGTTGGGGCCGTCGGGAGCGCACGTCTCCGTGAGATGGGCGGAGAACCCCTTCCAGCTGATGATGTGCCCGTGCCGTGCGTAGCGGGCGGAGGTGTCGTAGGGCGAGACGATCGCCCGGGAGGAGGGCGGCAGGCCGGGGCCGTCTTCCGTCTCGGCGGTGCGCCAGCGCAGGTGTCCTGCGGTGTCGCGGTGGTAGTTCTGCACCATGATCTGGCGCAGGGCCTGGACACGAGGGCCGAACGCCCGGTCTCCACCATGCTGGTGGAGGTGTTCCAGGAGCCGAACGGCGTCGTTGCCGGTGGCGAGGATCCTGGTCTTGGGCTTGGTGGGGTTCTTGCCCAGGCGGACCGGGCGGCCGTAGCGGCGCCCCCAGTCCTCGTCGACCAGCTCGTCCAGCAGGTGCGGGGCAGTGCCGGCGACTTCCTCCAGCGCGGCACGGACCGCCTCGGTGATCAGCTCCAGCCGGGTGAGGTCACGCACGGCGGCCAGGACGTGGGTGGAGTCGGTGCGCTGCGTGGTGCGCTCGCGCATCAGCCCGGCTTCCTTCAGGCGGGCCAGCGCAAGGTCGAGGAGGCGATCGGCGCGGTCGCCCTCGGTGAGACGGTCGCGGAAGTCGGCCAGCACACTGTGGTGGAAGCCGGGATCGTCCAGCTCCATGGCCATCGCGTACTTGAAGTCGATCCGGCAGCGCACCGCCTCGGCGGTCTGCCGGTCCGACAGGCCGAGCACGAACTGCAGCACGCAGACGGTGGCCAGCTGGGCGGGCGAGAGGCCCGGACGCCCGTCACGCGGATACCAGTCCGCGAAGTCCTCGTCACACCACAGCCCGTCCAGGCGGTCTCTCACCCACATCGCCGCCGTACCGCCCGGGTTGCTCGCCCTCGCGATCTGCGCCGTCAGAGGCGGGACTTGCTCACCGGAACGAGGACGGAGCGACAACGGACACCTCGACAACTGCATGGGCTCTCGGAACACCCCGAGCATGCCCACCGATCACCCCAGCTCACCGGGAAAATCCAAGATCCCCGACAGAGTCAAG
>NZ_JBIVXW010000235.1:0-1814 GCF_044769405.1 Streptomyces sp. NPDC090442
CGTGTCACGGGCGTGGGTCCTTCCGTACGAACTTTGGTCGGTTCAGTACGAAACCTACGCTCGTGGCCCTTTTACACCACCTCCCGGACGCGACCACGCCCTTCACATTCTGCGTGAGTCAGGCGTTCCCGCCACCCTCGCCCGGGCCATCGGCCTGCGCGGCCACAGCCGGATCGGCCTCGGCGGACCCATCACCGCCATGCCAGCCACCCGCAAGCGCCCCCTCGACAACCTCGGCGTCGTTCTCATCCCAGCCACGACCGCCGACCTGCATCTTCAACTTCACAGCCCCACCCTGATCGTGGTGGAGAACCTCCAAGCCGCAGACGCCGTCTACAGCGCACTCAGAAACCATCACCAACCGCCCGGCATCGTCTATCACGCAGGCATGCCGAGCCGAGAAATCCTCCACCACATCACCGAACTCGCCGAACAGGCTGACACCACCATCATCGCCCCTGACGCCGACCTCGGCGGGACCCGGATCGCCACAGCCATCTGGAACTCACTCACACCAACCGCCCAACAACACACCACGATCTGCGACGTCGGACTGACACCAGCCCACACCCCTCAAACCCCCTGGGCTCTCAACAGCCCGATCTGGCAAGACCTACACGCGATGCTCAACGGCCCCGCAGCAGCTCTTGCCCAGGGATGCCTTCGACGCGGATACCCCGTCGAGCAGGAGGGATGCATTGCCCAGACCGTGCTGGCCCTCCTCCACACCAAATTGCCATGACCGGCAGTCGTGTCCGGGCACCTGGGAGGCGTCATCAACGAGGCCGAACGCCAACTGCGCGGCGGCCGCGACGCCTTGGCGAAGCTCCGCGAGCGGGATTGACCGTGCACCGGGCGCGAGCCGGGGTGCGTCGCAACAGAGCGCGGCCGCGGTGACGAGGTGCGACAGCCCTGGCTACGCCGGCGCTCCCCGACCCTGGTGCGCCGGATCGTTGCCGAAAGGCCACCTCCGCCCATCCGCCGGACCAACTCCGGCTCTGGGGCCTCCTGTTCGCCCGATATTGCCCCGTGCCTCACTGCGGCAGACTCACGCCGAGCTGCGAGGCTGTCCCGGCTGGATCGTGGCCCTGGGGGCGACCGTGATCCGTGAGCGGGACCACGAGATCGATTGGTATGTCCTGGCAGACCCGAACGCGTCTAACTAGCGGTTCTAGGCTATCGGCTGCTCAGCGGCGCACGGAAGCCCCGCCGCACACCACGGGGGTAGTGCACGACGGGGCCGCTCTGGATCAATGCGTGGGGTGCACCGGGGGGTTCTGGGCTCGCAGCTCTGCCAGCCGCCTTTGGGACAGCGCTCCGGACACGTGGGCGGCACGCGCCGGAGACGGGGCCGCATCCTCGATCAAGTGCTGTGCCACCACCTTGAGTTGGGCACTCCACGCCAACACATGCTGTTGTGCTGTGCGTCCGCACTCCTGGGGCTCGCCGGGAAGACACAGCGGAATCGTTCCTGGGCCAAGAAGCTTGAGGGCGGCATGCCGCACGTACCCAGCGATCACAAGCCACTGTTCCTCAGACCGCTGAGCACCCCCCTGCCCCTCTTGAAACCACATGGCGAAGTCGTCCCCGTGATCGTCCATTTGTGCGCTCCTACGGGTCTCTGGTTACGCGGGTGCGGCGATCGTAACCGTCTCCGCCGACGCGTTTGCCTCCCTTGGGTCACAGTGACCCACTGACGGGGGACACGGCCCGCACGGGCAGGGTTCGATCAAGTTCCGTAGGTGTCGGGGTTGTTGGTGATGCCCAGGATGGGGAGTGCTCGTTGGGGTATGTCGTGGATGGCCCGGGTGGTT
>NZ_JBIVXW010000236.1:0-1720 GCF_044769405.1 Streptomyces sp. NPDC090442
CCGACCTCGTGCTCGTCCGCGCGACGGCCTGCTGAATCACCCACCAGCCGAACTCCCAGGCCAACACGCCCCAACATCAATCGCGGGGCAGCCCGCAAGCTCGACCCCTACATCGACCTGGTCAACCAACGCTGGAACGAGGGCGTGACGAACGCCCAGACCATCACCACCGAGCTACGCACCCTGGGCTTCACCGGCGATGTCCAGACGGTGCGTCGCTACCTCAAGCCCTTCCGGATGCCCGGGGAAAGCCGCCACCGGCCGGACCCGCACCGACGCAAGCCGACCCCCACCCTCCCGGCCGTCCCCAAGCCGCGCAAGATCAGCAAGGCGTTGCTCACCCACCCTGACCGGCTGACCCAGGACGACGCGCTGATCCTGAAGAACGCCACCGCCCACTGCGTCCACCTCGAACGACTTGAGCAGCACGTCCGCGCCTTCGCGAAGATCATGAGCCAGCGGCGCGGCCAGGAACTGCCCGCCTGGCTGAACGCCGTGGACGCGGCCGACCTGCCCGAGCTGCGCAGCCTTGCCAACGGCATGCGCCGCGATCTGCCCGCCATCATCAACGGCCTGACCCTGGAGCACAGTTCCGGCGCTGTAGAGGGCAACGTTACGCGGGTAAGGCGGCTCAAACGGGACGGCTACGGGCGAGCGAAGTTCGATCTCCTCAGGGCCCAGATACTCCTCGCTCCCTGAACAGGGGCAGGCGTCACGTGATCATCGCCAGAGCCCAATTACGTGAGCGCCGACACCCCCAACGCCGTGATTCCGTTGGTGATCTTCAGGTGGGTTCGAGGGTCAGGCAGAGGGCGTGGAATCGGGCGGGTCGGCGCTGGGTGGGGGTGGGGGTGGGGGTGTGGATCAGTCGGCGACGTGGACGAGGTTGCAGGCCGCGGCGGTGAGCTGGGTGTGCAGGCGGGTCTTGAGCAGGCTGCGGTAGCGGGTGTGGCGCAGGCCGAAGGCGCGTACGGCCTGGGAGTGGAGGGCCTCGACGCCCGCGTGCATCGCGTAGCGGTCTTTTTCATTCCTTGCTGTGCTGGTCGGCCCAGTTGCCAAGCTGGATCTCGTGGAGTTCGCGGGTGGGTTGCAAGGTCACCGACCGCGACTGGTCGGCTGTACGGGTGCAGCGCGAGCGCTGGGGCAGCCCCGGCAGGTAGCGGTGGGGAAGGAAGCCTGCAGGTAGGGGCGCTGATTGAGGGGCAGCGGCTTGAAGGGCAGGCTCTTGTGACCGGCGGGGCAGGCGAGTCGGCGGGTGTCCCAGTCGAACTGAAGGTGGCCTTGGCGAAGGCCGGATGCAGGGGTGAGGTGCGGCCCGAAGCGGTGGAGATCGGGCCGGTCAGGGTGACGCTGTGGGCCTTTCCGGCGAGGGCGATCCGGGCCGGGGTGGGATAGGCCGCGTCCACCAGATGCTTGGCCAGGAGCAGGCGTTCCAGGGCGATGTCCGGAAGCTTGCGCAGGGCGAAGGTGATCGTCTGGGAGGTCTGGAGGGCTGTCTCAAGGATGTGAGCCAAGGGGGTGCTGAGCCGCTCCTGACCGCTGTGGCGTTTCCTCTCGCCGCACGGGCAAGCCAGTCGGTGAGCTGCTGCTCGATGGCCTGTCAGGCCTCTGGGCCAGCGTTGTGGTATCGCCTCCCCGTCACCGTCGGCGGTCCGCAGCGCGGCCTCTTGGCCACATTGAATCATCTTTAGATGTTTTTGTTCGATTTCTCTCGACAGGT
>NZ_JBIVXW010000237.1:0-1718 GCF_044769405.1 Streptomyces sp. NPDC090442
GTGGACGCCGATTATGCTGAACTTTCAAAAACTGGACTGCAGGTCCGTCACGCTCTCGCCTCCGCGGTCGGCATAACCCGACGTGCGGCATAAGCAGACCTATGCCGAGTTCGGCATAGATCGGCATACCGGACCAGCCGGTAGTTGGGCAGTCCTCGGCGCCGTCTCCTGCGTCGATCCTCGGAGGTGCCATCTGGTCCTCCGAGGCCCTGGGCGATGTGCTCGTCCAGGACCGAGAGTGCGATGTTGGCCAGCAGCGGCGACAGGATCCCGCCCTGCGGGGGCCCGGTGCGTGTGTCCGTGAAGGCTCCGTCACGGGACAGGATCCCGGACTTCAAGAACGCCTTCACCAAGGACAACACCCGCTTGTCCCCGATTCGATTTCGCACCCGCTCCATGAGGGCCGGGTGCGCGATCTCGTCGAAGCACGCCGTGATGTCGCCCTCCACCACCCACTCGTATCCGTGGCTGGCGAGGTAGCGAGTCTCGGCGATCGCATCGTGAGCTCGGCGGTTCGGGCGGAACCCATAGGAACACGGGAGGAAATCCGCTTCGAATACCGGCTCCAGCACCAGTTTCAAGGACGCCTGAACCACTCGGTCCGCCACGGTCGGAATCCCGAGACGACGAAGCTTGCCATTCGCCTTGGGAATCATCCGCTCGCGGACAGGAACCGGATGGAAGCTGCGGTCTCTGACCTGGGTCCGCAGCCTGTCGAGAAACGCCTCGACTCCCTGCCCGGCTTCGATGGAGCGGGCGGTCTTCCCATCCACTCCGGCCGTGCGGGCACCCTTGTTTCCCCGGACACGGTCCCACGCCACCAACAGGAAGGCGGGATCGGCCACGAGGTTGAACAGGTCGTCGAACCTGCGATGAGAATCATCGACAGCCCAACGGTGCAGCTTGGTCTGGATCTCCAGTACCCGGCGTTCGGCCTTCATCAAGGCCCATTCCAGCTCGTCGGTATTCACCGGCGACAGCCTCCTGGCATTCCAGTCTCCTTACTGCTAACTTGCTGGCCCCCTTCCCCATGTGACCGGCTTTCCCGGCCTCGGAGTACTACGGAGCCTCCGTCCTGCCCGACGGCCATCAGCCGGCGATGGGCCTGCCCCTGATCGGACTGGATGTCCGATATAGGGGCGACCGCGGACAGTTCCCACGTTCACCACGAATCGATCGACAGGTGAGGTGCCCAGCTCTACCCCGGCAGCATCGCCACGCCTACGCCGCAGACTTTCAGCGTGGCCTCCCCACCGATACGTGGAGTCGGCTTCGGAGTCGACCACCGAAGAGCGCTGGTGGTCGTGCACTGCGTCCGGCCCAGATCCGCCAGGTTCGAGCCGGTGTCGTAATTACGGGGCGTCAGGCACTGATTTCTCGCGTGCACCTTCCTGTCTCGGCTTTGTAGCGAATTGCGATCTTGAAGAGAGTGGTTGCTTCCCGTCCGGGTGAGCTGGGCCTGATGTGCGGCTGGTTGGGCTGGATGTGAAGAACCATCAGCGGTGAATGATCCAACCGCCTCGGTGCGAGGAGTTGCCGCTGATGGTTCCGGGGATGACGTTACCGGCGTCGTTGCTGCTTGTCCTTCAGGTCACTCGTCCGTGCTTCACGAAGCATTCGTTTGAGACGTTCTGCCATCTGGCGGCCGGGATGGCCGCCCAGACTGGGCGACGCACGGTGACCGGGATGTTGACGGGTGCGGGCCTGTCGCGGCTGTG
>NZ_JBIVXW010000238.1:0-1693 GCF_044769405.1 Streptomyces sp. NPDC090442
CCCGCACTGCACTCCCTGGTCAACGGCCTGCGCCGGGACCAGGACGCCGTCATCGCCGGCCTGTCCAGCTCCTGGAGCTCCGGCCAGGTCGAGGGCCAGAACACGAGGGTGAAACGGATCAAAAGGGATGGATATGGCCGGGCGAACTTCGACCTCCTCCGCACCCGCATCCTGCACAGATCCTGACCCGCCCGATCACAAGATCAGCGACAGAGCCCGTTTTGTGACTCTAGGTGATGAGAATTCTGCGGAACCCGGGACACAGGAGCATACCGCCAGCACTCACCGCTGTCAACAAACCACCGCTAGAACGCATCCGCCGGGTTGTCGCAGTCGCCCGGTGGATCTTCCTTCACCCGAGCGTGTTCGTGCATATCGTGCCAACCGTCGAGGTGCAGAACGGCACTCCGGCGGATGCCCTCCGCCGCGAATCCGGCCTTCGACGCAGTCCGGCACGATGCGGGATTGGCAACCGAATGGGCAAGCGCCAGACGGTACAAGCCCACGACGTCGAACGCCCAACGAGCCGCCGTTCCCAAGGCATGAGTGGCCCAACCGTGCCCGCGGTGCTCCGGCAGGACCCAGAAGGAACAGCGTGCCGTGCCGCCCGCGAGATGGAGATGCTGCAAGGAGACGTAGCCAACTGGCACCCCGTCAGGGCGAAGCGCGGCCCAACCGACCCCGGCTTCCCTCCTCCAGCACTCTTCCCAGCCCCTGATCCAGGCATAAGCATCGGCATCGGAACTCCCGGCGAGCAGGTTCCACCGTTGAATCCGTTCGTCTGCGAGAGCCATACGGACAACGCCCACATCCGTCAGCCGCCAAGGGCGCAGAACAATGCCCTCACCCTCCAGTGACGGCTGAGTCGACGAACTGAGGCTCCCGGGCCTCACCACCGGTGGAACTGACGACGGCATCGGCTCTACGGTCCTTCCTACCCGCCGCCAGTGACCGCGGCGGCATCGCCATGCCGTCGCGGTCACACGCGCCGAGCGGTCACTGGTACGCTCCTACGTCTCTCCATGTGAACGGCACAACGCCCCATCGGACACGCCCCATCGGACACGCCCCAAGAGGAGGGCGTTAGAAGCCGTTGTCTTTCCGGATGTGATCGCTGAGTTTGTGCTGTTCAGGCATGGTGTGGGTGTCGCCGAGGGAGGGTTGGGACGTTCAGTTCGTTCTCGGTGACGCGGAGGTGGCCGGTGGCGTCGGTGATGGGGTTGCTGGAGGAGCGGGAAACCGCTGCCCGGGTGCGGGTGGAGGAGCTCCGGGCGGAAGCGGACCGGATCCTGGGTGAACTCGGCGCTGCCGAGGTGGTGTTGGAACGCCGGGTGATCGCCCGGGAGGAACTGGGCGAGACCCTGGCCGCCGGCGGCGATGCGGTGCTCGCGCCTGTGGCCGAGGTGCCAGATCCGGTGCCCGCCGTGGCCGGGGAGCGTAAGGCTCCGGTGGCCGGGTCGATCGTGCGGCGGTGCGGGGAAGGGATGACTGTGCAGGCGCTTGCGCCGGATTACTGATTTTGGCGTTTCGAGGTGAGTGGCTGGTTTGGGTGGCTGACTGGTAGTCAGTGGTGCGCTATGTCGTTGGTATGCGTTATGCGGATGGGGGCGGGCTGACGGCGAAGGGCCGCCGGCGTCGCGAAGTGGTGAGGTTGGAGGCGGCTGAACTGTTCGCCGAGGGAGTCAGTGCGTGT
>NZ_JBIVXW010000239.1:0-1685 GCF_044769405.1 Streptomyces sp. NPDC090442
GGAAAAGGCTCAGTCTCTATCTCGCCTCTCTTCGTGCCGACGAATGGTTTCGAGGTCCTTCTTGCTTAGGCGGCCGGTACCGTCGGCGGCATAAGCTACGAGGGCGTGATCGTCGCGCTCTGGCGTACGACCAGCAATAAGGGTCTGTGTAACGGGGTATGGAACGGCCGGTTCTTCTTTGCGTGGTGTGCCCGCACGCGAGGCTGCAGCCAGGAGCGCATCTACCACACTGAGAACAACTTCGCGTTCCTTGTGTGACAGTAAACTCGCACGAGGTGGGAGGGTAAATTTCTGAGGAGGGCGTTCACGAAAAATGCCAGCGGCCTTCTCGATGTAAGTCCGTGGTACGCCAAGGGCCAACGCAAGGCCATCTAAAGTTTCGTCGGACAGTACTCCAGTATGCTGCCCGCGAGCAATCCTTCCGATGGTTCCATGGCTGACGAGTCCTTGACTTCGTGCAGCTGCAGCCCGGTAGCTGAGGGAGCGCCGGGAAGAACCAAGCCTGGTTAGTCGCTCTACGACGAGCTTTTGCAGATCATATTCCATTCCGTTCCCTCCCGTGCCCACTCGGCAGGTGAGGTGTTTCTAGCCAATATCATTGGCTACGACGCCCTGCTACAGGCCTACCTACACGATGTGGTCTAATTGTCGATTATGGAACAAGGGTACAGGAACCAGTGTACCCAAAACAGCAGCGAACATCTTTAAGTCGGCCACTGATCGAGTGATAGACGCTCCAACGGGGTACTGATTTCTGCGTTTCAGGGTGCGGGCAGCATTACAGGATTCTGAGTCTACTGTGCACTGTACAAGTCACCCTGGTGAACAAGTAGCGGCTCAAGCGCACCCTTGGTAGCAAAACCGTCACTGTCTTGGCTGACTGTCGCAGCATCCACGTCCTGCTCGCTGATGAATTCATCCGCGCCCGCTCGCTCCGATTGACTCCGCCTGGCCGCCTGCAGAAGCTCATCTTGCAGGGTGCCCACACCGCCGGCTCGAGTCTGGACAGCCGTCCGCCGCCGATGTCGGACAGCAGCAGATTGTCGAAGCCTACCGGACCGCTAGTAACCGAGCCGGAGAGGACGGGCAAGACCCCACTACTGGGCCAGCATATTCCTCTAACGGTCCCAGTGCAGCAGGCGATTCACCTTCCCAAGCGCAGTTTCCAGCCCGGCAGAAGGTGGTTGGGGTCTCTTCCGATCGTGTTGATGTTCACGGCGTACAAGATGGGCCAGTTGCCTTGTACGTGATAGCGCTGCGCCATACTGCTCAGGGTGTCGCCGTTCTTGACGATGGCACTGGGAGGCGGAGCCTGGCGATGGGGCGAGTGGCGGCGGTACAACCTT
Source organism: Streptomyces sp. NPDC090442 (assembly GCF_044769405.1). NCBI lineage: Bacteria > Bacillati > Actinomycetota > Actinomycetes > Kitasatosporales > Streptomycetaceae > Streptomyces > Streptomyces sp. NPDC090442. The sequence goes on from NZ_JBIVXW010000239.1 coordinate 1,347, forward strand.
CGAGGAACAACGGCGGTACGTGCCATCGGAGAGTGTCCGGCGACACCAATCAGGCGTGAGCAGTGTGGCCAGGCAGACCAGCCGATGTCGGACACCACCCGTTTAGCGACCTTGACCTGTGCAGCCCGACTGGCCTGTGCGGCGGCAGGGGCATAACGGGTCCCGCCGTAGGCACGCCAGGTGTTCGGGGAGAATTGCAGACCGCCAGAGTAGCCATTCCCTGAGGAGATATGCCATCTCCCACCGCTCTCGCAGGCTGCGAGACTGTCCCAGCCGCTGCTCCGGGAAGGTGTCGCAGATGCCACGGTAATCAGAGCGAGCACTGCCAGTGTTGCGATG
>NZ_JBIVXW010000240.1:0-1675 GCF_044769405.1 Streptomyces sp. NPDC090442
AGTCTCAGCTGATCCCAACGGAACTTCGGCTCTTCTCGTCACGGAGGCTCCCACCAGGCCAGACGCATGATCAACAGGAACTTGCATCAGCCCTGCCCTGTCCGCGATATGCGGTTCTGTCGAGGGGGGCTAATGTCCTGTGTTCCAGTTGTCGTGCCGCAGCACCGAAGGCATAATGGACAAAGTGAAGCATTTTACCCATTGCCGAGTCGGGGAGTTGGGAGTTTCGCACCGGTGAAACAAGTGCCGTGGAATTGGTGTGACGACCAGATGGAGCGGCGTACCGTTGGTCGACACCGCGGCTCGGCGGTTTCGGCGGCCGGTGTTTTAGTGTCGGCGCGATCGGCGCCTGAGCAGGTGAACGGTTGACTCCGTCTTCCGGTCCGGGGTTCTCGAAGTCAAACAGGTAACTGGACCGGTACGGCAATAAAACGTGACGCCCCGCCGAGACGTTTTTTCGCCTCGTGGGTGGAAAGTTGGCAGCGCTCTGCCGGCTGCTTGCCAAAGTATCATGTCGTGCGTAGGAACGGCGCTTCGTCCTCATTTCGCCGGGCGCGCTGTTTCGACGGTTGAGTGGTTTCGTTGCTTGTCTTCGGAATGGAGTGGATGCTGGAGCCGGGGAGCGATTCGGGGGAGCGGTTCGCGTTTCGTGGCTCCCGCGCCTTTCGAGCATGGAGGCACGCTTATGCCATTCGCTCGTTGTGGTCGAATCATTGCCCGCCTGATTCTACGATGCCTGAGCCTTGAGCGTAATATCGTCGAGCGACCGGGCGTGGGTTCCAACAGTTCGCTGTCGTCCGCGACCGGGTTCCCGGGCGCTCGATTCTTCCAGCAGGGCAGGGATAATATTTATGTCTTCTGGGCTCGTCTTTTGTTCATTGAGCACGGCGTCGACTGCTTTTATCAGAATGTTGCGGTGTATGGATGGAGTATGATCGACGTCCGTTCCTGTGCCGCCTTTCAGCATGCACACGGGTGGGACATCTCCGACCGCCTTGGGATCATGGACGCCGAAACATGGAAAATGTTGACTGGAGATGAAGAGGGTGCCCCCTGTGTTTCGGACCCCGAGGCGAAACCCCCGCTCATGCACCCCGCCGCGGCGCCGCCGCCTGACTTGCCGGTGATGCCGGCCTATCCCGGCCCCCGTGCCTTTGGTCTCGGCCGTAAGAACATGTGGATACTGCTGCTGCGCCTCCGGCTTCTGGACCATGGCTTCGCCGAAGGTTTCACTACGCCGGTTATGCTCGAAGAGATGTGCGATGATTGCCGATGGGATGATCGCATACGTGCCTCCTGCACCACTTTTCAACTCGCGCAGGGCTGGCGTGGGAAGGCGGCAAGCGGATACCCGTGCGAGCTGACGTGGCGGCTCCTATGGAACGATGCCGCGTAAGTACTCAGGTTGAACTCGTTGTGTCCGTGGGGTGGTGACGTTCCGTGATCCCTGCGGTACGACAGGGGCATGCGGCGTGGGCAGAGGGGTGAGTACACCCCGGCGGAGCAGGAGCGGCGTGAGCGGTTACGCCTTGAAGTAGCCGAGCGGTTTGTGCGTGGCGACAAAAGTGAGGTTATCGCGCGGGAGTTGCGGGTGACGTCGCGGTCGGTTCGGCGCTGGCGGAGGGCGTGGGAGGTCGGTGGCGCGGATGCGCTGCGCTCGAAGGGTCCGGTCTCG
>NZ_JBIVXW010000241.1:0-1648 GCF_044769405.1 Streptomyces sp. NPDC090442
CGAGCCTGATGAGTCATCACAACCCAGACAACTCATAGAAACCACTCCATGTCCCCAACCGTGAGCAAGATCATCAATCGTGGGGCGACCCGTAAAGCCCGCTCCGTAGGAGGACGTGCCCTCCACGCCGATGGCGGCGATGGTTCCGTGGGCCTGCAAGAAGGCGATCGCGGCAGTGTACCCGGCGGCTCTCGTGGGGAATTCGGCGTCGGCGAGGTGCCCTCCCCGGTCGGTGACCACGGCGACGTGGATGGTGCCGGAGTGGGAGTCCACCCCGCCGACAACTACCTGGTCCGGAACGTCTGTAGAGACCGTGTCTGTCATCCTGGAGGAGCCTTCCTTGCCGAAGGTAGCTCCGGTCGGTCAGCCATGGTGCGGAACACCGCCGAGTGTGACAGCGTCTGGTCGGCGAAGGCCCTGGTGACCGCGGTCCGTTCGTTGCTTCGCTACCTGCACGTGGACGGACGGATCCCGGCTCCACTGACCGCAACGGATCCCGGCTCCACTGACCGCAGCGGTCCCCGCGGTGGCGGGCTGGCGGTTGGATTCCCTGCCCCGCGGCCTGACGCCGCAGCAGGTCGCCGCGCTGCTGTCCGCGCCGGACCTGCGGACCGCGGCGGGACGGCGAGACCGAGCGATTCTGGTGATGCTCGCCCGCCTGGGACTGCGCGGTGCGGAAGCCGCCGCCATCCAACTGTCCGATATCGACTGGCATGCGGGAGAGATCGCCGTGCGAGGCAAGGGATCCTGCACAGAGCGGCTGCCGCTGCCAACCGAGGTCGGCGAGTCTGTGGCCGGCTACCTGACCAACAGCCGCCCTCGCTGCTCGGCGACAGCTGTGTTCGTCACCTCTCGGGCCCCCTACCAGGCACTGACGGGGACCTGTATACGGGCGATCATGGGGCGGGCTTGCGACCGGGCCGGGCTGCCACGGGGACCCTCACACGGAGAACCCGGCCCCGATCAGCCAGCACCACCGCATCGCCCTGATCCGCAAGATCATGACCAGCGACGATCTCCCGCTCATGGAACGGATCGCGGCTGCCCTGATCCTCCTCTATGCCCAGCCCGTCCGTCGGCTCATCCGACTCACCGTCCATGACGTCCAGCACGACGGCGATCAGGTCGCGCTCCTCCTCGGCGACCCGCCCACACCGGTTCCCGAGCCCTTCGCCAAGCTACTACTCGGCTACATACACGACGGACGCCCGAACCGGCCAGGCGGCACTCTCCCCACCAGCGACTGGCTCTTCCCCGGACGCCGGGCCGGGCAGCCCATGGACCCCGCCACCCTCGGCAAGCGACTCACCGCCGCGGGCGTCCCTACCCTCAACGGCCGGACCGCCACCCTGCGGCAACTTGTCCTACAGGCTCCGCCGTCGGTCGTCGCGGGGATGCTCGGCTACCACGCAGTCCATACCGAGGCCGTCGCCGCCCAAGCCGGAGGCACCTGGAAGAAGTACGCCCCCGGTGACCACACTCGGTGATCTCACAGGCCGTCAGCTACTGGAACACCGACCACTCGATCACAGACTCCTACCGATACCGGACCCCAACTGCGCGAGGTGGCGCCCGGGCAGCCGTTGCCTCCGGTGGTGGCCTACCCCCACCACGCCTCGCACGCGGCGTCGGCGTTCTTCCCAAGCCC
>NZ_JBIVXW010000242.1:0-1644 GCF_044769405.1 Streptomyces sp. NPDC090442
GGGAGGTCACCTTGATCGTCGGAGCTTCGTTGCATACGGAGAGGCCATCCTGACAGACCGTCACCCAGCTGTGACCTGCAGATTCGTGGAACCCCAAGACTTTGCAACAGCCCTGACCGAGATCGAAGTCCGTTTTCACAACCGGCCGTTCGGCCTCGCCACCCCGCACCGCATCGCCCGGCACGCGCATCCCAAGGCCAAGCCCGAGCTCCCCAAGGCGCCGCCCGCGCCGGCCACCGGCATCGACTACCTGCGGCTCGTCGACACCGCTCGGACCGCGGAACTCGGACAGAAGATCAACTACACTGCCCTGATGCCCGATCAGCCGGACCGGAACGCGTGAGGGCCGACCACAACCCGGTCCAGGACCACATCGACCGCCTCGAAGTCGCCGAGGACACCGCCCGTCAGCTGCTGGAGCGAGTCCTTGATCTGGCTGGGCGCCAACTGGACCGAAATGCCCTCACCACGAACGCGCCGGCTCTCCGACTGGCCGTCTGCTTCCACCGGCGGGCCCGCACTGCCGCGTCCGACCTCGCGTCCTTCCTCAACTACTTGGAAGAAGGCCCCAGTTGATAGACAAGATCCAGGGCTACTACGGTTTTTCGGTCATGCCGTTCGGCAAAGATCTGGCCCCGGGGATGCTGCACCGGCACTCCTCCCACGCGCAGGCCGCGGCCCGCATCACGTGGTGCATCGGGGAACGCTGCCTCGGCGTGATCACCGGTGAGGTCGGTGCCGGGAAGACCGTCGCCGTCCGCGCGGCCCTCGACGGGCTCGATCACCCCCGGCACACGGTCATCTACCTCCCCAACCCCGCCATCGGCGTCACCGGCATCCACCAGGCCATCGTCACTCGCCTCGGCGGGGTCCCCAAACCCCACCGCTCCACCCTGATTCCGCAGGCCGCGGACGCGTCGGCCACCGAACACGCCGAGCGCGGGCGGGTTCCCGTCCTGGTCATCGACGAGGCCCACCTACTCGATCACAAGCAGCTGGAAGCCGTGAGGATGCTGACGAATCACGACATGGATTCGACAAGTCCACTGGCCTGTCTGCTGGTCGGGCAGCCCACCCTGCGGCGCAACATCAAGCTCGGCATGCTCGCCGCCCTCGACCAGCGGATCGCGATCCGCTACAACATGCCGCCCACGACGGCCGAGGAGACCAGCAGCTACCTCGCCCACCACCTCGCCCTCGCCGGACGCTCCGACACCCTCTACTCCGACGACGCGATCCCCCTGATCCACGACAGCTCCCGCGGCTACCCCCGCGCGGTCAACAACCTCGCCGTCCAGGCCCTGCTGTCCGCCTACGCCGACAGCAAGTCCATCGTCGACGAAGCCTCCGCCCGCGCCGCCATCGCCGAAGTCACCGAAGAATGACCACCGTCGCGCACGGCACCCCGAGCATCCCAGTGACACCGTGAACACCAAATGCCCTGCCGGACTCCGTCCGGCAGGGCATTCCCATCACCCCACATGCTCATCCTGAGTGGCAACACCATGCTCATCTTGAACGGCACTCAACAGGTGCTGATCAAGGCGAGGTCGTAGGGTTTGGTCGAACCCAGGTCGCGGACCAGGACGAGGCGGACCGGGAGGTCCTTGAAAGCGCCGTACCACAGGCACTGCAGTTCGGTGA
>NZ_JBIVXW010000243.1:0-1604 GCF_044769405.1 Streptomyces sp. NPDC090442
AACACCACGCCCGCCTCTGCCACCAAAACTGGCACGTCTACGCCGACAACCACACCATGACCAGACAGCACACCAGCAGCTATCTACAGCTGCCGTGAACAAGTACAAGCGGTTCACGGGCAAGCGCAAGGCCCTGGCGAAGATGCAGGAGATCGCTCGGCGATACCCCCGCATGTTCGCGCAGTGGCGCATTAGGGTATGCGCTGTGGCGGTCTGATGATCAGAGTGGCACGAGCCGTGTAACGGGAGACTGTTACGCACGGTTCTGTGAGGGCCGGGGGTGAGATTTCCCCCCCGGCTACTCGGCGACCAGGGCGCACCGGGCCCGGTCGTACGGGTGCAGCTTGCAGGAGCGTTCCCCGTCGCACGCGACGATCACCATCGTCACCAGTTCCAGGAGCTCTTCGTCGACGTCGCATGCGGCAGGATAGGAAAAAACGGGGCATCTCCGCTGGTCAGGCTAATTGTGGTGACCTCCCAAACCGGCGGGATGCCCCGTTCGTCACGCCCCGGTCAACACCCCGTCACCGCCCCACCCGCAGGGCGTACAGATGGAAAAGGCTCCAGAGGTTGGAAAAGTCTTCAGTGGGCTTTGCTGTACGCCTCTCGAACCTCTGCGGGCACTCGTCCACGGTCGGACACGTCAAGGCCAGCCTCCTTGGCCCAGGCTCGGATAGCGGCGCTGTCGTCACGGCCAGCACCCTGAGCAGGGCGAGCCTTGCGGGCCCTTCCGAGCCGTCGACCGGCTGCAGTGAACGGCTGCATTGCTTCCAGCAGCTGGTCAAAGCTGTCGGGATTGAGGTCAATTTCGTACTGCACGCCGTCAATGGCGAGAGTGTGGGTGGCGGCCTCCGGCGATTCTTCGCCAGTGAGGTCGTCCGTGTAAATAGTTACAACTTTCTGGGCCATATCCAAGATTGTAAGTGCTGACGAGAGGCGCTATGGCCTCCACGCGGATCTTTAAGCGTGAATTTGCGCTGTACATCGTGATCTCGTGGCAACTGGGTCGCTCGCGAGGGCCTATGGCTGGTTCGGGGACCGCATCGTGGCACAAAACCACGGTTTCGTGTGGCTATGCGGCGAGTGTCAGGGTAGCCGACTGCTCGTAGGCGGTGGGGCTGAGCTGCCCGTTCGCCGAGTGGCGGCGCTGAGTGTTGAAGCGGGTGAAGACGCGGCGGCGGCATCCCGCGGCCCTGTCGAAGCGACGCCGGCCCTGGCGCGTCTCCCGTTTGAGGGCCGCGTGGAAGGACTCGCAGGCAGCGTTGTCCGCGCTGGTGCCGATGGCGCCCATCGATTGCCGCACTCCCAACTCCACGTGGCCAACGTGCCCTCGTTGATCTCCAGGTCCCTCGCGACCTGGGCGACCGGCTTCCCAGTCTCACGAACGATCCGGACCGCCCCGGCCCGGAACTCCGCGTCGTACTTCTTGCGTATCTCTGCCATCAAACTTCCTCATAGCGGACTTCTCCACACTACGAGGGGAGGCACTTGAGTTTCGAACTTTTAGGGCCGGGCTGGGTCGGGTGAGGGGGTGAGTCGTGTGCTTGTCCGAAGTGGTGGGCTTGGCTCTTGTCGGTCGTCCATACTGGGATGGTGAGCGATGA
>NZ_JBIVXW010000244.1:0-1540 GCF_044769405.1 Streptomyces sp. NPDC090442
GCGTTCGAGGGCGGCTGTGACGGCCAGGAAGGCGTAGGCGACCAGGGCGATCACGCTCCAGCGGTGCCAGGAGTTCCAGCAGGTGACCTGGCCTTTGTCGAGGTGGCAGGTCGCTTTGGCGTCCTGGAAATCGTCAAGGTCACCGGCCCGGGGGGCGAAGCAGCGGTAGTAGGTCAGGGCGCGGGTGTAGCGGTGCCGACGGACCAGCAGGGCAGTCGTCCCCGCGTCGCCCTCATGTCCGTCGGGGGTGTCGTCGGCGGTGACCTCGATCATCGCCCAGTCGTAGTCCCGGACGCCCTTCTGCCCCGTGCCGGTCCGCATCCGCTGCCAGGCCCGCTTGGGGAGTCGGCCGGCGGCCTTGGCCGCGGTCAGCTTCGCGGCCGGGGTGGTGACCTGATGATTGGAGCGCACTGCCACGACGTAGCCCATCCCCAGCTCGCGGCAGGTGGTCCGCAGCTCCCGCCCTCCGTAGACCTCATCACCGAGGAAGAACGAGGTGGATATGCCTTGCCGGATGGCGGCGCGGAGCATGTGGGCCGCAAGCTGCGGCTTGGTCGCGAAGCACAGCTCGTTGGGAACGCCGGTCAGTTCACGGCGTTCCTCGTCGCCGGCCCATTCCTTGGTGAAGTACAGGCGCCGGTCGATCAGGGAGTGCCCGGTGGCTGTGGCGAAGGTGAGGTGCACGGCGACCTGGCACAGATCCACTCCGCCGACCGAGCCGGAGTACTGGTGGGCCGCGGCCACCGCGTCGGTAGAGGACTTCGCGTCCCCCGTCTCATCCGCGATCAGGACCCCGTCGCCGTCATCCAGCAGGTCCACCGCCCACAGGGCCGTCCGCGTCAGCACCGCTTGTTCGTCCCACACCGCACGGGACAGCAAATGATGCAGGCGGTGTGGGCCCCGCTCACCGACCGCCTCGGCCAGGCTCCAGCAGTTGACGTCCTCGAGTTCCATCAGCATGCCCCGCGTCATCCGCGCGAACCTCTCCCTGCCCTCGCAACGGGCGAAGCAGTCGGCAATCGATGCCAACAGGCCCCCGAACACGGCCTCGTGGCCTTCGTGGTCTACCGTGACCGAAGCGGCCGTCTCGTTCTGATGTTGCGTCACACCACGTCATGATCAAGGCGGCCGTCCTCGCGCCCGCAGCCACCCCCATCAAGCAGCTGACCAGCCACGATGGACACCGGCAGAGCTATCTACAGCTGCCGTAACGCACCACCCAGAACAGCCGAAACGACCCCGCCGAAGCCGACCTCGTCCCCCTCAGCAGCCACGAACTCCTCCGCCTCCTACGGGCCCTGATCCTTCCCCCACCCCGACGAGATGCCAAACACCTGCTGTGGTGGTCCGCTTGGCTCCGCCGCCACCAACACCGCGCCCGCCTCTGCCACCGGAACTGGCACACGTACGCCGACACCACGCCATGATCAAAAAGCCCGTCAGCAGCTACTGATCTTTGACTACTGGCTTGATGCGGGTGGGGCGAGTTCGAGGCCGGTGCCGGCCAGGAAGGCGGTGAGGAGTTCGGGATGTCGCTGGA
>NZ_JBIVXW010000245.1:0-1522 GCF_044769405.1 Streptomyces sp. NPDC090442
CCTACCTTGATCAGCACGAGATCCCCCGGCCGAAGTCCTGGCGAACCCTGGGCACCTGACCTCGGCAACTCCAAGATCCCCGACAGAGTCAAGCTTAGCCATAACGTCCAGTACGACCGCAGAGTGTTCCGTATTTAGGACTCCAGAGTTCCGGTGCCCAATCAACGTTGTTCGTCGACCTGTTCAGCCAACAGACGGGCACGATAAATACGGCTTGTGACCCCCAGTTCGCGCGCGATGGCGGTCGGCGACAGTCCTGACTCGCGGGTGGCCGCCAGTTGCGCACTGCTAATGAGTTTGCGTGCCGCCCACAGTTCCGCCTTGCGTTCCTGGGCAATGATCTCAATGGTCCTCACCGATTCGTCCGCGTACGCACACCGTTGGTGCTCCAAGGCGATGTGCGCTAGCTCATGCGCGAGTGCGCACCGCTTTGGGATGCGGTCCAGACCGAGGGTGCAGTACACCTTGCCGCGCTCGGCATCCCAGGCTGCTAGCGTGTCTCGGAGCAGCAGGTACTGGATGGCGATACCCAGCTTCTCTAGCTCCGCTTCAGGGTCAAACGTGCCCATACCGAACTCCGTCTTCTTTGGCGCCGACCCCGAGACGGTATCTGCGTTCAAGATCACTCCGTGTCTACCGGCCGGTACCACGGCGGCAATACGAGACGCAGAAACGACAGACCGTTCGAACCAATCCAGCCGCGCTATGGCCCCGCAGGTGCTCTCGAAAGCTGATGCGAAAATCACGGTCGCCCCGCGGGTGTACGGCCTTGTTGCAGGGGGTGTTGGTGTCTTGCGGGCGTGGTTGGGGGACCGGTGGTGGCCGGTCCGGCGGGTGCTGCTGTGGGCGGTGTGCGGTCAGGCGGCGGTGTCGGGTTGGACGGGGGTGAAGGTGACGGCGAGGCCGACACCGTTGTGGAGTTCGACCTGCAGTTGCTGAAAGCCACAGCAATCTCCACCCTTTCGCCTCTGATCGTCTCTTCCGCGGACGGGGTCCAGTTCGTGTCCAAGCGATTTAGCCCCGCCCGGGCAGGGTCCACTGTCGTCATGCGCGCCAAACAGCGGCACCCCCGTACTCGCCTCAGAGCCGTACCTGGTGGCTCAGGGTGAATCATCTGTGCAGCGCGCCGCGCTCGATGACGCCGAGGGCGGTTTTGGCCGTTTCGCCCCGCTTGTTGGTTCGTTGTGCGAGCCGTGGGCGACTCTTTTCATGATTCCGCGCAGTACGCCCCCCGATGGGACGTGTACTGGCCCGACAATCCGGTAGCGACGCTGGACGTCCGTAGGTACCCCACGCTGCGACGTATGAGGGCGGCCTGGCGGATGGTGTTTGTCGCATTTTCCGCCGCGACAGTGCTTGCGGCCCTGCTGGTCACCATCTTCGACTGAGCCGGGCCGTTCCGTTGGAACGACCCTCACGGGCACCGAGGCAGGGCCGTTGCAAGTTCCGGGGTCGTTACGGCTGGTGGGGTTGTGACTGGTTTGGGTGCGTAGCAGAGCAGGCACGGGCTTTGTGATCATTG
>NZ_JBIVXW010000247.1:0-1494 GCF_044769405.1 Streptomyces sp. NPDC090442
ACCACCCGGGCCATCCACGACATACCCCAACGAGCACTCCCCATCCTGGGCATCACCAACAACCCCGACACCTACGGAACTTGATCGAACCCTGGGTCAGGGCGGGATCGATTTGTTGTCGGCTCGGTGCCGGCTCGGTGCCGGCTCGGGGTGCCGGGGTGCGACCGGTGCCAGGGTGTAGTTCCAGTCGCCGTGGAAGGCGTGGGGTGTGATTGGCAAGGCATGGAACTCGGCGGGTGGGACTGTGATGCCCAGGCCATATCGGCCGGTTCGGCTCCGATTCTGAGCCCGGTGCGAGTGGTCGTGGCGGCGATGGTCTCGATGACGACCTGGTAGCTGGTCAAGGGCCTACCGCGCCAGTTCGCGGTGATGTGGCAGAACATCCGGTGTTCGATCTTGTTCCATTTCGATGTTCCGGGTGGGAAGTGGCAGACCGTGATCTCCAGTCCACTTTCCAGGGCGAAGGCGGCGAGGTGCTTCTTCCATGTCCAGCGGCGAGGGTCGTTGGAACCACCGCAGTCGGCGGTGATCAGCAGCCGGCCGGCGTCCGGGTGGTCCTTCCGTCCGCGCTGCTGCCACCAGCGGCGGATGGATTCCACAGCGAACTCGCCCGTGTCGTGGTCGGTCCTGACGTTGACCCAGCCGGAGTTGCGAGCGATGTCGTAGATCCCGTAGGGGATGACCACGGGCTGGTCGCTGGTGGTGAACGTGTGGCAGTCCACACGGATGGGGTTCTTGCCCGGCCGCCAGGTGCAGCCGGGTCGGTCGCGGTTGCCGAGCCACTCTTTGGCCTTGGTGTCCACACTGATCACTGGTTGGTTGTCTTCGAGGAAGGCTGCGGCAGTGGCGTTGATGTGCGTGAACTGAGCATCCCGATCCGGATGACTGGCACCTCCTTCTGTGGTCTTGGCGGTGCCCTGCAGGCTGTATCCCAGAGTGTGCAGCAGGCGTCCAACGGTCGCCGCGCTGACAGGGTGGCCCTGAGTGGTCAACGCTGAGGCCAGGGACCGCAGCGAGAGCGTGGTCCAGCGCAATGGCGAGACCGGATCGCCACGGGTGTGCGGCTCGATCAGAGCTTCAAGCGCGGGCAGCAGACCGGGGTCGGTGACCGTCACCGGCTTACGGCCGGCTCCTGGAGCCCGGATCCGCCCGGCTGGCAAAGGGCGCTCGGACAGCTCGGCGATCCCGCGTGCGATGGTGGCCACACTGGCGCCGGAAGCGTCGGCCACCAGCGTGATCCCGCCGTGGCCAAGCGCGGCGGCCTCGCTGGCCAGGTAGATCCGACGGCGCCGCTCATCGAGGTGGGGAAGGAACTGATCGAACTTCGCCCTCAAAGCCACAACTGAAGCCCGAGCGGCCGTACGCGCAGTCACGCCTCATTGTCCCGCCAACACCCTTGCTCGGCTTTGTAGCGAATTGCGATCTTGAAGAGAGTGGTTGCTTCCCGTCCGGGTGAGCTGGGCCTGATGTGCGGCTGGTTGGGCTGGATGTGAA
>NZ_JBIVXW010000248.1:0-1477 GCF_044769405.1 Streptomyces sp. NPDC090442
CCCTGGCCTGCCTCGTCTTCGAAGCAGATGTGGGCGCCCAGGTCCGCCGCGGTCTTTTTACCCGTGGCCACACCTGCGCCTTCCACACCTCAACCACCTCCTCGTCCCGCTCCAGCGCCCGCCGTACCGGCACCTGAGCGGACCAACCGTGCCGACGTAGCAGCTTCCACACACCCTGAACCGTGTACCCGATGTGGAACATCCGCCCGATCAGCATCCTGATGCGTTTGAGCGTCCAGCCCTGGAATGCGTCGTCCCACCCATGCGCCAGTGGACCACGCTCCAACTCCCGCTCCAACCGAGCCCATTGGGCCTGACCCAACCGCTCCGCCGAGACCGGACCCTTCGAGCGCAGCGCATCCGCGCCACCGACCTCCCACGCCCTCCGCCAGCGCCGAACCGACCGCGACGTCACCCGCAACTCCCACGCGATGACCTCACTTTTGTCGCCACGCACAAACCGCCCGGCTGCTTCAAGGCGTAACCGCTCACGCCGCTCCTGCTCCGCCGGGGTGTACCCACCCCTCTGCCCATACCGCATGCCACTGTCGTACCGCAGGGATCACGGAACGTCACCACCCCGCGGACGCAACGAGTTCAACCTGAGTATCTCCCTTGGATCCCTCTCTGCAGCGACAGCATGAGTAAAACTTTCATCAATGGCTCATTGAGCTTCTTCAACTCGCTTTCGCGAGGGTGACGTTGCCATCGGCGTTGACTGCTTACTGAGCGGGCGTGGTGTGCTTCTGCCGCCGCGCGTCGCATCACAGCTCGTCACTCGATCGGTGGTCGAGTTGAAGAAGCTCATTGATGAAATCTGGCTGACATCACTCCGGAACTGACTAGCTGTCAGTCACTGGCCGGCGTCGTCTTGCTGTGGCGGAACGTGTCTGGGAAGCGGTCCTTCAGGTGTGGACGCTCTGGGCTGCCGGCGCTGTTCGGATTGCCATCATTCACGTGCGCCCAGGGGAAGTTATGAAGAAATTTCTCGCACCTTTGGAGGACTTGTATGCGTGCACATATTGTGTGGGACTGGAACGGCACGCTGTTGGACGACGTCGATGTGGCGCTTGCGGCCACGAACGCTGCCATCGCGGAGGTGGGACTGTCTCCGCTGAGTCTGGGGCGGTACCGCGAGCTGTACACCGTTCCCGTGTGGGACTTCTACACCAAGCTGCTGGGCCGTGCACCCGCAGAGGAGGAATGGGCTGCGATCAGCAAGGTGTTCAGCGGGCTCTACCGGCCAGGCCTTGCCGCGTGCGGCCTGGCCGACGGTGCGGGCGCTGTGCTCGCGGCGCGTCAGGAGGCCGGTGCCACACAGTCGTTGTGTTCGTTGATGCCTCATGGGGACCTCGTGCCGATGGTGCGCTCCCACGGTATTGACGGGTCGCCCCACGATTGATGATCTTGCTCACGGTTGGGGACATGGAGTGGTTTCTATGAGTTGTCTGGGTTGTGATGACTCATCAGGCTCGCG
>NZ_JBIVXW010000249.1:0-1469 GCF_044769405.1 Streptomyces sp. NPDC090442
AACCAACCCGAACCCCACACCCTCACCACCACCCTCGCCCACCTCCACACCACCGGCACCCCCATCAACTGGCACAACCACCACACACCCACCACCCACCACACACCCCTCCCCACCTACCCCTTCCAACGCCAACGCCACTGGCTCAACACCCCGGCCATCACCAGTGACGCCACGGACTTCGGCCTCGGTATTGCCGGGCACCCGCTGCTGGGTGCCGACCTGGAGCTCGTGGACGGCAAGGGGCATCTCTTCACCGGACGGCTGTCGTTGCGCAGTCACCCGTGGCTCGTCGACCACGCCATTCAAGGCACCGCCGTCCTCCCCGGCACCGCCTACATCGATCTCGCGCTGTGCGTCGGGGCCCGTTCCGGGCACACGGTCGTGGAGGAACTGACCCTTGAGGCACCGCTCGTCGTCCCCGAGCAGTCCTTCACCCAGCTTCAGGTGGTCCTGGGCGAGTCCGACGAAACCGGGCGCCGACAACTGACCGTTCATTCCAGGCCGGGCGGTCCCGACGAGTCTGACGCGCCGTGGACGCGGCACGCCGTCGGCCTGCTGACGCGGCCGGACCACGAGGCGCAGACCGTACCCCCCGCCTCTTCCGAGTGGCCGCCGCCCGGTGCGCGGCAGGTCCCCGTGGAGGAGGTGTACGAGCTGATGAGCACGTACGGCCAGGACTACGGCCCCGGCTTCCGCGGCCTGACCTCCGTCTGGCGCGCCGGCGAGGAGTTGTTCGCCGAGGTGCGGCTGCCGGAGGGGCTGCACGACGAGGAAGCACAGTTCGCCGTGCACCCCGCGCTCCTGGACGCCGCGTTGCACCCCCTGGGTCTCCAGACCGCGGGCGGCGAGGAGTCCGGTGGCACGCTGCGGCTGCCGTTCGCGTGGAGCGGGGTGCGCCTGCACAAGGCCGGTGCCACCTCCGCCCGGCTGCGGATCTCACCGGTATCGCCGGACTCCGCCGCCCTGGTCCTCACGGACGCCGAAGGCGCGCCGATCGTGTCGATAGACTCCCTGGCCCTACGCCCCTTCGACGTACGGCAGTTGCGGTCGTCGGCCGCCGCTCACCGGAACTCGCTGTTCGGTGTGGAATGGGTTCCCGTCCCGTCGCCAGCGGCCGTACCGGACGGCCCCGCGCCCGTTGTCGTGTCGTTCGAATCCGGGACGCGACCGAGCGGGGATTCGCCCGAGTCCCTGCACCGTACGGCCCAGGAAGCCTTGCGGGCCGTGCAGCAGCGGCTCGCGGAGAAGCGGGACGACGCGGCGCGGATGGTGTTCGTCACCCGCGACGCCGTGGCGGCGGCAGCGGGGGACGGCGTTACCGGCCTTGACGCCGCACCGGTGTGGGGTCTGGTGCGCACAGCGCAGTCCGAACACCCGGACCACTTCCTCCTCCTCGACACCGACACCACCGCCCTCTCCCCCGAACTCCTCACCACCGCACTCGCCACCGGCGAACCCCAACTCGC
>NZ_JBIVXW010000250.1:0-1467 GCF_044769405.1 Streptomyces sp. NPDC090442
TGACGAGCCGATTGCGATTGTTGGTATGGCGTGTCGGTATCCGGGTGGTGTGGTGGATGTTGAGGGTTTGTGGGGGTTGGTGGTTTCGGGTGGTGATGCGGTGTCGGGGTTGCCGGGGGATCGTGGGTGGGATGTTGAGGGGCTTGCTGCGTTGGCGTCGGTTGGGGGTGGGGGTTTGTGGGAGGGGGGTTTTCTTTATGGTGCGGGTGAGTTTGATGCGGGGTTCTTTGGTATTTCGCCGCGTGAGGCGGTGGCGATGGATCCTCAGCAGCGGTTGTTGTTGGAGGCGTCGTGGGAGGCGTTTGAGCATGCGGGTATTGATGTGTCGGGGTTGCGGGGGAGTCGGACGGGTGTTTTTAGTGGGGTGATGTATCACGATTATGCGTCGGGGTTGCGGGTGGTGCCGGAGGGTGCTGAGGGGTATATCGGGACGGGGAATTCGGGGAGTGTGGTGTCGGGGCGGGTGGCGTATGCGTTGGGGTTTGAGGGTCCTGCGGTGACGGTGGATACGGCGTGTTCGTCGTCGTTGGTGGCGATGCATTTGGCTGGGCAGTCGTTGCGTGGTGGTGAGTGTTCGTTGGCGTTGGCTGGTGGGGTGACGGTGATGGCGCGGCCGTCGTTGTTGGTGGAGATGTCGCGGCAGGGTGGTTTGGCGTCGGATGGTCGGTGTAAGGCGTTTGCGGATGCGGCTGATGGTGCGGGGTTTTCTGAGGGTGTGGGGGTTGTGTTGTTGGAGCGGTTGTCGGATGCGCGTCGTCTTGGGCATCGGGTGTTGGCGGTGATGCGGGGTTCGGCGGTGAATCAGGATGGTGCGTCGAACGGTTTGACTGCGCCGAATGGTCCGTCGCAGCAGCGGGTGATTCGGCAGGCGTTGGCGAATGCGCGGTTGTCGGCGGCTGAGGTGGATGTGGTGGAGGCGCATGGGACGGGTACGAGGTTGGGTGATCCCATTGAGGCGCAGGCGTTGTTGGCGACTTATGGTCAGGGGCGGCCGGAGGGTCGTCCGTTGTTGCTTGGTTCCGTCAAGTCGAATATGGGTCATACGCAGGCGGCTGCGGGTGTGGCTGGTGTGATCAAGATGGTTGAGGCGATGCGGCGTGGTGTGTTGCCGAAGACGTTGCATGTGGATGCTCCGTCTTCGCATGTGGATTGGTCTGTTGGTGCGGTGGAGTTGGTGACGGAGAATCGTCTGTGGCCGGAGTCTGGGCGGGTGCGTCGTGCGGGTGTGTCGTCGTTTGGGATCAGTGGCACTAATGCGCATGTGATTTTGGAGCAGGTGCCGGAGGCGAAGGAGGTCGTGTCCGGCCGGTCGGCTGCGGGTCCGGTGGCGTGGGTGTTGTCGGGGAGGACTGAGGCGGGGTTGCGGGCGCAGGCGGAGCGGTTGGGGGCGTTCCTTGGTGATCGTCCTGAACTGTCCCTGGTTGATGTGGCGTTCTCGTTGGCGTCGTCGCGGATGGTGTTGGAGCA
>NZ_JBIVXW010000251.1:0-1458 GCF_044769405.1 Streptomyces sp. NPDC090442
AGCAGTCAGGTCGGTGACGGCGTAGACCGTTTCGGTGCTGGTCCTGCCGGTCTTGAGGTCCTGCCGGCGGCGCCGGATCTGGATGGCCTGGACGGTGTGGGGAAACCGCAGCCCGCTGCCGGCGAGGGTGACGGCCTTGAGTCTGCGGATCTCGCGCCGCCCGTGGCCCTTCTCGTCCGTCCTCTCCAACAAGGGCACCTCGCGCCATGGCAGTTTCTTGAGCTGCCGGAACAGCTTCGGCTGGTTGGCCTTGACCACCATCAGGTAGTGCGCGCCCATCCCCACCAGGGCTTTCGCGTGGCCGGTCTGGGTGTGCAGGGCGTCGGAGGTCACGATGACACCGTGCAGGTCCAGCGGCCGCAGCAGCGGGACGAAGCCGGGGATCTCATTGGTCTTCACCCCGACTTCGCGCTGCGCGACGACCAGCCCGAGATGGTGAGTGGCAGCAGCGAGCAAGTGAACTTGCCGACCGTCCTCGCGCACTGCTCCGCGCACAGCCTTGCCGTCCACCGCGAGTCCCTGCCCGCACAGGTCGCCGGTATCTTCCGGGAGAACGAGCGGGTCGGCGGCCGCGACGGTGAAGTAGCCACCGATCGCGTCGTCCAGGGCGTCCCCGTCGATCCGCGCCAGGATCCGGCCCAGCGTCGTGGGCACCGGCACGGCAGCATCACTGGTCTCCGGGCAGGTGGACATGCCCAGCACCGCACGGGTGTGCTCATCCCAGCCCCGGGCGATGTGCCAGATCTGCCGCAGAGAACGGGCACCGCACAGCACCGCCACCACGCACATCACCAGAACGAGGCCGAGCGGCCAGCGGAGCCCGGCACGACGCCGCGGATCGGGCACACCCCGCAGGATCTCGACAAGGGCCGGGAGACCGGCCACGTCGATGGGTGAGACCACCGGCTCCGACTCTCCGTACTGGCGCATGACGGTGGAGACAAGGGAAGATGACACGGCACGACCTCGGATCCGGCTGGAGTAGACACCGCCGAATCATCCGAGGTCGTGTCACTTTTCGCCCAGTTCGCTACGGGCCGTACCACCTCATGCCCGAAACGTCACCCACCGTCCCGCTCCACGAGAACGCATCACCCCTGGGGGTAAGCCAGGGCTAACGCAAGAAGCTAATTACTGTGCGTTTCCGCAGGTCGGGGTGGTAGTCCGAGGAGGTCTAGGGGTGTGGTGAAGGGGTGGTAGGACTGCTCGCGGACGGCTTGGGCGATGTTGGTGGCCCCGTTCTTCCGCAGCAGGTTCATCGCGATGTTACGGAGCGTGGCCATGTTTTCGGGTCCGTGTCCGGTCCGGATGCGGGAGCGGTCCTCGGACCACGCTTCGTCTCGAACGTAATGAATCTTGTTCTCGATGGCCCAGTGCCCCCGCACGGCGGCGGCGAGCTGATGTGGTTTGGCCTGCTGGGACGTCAAGTCCGTGATCACGTAGGCGATTTCGCGGGTC
>NZ_JBIVXW010000252.1:0-1457 GCF_044769405.1 Streptomyces sp. NPDC090442
ACCTCGTGCTCGTCCGCGCGACGGCCTGCTGAATCACCCACCAGCCGAACTCCCAGGCCAACACGCCCCAACATCAATCGCGGGGCAGCCCGTAAAGATCGGCTACCTCATTGAAGAGGCCGCCCACCGCGCCGGCGTTGATGACCCGTATGCCATCGCGCCCGTCGTACGTGCCGAGCTCCTTGTGGACGGTCTGGACCGGTATGCGGCTGCTCATCACTTCCTGGACCGCATCTCCTTGGAGTCCCTTCACGAGTTCGACGTCACGGCAGAGCTGCGTCGGATGCTCGGCGGCCAACTGGCCATCGCCTACGTCGAGACCTCGTCCGAGTTGCGGGCCCGGCGTGGGACCGCCGGCCCGGACGACGTGATGCTGCGGGACGAGGTGAAGGCCGCCCGGGGCGCTGCGCGGATCGCGACCCTCGCCGACACTGTGGTCGACAACAACGGCGCCCGCCTGGCGTTGGAGCGCCAGCTCGACCGGATCACGCTCGATGCAGCCTGGCCGACCGTGGCCCCGGCCACCACGCCGGTGAACACGCTTGGGCTGCCGGTGTCGCTTGAGGCGTTCTTGACTGCGCTGATGCACCGCACCACCAGCGGTCCCGAGCCGCTGATCGACCTGCTCGCCGTCACCGGCAGCGGTGCTCGCGGCAAGTACCAGCACGGCTGGTCCGACCTCGATGTGTTCGTCATTGCCGAGCCCGATCGCACCACCGCACTGCGCGATGTCTTCGCGCAGGTCCAGAGCGAACTTGGCGAGGTCAAGCTCGGACTGACCGTCTTGAGTCAGGCCGAGTGCCGTGCTGGCGCGGTCACCTCGCGTCTGCTGCACGTCCTGACCCTTCTCGGCGCCGGCTTGCTGCTGCCGCTGTGGGCCCGGCCGGGCCTGGCCATTCCTGCCCCGCCGTTCGCCGACGACGTCGTCGCGAGCCTCGAAGCCGGTGTGACCTCCGCCGTCGAGATCCGCCGCCAGCTCCTCAAAGGTGCCCCGGATCTGCGCTCGCTGTTCAAGGTGACGGCCTTGCTGGCCAAGATCCTGCTGCGATTCGACGGCATAGAAAGGGCCGCGGACGCCGAGGCTTTGGCTCTCCTCGTGCGCGGCCCGAGTGCACCGCATGACCAACTCGTGCGAGGCGCCCGCACGGACCGCGCCGCCGCCCAGGAGCTTGCGCAACTCGTCCTCGACCGTTGGATGGCCACCCTCCCGGCCGTTGAGGCCATCGCATGACCCTGCCCGCAGCACCGTCCGACTTCCGCAAGCAACTGCCCACCGTGCGGGCGGACGCCGAGGAATGCGGCTGGCTCCAGGTCGCCGGCCGCCTCCAGGTCCCCGCTTTCCTCGCGCGCACCCGCTTGGACGGTCGCGTCCAGTTTGTGGTGTAAAAGCACTCACGAACGGGTTTCGTGGGGTTGATGTTATGCGGCCTTGGTGAGGGACACGCGGGGCCGGGCTG
>NZ_JBIVXW010000253.1:0-1450 GCF_044769405.1 Streptomyces sp. NPDC090442
GACATGTCGATGCGGACCATGGCCCGTTCGTCGTCGAAGAGGAAGTCGGCCAGGGCTTTGGCCAGTTCGGTCTTGCCGACGCCGGTGGGGCCGAGGAAGAGGAAGGAGCCGGTGGGTCGGTCGGGGTCGGCGATGCCGGCGCGGGTGCGGCGTACCGCGTCGGAGACGGCGCGGACCGCTTCGCTCTGGCCGATCAGGCGCTTGCCGAGTTCCTCCTCCATGCGCAGCAGTTTGTGGGTTTCGCCTTCCATCAGGCGTCCGGCGGGGATGCCGGTCCAGGAGCCGACCACGTCGGCGATGTCGTCGGGGCCGACCTCCTCCTTGACCATCGACTCCTTGGCGGCCTCCTGTTCGGCCTCCGCCTGCGCGGCCTCCTCCAACTCCCGCTCCAGGCCGGGGATCTCGCCGTAGAGCAGTTGGGAGGCGGTGTCGAAGTCGCCGTCGCGCTGGGCCCGTTCGGCCTGCCCGCGCAGCTCGTCCAGGCGTTCCTTCAGCTCGCCGACGCGGTTGAGGGACTGCTTCTCCTTCTCCCACCGGGCGGTCAGCCCGCGCAGTTCCTCCTCCTTGTCCGCCAGGTCCTTGCGCAGCTTCTCCAGCCGCGCCACCGAGCCGACGTCGGTCTCGTTCTTCAGCGCCAGCTCCTCCATCTTCAACCGGTCGACGGAGCGCTGGAGTTCGTCGATCTCGACGGGGGAGGAGTCGATCTCCATCCGGAGTCGGGAGGCCGCCTCGTCGACCAGGTCGATGGCCTTGTCGGGCAGGAAGCGGGAGGTGATGTAGCGGTCGGAGAGGGTGGCCGCGGCCACCAGCGCCGAGTCGGCGATCTGCACCTTGTGGTGCGCCTCGTAACGTCCCTTCAAACCCCGCAGGATCGCCACCGTGTCCTCAACACTCGGCTCGGCGACCAGCACCTGCTGGAAACGCCGCTCCAACGCCGGATCCTTCTCGATCCGCTCGCGGTACTCATCCAGCGTCGTCGCGCCCACCATCCGCAACTCACCACGCGCCAGCATCGGCTTGAGCATGTTGCCCGCATCCATCGCCGAATCCCCACCCGCACCGGCCCCCACCACCGTGTGCAACTCGTCGATGAACGTGATCACCTGCCCGTCACTGGCCTTGATCTCCGCCAGAACCGTCTTCAACCGCTCCTCGAACTCACCCCGATACTTCGCCCCCGCAACCATCGCCCCCAAATCCAACGCAACCAACCGCTTGTTGCGCAACGACTCCGGCACATCCCCCTTGACGATCCGCTGCGCCAACCCCTCCACCACCGCGGTCTTGCCCACACCCGGCTCACCGATCAACACCGGATTGTTCTTCGTACGACGGGAAAGCACCTGCACCACCCGCCGGATCTCCTGATCCCGACCGATCACCGGATCCAACTTGCCCTCACGCGCCGCCGCGGTGAAATCCGTACCGAACTTCTCCAACGCCTTGTAGG
>NZ_JBIVXW010000254.1:0-1442 GCF_044769405.1 Streptomyces sp. NPDC090442
ATGGACAGCAGCAACAACCACCCGCTGGACCACTATCTGATTCCCAGGTTGGACATAGGCGCATGGCCCCAGCGCTTGGGCGAGGACAATGGTGGATTGATCGACGGATACCGGTTTGATTCGTTTCAGTCGTTGGCCGAACTGGCCGCTCGAACGCCCTTGGAGAACGTGGCATGAGCCAACATGCACGCGAAGAAGTGCTCAACATCCCTATTCGTCAAATCTACGTTCTGAACCCGCGGTCTCGCAACAAGCGAGTGCAGCAGGAGATGATTGAGAACATTCGCGCGGTGGGGCTCAAGCGACCCATTACGGTGGCGCGGCGTCCTAAGCCTGAGGGCGGTTGCCACTACAACCTGATCTGTGGGCAAGGGCGTTTGGAGGCTTTTCGCGCCCTCAATCAAACGGAAATTCCCGCCTTTGTGCTCGACGCAACGCAAGAAGAATCGTTGGTTATGAGCTTGGTGGAGAACGTGGCTAGAAGAAACCACACGCCATTGGAGCTTATGCAAGAACTCGCGCGTCTTCGCGATCGTGGCCACTCGGATGCTGAGATAGCCAGCCGCATTGGAGTCAGCCCGTCGTGGCTCAGTGAGGTAGGCGCATTGCTGGCACGCGGTGAAGAGCGTCTGGTGGCGGCGGTTGAAGCGGGTGTTCTGCCGTTGAGCATGGCGATGGTCATAGCCAAAAGCAGTGAGGAGGGTGTCCGCGAAGTTCTGGCCGATGCTTATGAAGATGGAATTCGAGGGCGGAAGCTTGCTGCCCTGCGCCGTCTGATCGAAGCACGGAGTAAGTCACAGCGATCACACAGCGGTCCGACCAGTAGGAATGCTGCCAAGAAGAAGCCCCTCACCCTTTCGCAAGCGAGACGGATGTTCGCCGAAGAGGCGGAGAAGCACCGCATTGTCATTCAGCGCGCAGAGTTCGCCAATGAAACGGTGCTCTTCTTGGTGCAGGCGTTCAAACAGCTGCTTCGAAACAGTGACTTTGTAGAGTTGCTGAAGAAGCAGGGTGTTGAAAGTATGCCCACCCAGTTCAGCCGGAAGATGCACGAATGAATGATTATACAGTCGAGGCTGAAGGCGACGCTTCAAAGCCAACATTTCTGCGCAAATGTGTTCGCGTGGCGCTGTCAAAACTGATTGCGCTAAAGCCGATCAGGCCTGAGATCAAGCGTGGAGGGAAGTATCAACAGATCCTCACGTCTGTGCGTGAGGTGGGATTGGTTGAGCCGCCGGTGGTTAAGCAGGCCCCGCATAAGAAGGGTGGATTTTTCATTCTTGATGGACACTTGCGCGTTGAGGCCTTGCGTGAAATTGGCGTATCAGAAGTGGACTGCTTGGTCGCAGTGGAGGACGATACCTACACATACAACAAGCACGTCAACCGCCTATCCGCGGTGCAAAACCACCGCATGATCGTGCGTGCCGCGAACAATGGTG
>NZ_JBIVXW010000255.1:0-1441 GCF_044769405.1 Streptomyces sp. NPDC090442
GCCGACGCTGCCCAGGCACCGGAGGAGGGCCGGGACGCTCCGCACACTCCCACCGAGCGGCGACTGGCCCGGGCGTGGGCGGAGGTGCTGGGCACCGGGGAGGAGCAGGTCGGGCGGCGGGATCACTTCTTCGGCCGGGGCGGCACCTCCCTCTCGGCGCTGAAGCTGGTGATCGCACTCGACCGGGCCGTCACCCTCAAGGAGCTCACCAGCCACCCCGTGCTGGCCGACCTGGCCGAACTCCTCGACGAGCGCGGCGAGTTGAACGAAAACGAAGACGAAGACGAAGACGAAGACGAGGACGAGGGCGGGGGTGGGGGTGGGGGTGGGCTGTTGCACACGCTTGCCGAGCCGGTGGGTGAAGCCGTCGGTCATCTGGTCTGTTTCCCCTTCGCGGGTGGTGGTGCGGTGGCCTTCCGGGCGATGGCCCAGGTGTTGGGGGCCGGCGGGTTCGCGGTGCACGCCGTTGAACTGCCCGGGCATGACCCGGCCGATGACCAAAGACCGTTCGCGCCGTTGGAGGAGGTGGCCAGACAGGCCGCCGACGAGATCGCCCGGCGCGGTCTGGCCGGGGTGGCGTTGTGGGGGCAGGCGGCGGGGGCGGCGTATGCGGTGGCTACCGCACGGTTGCTCCAGGAACGGCAGGTGCACGTCCAACGCGTCTTCGTCGGGGCCCAGTTGCTCGGAGACGCCGCCGATCGACGCGCCGCCGCCGAGGCGCTGCTCGCCCGGAGCGACGCGGAGATCGTCAAGGAACTGAGCGCGGACAACGACGGTGAGGCGGCAGGGGCGGCGGGCGCGTTCAGCTCGCTCGGTGCACTGGACACTGCGCACGCCGAGCGGGTCGGCGCCGCCTATCGGCATGACTGTGTGGCCGCGCACCGCTACTTCGCCGATGCCTTGGAGCACCCGCCAACCACCAGGCTCACCGCGCCGGTCACCCTCGTCCTCGCGGACGACGACCCGTTCACCGTCGACGGGATCCACCGGCTCGATGACTGGCGACTGTTGGCCGACCACGTCGAGTGGTGCCGCCTTCCCGACGGTGGCCACTACTTCCCGCACACACGTCCCACCGAGGCGGCCCGGGCCGTGCTGGCCACCACCGCGGCATCAACCCCTTCGTGAACCCGAACCACACACCACACCACGGCGAAAGGGGAGCCGAGAAGACCCCGGCAGAAGTCCACGGTGGCACCGCACCGCCCACCCAGGCACCCACCAGTCGACAGCCCGAGAAAGGCATCCGCATGGTCTCGCCCCCTTCAACGATTCCGCTCGACGTGTCCTTGCAACTTGGCAAGCCGCCGACGCTTCTGGCAGACCCCGGACACGACCCGGCGCACTGGGCTGGTCAACACCGGGACGCCCTCTACGCCACCCTCCGCGAGCACGGTGTGTTGTTGGTTCGTGGGTTGGGTTTGGGTGATGTGGCTGTGAC
>NZ_JBIVXW010000256.1:0-1423 GCF_044769405.1 Streptomyces sp. NPDC090442
CTAGTGTGATGCGCCAGAAATCTTGAGGGTTAGTAAGTACCCTTGTTGCTATGTCGCATTCGGGCCCCTCTGCTGTGGCGATCACGCTGTCTGAGGCCGAGCGTGCCGAGTTGGTTCGCCGGACGAAATTGCCGCACCGGCGTTCGGCCGAGAAGGCCCGCATCATCCTGGCGTGTGCTGACGGCTTGTCAAATGCGCGTGTCGCGCGGATCGTTGGCGTCCAGGCCAAGACGGTTGGCAAGTGGCGTCGGGCTTTCGCCGCAGAGCGGATGGCTGGCCTTGAGGACGCTGGCTGGATTGGCCGGCCGAAGGCCGACCTGGTCCTGGACGAGGCTGAGCGCAGGCAGCTGACGCAGTGGGCGCGGCAAGCCAAGACCGCTCAGTTCCTCGCGTTGCGAGCCAAGATCGTGCTGCGCTGCGCGGAGGGCGGAACCAACCAGCAGGCCGCGACCGACCTCGGCATCGACAGATCGACCGTGGACCGCTGGCGGGCCCGGTTCATCGCCAAACGCCTCGACGGTCTGCATGACGAGCCCCGCTCGGGCCGGCCGCCCTCGATCCTCCTCGACCAGGTCGAGGAGGTCATCGTGGCCACCCTGGAGTCCACGCCGGGCAAGGACACGCACTGGTCACGTGCGTCAATGGCCCAGCGTACTGGCCTGTCCAAATCGACCATCGGGCGAATCTGGAAGCGGTTCGACCTTAAGCCGCACCTGCAGGACTCCTTCAAGCTCTCGACCGATCCGCAGTTCGTCGCCAAGGTCGTCGATGTCGTCGGCCTCTACCACAACCCGCCCGAGAAGGCCGTGGTGTTATGCGTGGACGAGAAGTCCCAGATCCAGGCACTGGATCGTTCCCAGCCTGTGCTGCCGATGATGCCTGGGATGCCTGAGCGGCGCACCCACGACTATCTACGGCATGGCATCACCAGTTTGTTCGCCGCCTTCAACATCGCCGATGGCACTGTCATATCGGCATTGCACCGCCGCCACCGGGCGATTGAGTTCAAGAAGTTCCTGACTCGGATCGACAAGGCGGTGCCCGCCCGGCTCGACGTGCACCTCGTATGCGACAACTACGCCACCCACAACACCCCCGACATCAAGGCATGGTTGGGAAAACATCCGCGCTTCCACGTGCACTTCACTCCCACCGGCTCCTCTTGGATGAACCAGGTGGAGCGATGGTTCGGTCTGCTGACCGACAAACTCATCCGCCGCGGCGTCCACAGGTCAGTGAAGGCCCTGGAGGACGACATCACCGCGTGGATCGACGCCTGGAACGAGAACCCACGGCCCTTTACCTGGACCAAGACAGCCGACGAGATCCTCAACTCCCTCGCCGACTACCTCACCAAGGTCGGAACCACAGACCAGAAAACAGAGCAGAATTAACCCTCAAGATTTCTGGCGCATCACACTAG
>NZ_JBIVXW010000257.1:0-1417 GCF_044769405.1 Streptomyces sp. NPDC090442
GAGCCTGATGAGTCATCACAACCCAGACAACTCATAGAAACCACTCCATGTCCCCAACCGTGAGCAAGATCATCAATCGTGGGGCGACCCGTTAGCCGAGCATGCCCGTGACGGGTACGCAGGTATTCCCCCGCGGTGCTCTTGCCGCTCTCGGACATTCCGCCGAGCGCGACGACCCGAACACCGGGCAGACATCCGGCCGGCACGAGCGCAGTGCGCGCGTGAAGGCGTCGGCGTAAGTCGTCCTGGACCGCGACGACGGGACGGCCGTCAACGACGATGACCTCCTCGAAGCGGCCCTCCTCGACCAGGCGGTGAATCTGGTGGTGCAGGTGCCGCTGGTAGTCGGCATACGTGTCAGTCACGCTCGTCTCATGCGACAGGGCCCGTGCGGTGCCGATCGCCGGGTCCTGGTGATGCAGCAGCACGACCCCGAACTCCCCAGCCTCAGCCGCCTCCAGAGCCTCTGCATACGGCTGCAACAGGGTGCGGGCGCGGTCCGCGGCCTGCTCGGGGGAGAGGTGCTCGCGCACCGCGACCGTCGCGGCCACGGAGGCCTCCAGCATCGGTATGCCCCGGTCCATCAGCCGCAGCCCCGCCCCGTCGCCAGGGCAGCGGGAGCGCTGCACGTACGAGGCGGCCAGGACCTCCGCCACCTCCTGCACCGCACCGGTCTGGAACCACCACGTGCCCATGCCGGTCCGCTTGATGCGAGCCCACCGCGCGTCGTGCGCGTCCAGCGGACCACTCGCCGCAGCGGCGGAGCCGATCCGGCGCGCCAGGATGCCGAGCTGCTTGGTCTTGCCGGTGTTGTCCGCGCCGCTCACCGCGAGAGTGCTCACCACGTCGTCGCCCACGTTGGGCCTCCGATCCGGTCTGGGCCTTCCCGGACCGACTGGCCCGGGAAGGCGAGTACACCCAACTACCGCCAAGGGAAACAGCGTTCGAGGGTCATGCGGGGGTCATGCAGCCTTCGACATTCCGGCCCACACCCGGGCCTCGAGATGCTGAGATAGACAAGTGGACGCGACTGCCCAACACCCGCTCGCGCTCGCCCGATCCCTTTACGGCCTGTCCCAGACCGACCTCGCCGAAGGGATAAAACAGGCGGCGCGCCGCCGCGACCGACGAGCCGGCACGACCAAGCAGCAAGTCTCCGTATGGGAGAGGCCCGGGGGACGCACACCAGACCCCTGGTACCAGATGCTGATCGCCGACGTCTTCGGCATCGACCACGAACGCGTGACCACACTGGGCTGGCCGTACTGGCTACCCGGAAACGAAGCGCCCGTCCCCCTGGGCACCGGGGCGACGGTCATTGCTCTTAGTGGGCGGTTCGTGAGTCTTTGAGCTGATCTGCTGTCGCCTGATGGTGTGGCGGCGGGGCGGAATCTGCCGGTCCGCAGGTGGTGATCTG
>NZ_JBIVXW010000258.1:0-1407 GCF_044769405.1 Streptomyces sp. NPDC090442
GGCCCCACCTTGTTGATGGCTGCCTCCCACCCACCGGCCTGATCATGGACCAGGCCGCGAACAGCCCACCGGACACTACGAGTTCAACCTGAGTAAGCATTCGCCACACCGATTTTTTCCCACACGCCCGTCGATGTCAGCCGGACGGTACTCATCGATTTTTCCCTGATTAGGGTGAGCCGTCAGGCCCCCGGACGCCCGAACCTGGGCAGGCCTTGGGCGAGGCAAGACCGAGGCCCAGGTACTGCCGGTAGATATCGCGGATGCGGTCGTTGAGATAGTCAGGGTTCCAGGGTTTACACGCTCCCGCGAAATGCAGCACCGCGGCGTCGGCCAGGTGATTTTCCAGCGAGCCTGCCTCAATTCCGGGATCACAGTAGGCATTCCAGGTGCTGTCCAGGCGCAGCCAGTTGTCGTCAGCGGCCCAGTTCAGGGCGTCCTGGTCGGGGAACCGGAGGCATTCGGGGTGGTGGATGAGGAGACGGCGGGCTTTTTCCATAAGCTTCAGGTCGCGGCAGGCCGTCAGGTTCAGGAGCATGACGCTGCTGTGGAAGTACTCACGGTCGCTGAGCCCGAACCGGTACCATCCCGGCTTAGCGCTGCCGCTGTCCGCCGGGTTCTGCGCGATGCATGCGGCCAGGGGCGTGTCATGCAGGGGCAGGCGCAAAAGCGGGCGCAGGCTGCGCCGTACCAGGGTGTCGGCGTCAAGATAGAGTGCGGCGGGCTCGTCTGCGAGTTCGTCTGTGATGGACAGCCGCAGGTACATCGCTTTCGACCACCAGGCCGCGACTGGCAGGTCGTCGTCCGGCTGGGAGGTCTGGCACAGCTCAGTGCTCAAGCCGATGCTCCGGGCGTGACTGAGGATTGCGGTCTGGGTGTCGTCGGGGAGCCGGTGGTGCAGGACGAACAAGCGGAGGTTTTCCGGTCCGTCAGGGTGTGCTGCGACCAGTGAGTTCATCAGCGCCTGCAGCCCGAGGGCGTAGTTTGCGTCGATGCCGCACACGATCGGCGGCAGATGAGAAGCCATCCCCCAGCCCTTCTCGTCCTGGATCTTGTCGTGTAGGCCGGGCCACTCCGCCGGCGTAAAGCGCAGACGTCGGCCTGCGGAGCCGCGGGAGCTGCAGCAGCCGCATCATCGACGGGGCGCACCCGCACGGCGGCCGTGCGTGTGCTCCGGCTGCCACTCCTTCGAGGGCGTCGCAGGGGGGTCCCTGTCGACAACGGGGCTGGTCTCTCGGCCGGTTTTCTACGGTCCTCCGCCACCGGGCACGGTCAGCCGTACGGCTGTTGGGCCCCGCGTGCACCCGTCCGTCCTTACGGGCTGCCCCGCGATTGATGTTGGGGCGTGTTGGCCTGGGAGTTCGGCTGGTGGGTGATTCAGCAGGCCGTCGCGCGGACGAGCACGAG
>NZ_JBIVXW010000259.1:0-1403 GCF_044769405.1 Streptomyces sp. NPDC090442
GCTGGTGTCGGTGGCGATCGCCGCGGCGGTGATGCCGGGCTTCGAGAAAAAACCCACGCCGACCCAACTGGTGCAGCCGTTGATCAAAGAGTTCTCGATCGCCGGCGGACGCCTGGTCGAGAACGAGGACGGCGGCCTGGTGCTGTCGGGCACGGTCAAGGACGCGGCCACGCGCGAGATGATCCGCAAGCGTCTGATCACCGATGAGGTCGAGGCGCGGCTGGAACTGCGCACCGGCGACGACATCGCCGGCGACGTGCGCGAAGTGCTGCGCAGCCAGGGCCTGACCACGCAGACGCGTTATCTGGGCGACGGCGATGTCGAAGTCAGCGGCCACTTCGCCGACCCCTCGCTGTTCTCGCGCGCGATTGCCTCGCGCGCGATGCAGGACGTGGCCGGGGTGCGCCGGGTGATCAAGCGCGACCTCGACGCGAGCCCGGTCGCCGCTGGCCCTGCGGTGGCCGCGCCGGAGGAGCCGAAGAAGACGCTGCCGACCGAGCCGACCCGGATCGTCAAGATCTTGCGCGACGAAAAACCGCGGCTGGTCGACGTCGACGGCAACGAGTATCTGGACGGCGATGTCCTGCCCGATGGCCGCACCGTTAGCGGAATCGGCTCCAAGAAGGTATGGGCGTTCAACAAGCTCAACGGCATGATGGAAGAGATCAAGGTGCAGCCGCTGACCGCGCAGGAACTGGCGATCGCCAGCGGCGCCGCGCCGGCCGCCGATGCGGCGACCGCGGCCAGCCCGCCCGCCGACGCCGCTGCGGCCAGTGCCGCCAAGACGCCGGCCGCCGCCGCGAAACCGGCGACGACGGCGCCCGCACCGACCACCCCGCCCGCGTCCGCCGCCGCCAACGCGCGCCCGGCCGTGGCCGAGGCGCCCGCGCGGCCCGGAAA
This sequence comes from Streptomyces sp. NPDC090442, assembly GCF_044769405.1. Lineage (NCBI taxonomy): Bacteria > Bacillati > Actinomycetota > Actinomycetes > Kitasatosporales > Streptomycetaceae > Streptomyces > Streptomyces sp. NPDC090442. The sequence goes on from NZ_JBIVXW010000259.1 coordinate 901, forward strand.
CCGACAATGAACAGGGACGACCCAGGGTCAGCACTAGCTGGTTTCACCCGCACCGCGCCGATCTAATCCAACCTCGGCACCTTGCACCCGTCGTCCGCGGAAGCTTCAAGAATCGCAAAGCGCGTCAAGTTTTCGGTGCCATTCGTTGTTCCACGCCATTGCGCGGCCTTGCCGCAACGAGCAGGAGAGACGTCATGAGTAATGCAGTCAACGGCGCCGGCGGTACCGCCGGCCTGGTCAACACCTTCATCGCCGACGTCAACAAGAACGACGCGGTCGGCAACGGCAAGGGTTCGCGCAGCGCCGGCAGCGGCAGTGGCGGCGGCGTCTCGGCCGGCGGCGGCGGTGGCGGCAGCGCGAGCTGGTACGAGTCGATGGCGCGCGCCTGGGGCCAGACCATGGACGCGCAGGCGTCGCGCATCACCGAGCTGTCGGGCACGATCGGCGGCGGCGACGACCAGCCCTCGTCGATGATCGCGCTGACCTCGCAGAGCCTGCGCATG
>NZ_JBIVXW010000260.1:0-1376 GCF_044769405.1 Streptomyces sp. NPDC090442
GCATAACGGACCAGAATCCCGTCGTGCTCGTCCCATGCCCGGTCCAGCCGGTGCAGATAGACATTGCACATCAACGGTGAAACCACACCGCCCTGTGGGGTCCCGGTCACCGGCCGCCGTACCTGCCCGTCCTCCATCACCCCGGCGCGCAGGATCTGCCGCAAGAGCTTGAGGACGGACTGGTCGCAGACGCGCTCTTCGACCGCACGCATCAACTTTTCATGCGGGATCGCCGAGAAACACTCGGCGATGTCCGTCTCCACCACCCACCGCCTGCCCCGATAGTGCTCATCGATCAGCACCTGCAGGGCGTCATGCGCCGAACGTTTCGGGCGGAACCCGAAGCTGCACGGCAACATGTCGGCCTCGAAGACCGGCTCGAGCACGATCTTCATCGCGGCCTGCACGACACGGTCACGAACCGTCGGGATGGACAGCGGCCTTCGCTCGTCCTTCACCCCCGGCTTGGGGATGAGTACCCGGCGGGCAGGCAGGGGCCGATACTTCCCCTGCCTCAACTCGTCGGCCAGCTCGCCGAGGAGACGGTCGATGCCGTACTCTTCGACGCCGGCCAGGGTGGTGCGGTCGATGCCCGGTGCGCCGTTGTTGGCACGCACCATGGCCCACGCGCGCCGGAGCACATCCCTGCGGTGGATCTTGTCTCCCAGCGCGTGGAACCGCCGTCCGGGATCGGCCTTGGCCGCCCGGTAAAGCGCATGCTGCAAGGCGCGGACCTTGTCCGAGGGAGTATGTCCCTCGACGGCGGGACTAGCCGTTCGGGCACTCACCGGACCCCTCCTTGTCACCATGACGCACCGACGAAGCAGTGGCCCTTCCCTCACCGGGAGTTGTGTTGTCTCCTCGGCTCAAGCGGTACTACGGCCACCTCCGACGCCCACCCGGCCCGCGTCCACTTCCCGGGGTCACCGGTTATAGGACGCGCCGCTTCCGATGACGTCTATCCGCAGGTCACCGGGCCGGGGAGGGCCTCCCCAGTTCCCGCCGCCACCCTCGATACGTTCCGCGCCCCATACGCCGGGGAGTCCTTCACGGCTGCCCGTCCAGGATCTTCACCGCTTCCATGGCCTTCGCCCCGATTTCGAAGGGCTCGACACTCCCTCGTTCCACCCGAAAGAGTGGCTGAGTAACGACGCCGCAGGCTTCGCGTGATGCTACGGACCGTATCGTCGCTCCCCCTTGCAGGGCCTTTGACGCTGGGCTTCGACGCCGGACGTTTCCCTCCGACGCCGCCAGCCTGCTACCGGGCCTCCTGGCAGCTACCCGGACCGGACTTCCACCGGCAGGCGACGACGAGCTTCCGAACAGCAAGAACACCGCTACGTCACGGTGTCACCTCCTGTTCTGCTGGGCGCACG
>NZ_JBIVXW010000261.1:0-1361 GCF_044769405.1 Streptomyces sp. NPDC090442
AGGCGGCTGGTGTCATCCGGCGGTGCTTGGGTGATGCTGCATCAGGTGTCGTGATCTGCAGGATCGCTGGGCCGTTCGGTGGTGCCGGCCGTCGGTGCACAGGGAAGAGCTGGAGCTTGACGGTGTGGGTGACGCGGGTGGTGGCGGGCTCGTCGGGCCGCAGGGTGCGGTAGCCGGTGCCGCTGCGCTTGGTGGCGCGGGGTGCGGTGCGTCCGGGGCGGGGCTTTACGGCCTCGCGGGCCAGGTCGGCTTGGACGTCACGGGCCTTGGCGGCCAGTTGCCGAGGGGGAAAAGTCCGCGCCGACGGAGCGTCGGGCGGCGGCGAGGGTCTGCTTGAAGCTGATGTGCGAAACGGGGAGACGCGCGTGGTGGGCGGTTTCGGCGGCCAGGTGGTGGAGGGCCTGGTAGACGCAGAGCATGGCCCATAGTTCCTGCTCGACCATGGCGGGGCTCATCGAGCGCAGGGTCGCGGTGCGCCCGCCGCGCTGCTCGATCTTGATGTGTTTGAAGATCGTTTCGCTGGTCCAGCGTGCTGTGTAGAGTTCCGCGAGCTCGCGGGCGGGCGCTGCGGCCGGGTCGAGCAGCGTGGTGATCAGGCAGAACAGTTCGGAGGTCTCCTCGCTGACGCCTTCGGCGTCCACAGCCGCGGTCACCACCGTGTACTCGACCACCCGCACCGTGGTCCGCTTCCCGCGCGGCGCGTTGAGGTGGGAAAGGTAGGTGCCATCTGACAGCACCCGGTCCACCGGCAGGGTGAAGGAGTCCGAGACGCGCCAAAGGAGTTGGGCCCCCTTGCCGGCGGCGGCCTGCCACAGGTCGAAGGCGGGGAAGCCCCGGTCGGCCATCAGCAGCATCCCGGTGTGCAGGTGCACCAGCAGGCGGTGGGCCAGGGTCCGCTCGCCCACCGCGAAGGAGTCGAAGACCGCGCCGATCATCGCCTTGGTACCGCACTCCACCAGCGCCAGCAGTCGCACCTGCGGGAACGGTCCGGGCCGCGTCCCGTTGGCGGACCGGCCGTAGGCCGCGGCATTCGCCTCACTGGCAGGTACGTCGAACAGTGTGCCGTCCACGGAGGTCAGGCGCAGGCCGCGCCAGAACGCCCCCGGGGTGGCCGCGGTGCCGCCGGCCCCGGCGACCCGGTCGAACAGCAGTCGCAGCGGGGCCTGCCCCAGCCGGGCCCGCGCGCTGGTCAGCGATCCGGACAGGGCCGGCCGCCACGCCTCGCGGTTCCGCAGCGGCCAGTGCTCCACCAACTCCCGCAGCACCAGGCCGTATCCGTAGCTGGTGAACAGCCACATCGTCAGTGTGAAGTAGACCATCAGCCGAGCCGGTAGCCCCCGCGTGCGCTCCTCCCGCGCTCC
>NZ_JBIVXW010000262.1:0-1337 GCF_044769405.1 Streptomyces sp. NPDC090442
CCCGCCCGCAGTCCGCCCAACTCCCGCAGGGCGTAGTACGCGGTCAGGAACACCAACGGCACCGCAGCACCCCTCTCCCAGGACCAGTCCTCGGGCAGGTGGGTCAGCCGGCGGGCGTCGTCCACGGCGAGGGAGCCGAAGCTGCCCGTGATCATCCCCATGACGCGGTCGCCGGGAGCGAGGCCGGTGACCTCCGGTCCGACCTCCACGACCACACCGGCCGCCTCGGAGCCGAACAGGCCCACGTCGTCGCCGGGGTACATACCGAGCGCGTTGAGGACGTCGCGGAAGTTCAGGCCCGCCGCCCGGACCTCGACGCGGACCTGGTGGCCCGTCAGCGGTTCCAACGCCGCCGGATACGGGGTCAGGACGAGGCCGTTGAGGCTTCCCTTGGCCGTACTGTCGAGTCGCCAGGCCGGGTCGGCCGGCGGGGCGAGGACGGCGTCCGCATCGACGCGGGTCAGCCGGCCGGCGAGCACTCCGCCGTCGCGGAGCGCGAGCTGCGGTTCGGCGGTGTGCAGGGCGCGGAGCAGCAGGCGGCCCCGTTCGGCGGCCGCGGTGCGGTCGTGCGGGCCGGCCGGGCGCGGGTCCCGGTCGATGAGGACGAAGGTGTCGGGGGCCTCGGACTGCGCGGAGCGCACCAGGCCCCAGACCGCCGACGCGGCGAGGTCGGTGATGTCGGTCCCGCCGGCGGCCACGGCCCCGGTCGTGACGAACGCCAACCGTGCGGCGCCTGTGGAACGTCCCTGCTCGGTCCATTGCTGGACGAGGGCGAGTGCGTCGGCGGCCAGGGTGTGTGCGGCCTCGGCCGGGGAGGGGGACGGGGTGTCCGACGTCGCGTCCGCGGCCTTGGTTTCCCCGAGGGCGATCAGGACCGTGTCCGGAACGTCGGTGTCATCCGCGGCGAGGGCGGACAGGTCGGAGTGGGTGGTGACGCGGACACCGGCGGCGGCCAGGTCGGCGGCGAGTTCGGCGTCGATCGCCGTCGTTCCGATGAGTGCGAGGGTGGTGGGGGCACCGTGGCCGCCGTCCGCAGCGGTTGCGCTCTCCGCTTCCGGGACCGGGGTCCAGTCCAGGGCGAACAGGGCATCGCGGGCGAGGCTCGTGGCGCCGGTCAACTGCGCGCCGGAGACGGGGCGGGAGACGAGTTGGTCGATGGTGGCGACCGGGCGACCGGCGGTGTCGGCGACGGCGAGGGCCACCGATCGACCCTCGTCGCCCGTCGGGGTCAGCCGGACGCGCAGTGCGGTGGCGCCGGTGGCGTGCAGGGTCGCGCCTTCCCAGGCGAACGGCAGGCCGGTGTTGCCGTCGTCGGTGAGGAGGGCGGCGTGCAGGGC
>NZ_JBIVXW010000263.1:0-1324 GCF_044769405.1 Streptomyces sp. NPDC090442
TGAGGTTCCCCCGCAGTGCGGGAGGTACTGATCAGCAGGTCAGGGCGGGTTGACGGGGTTTCAGGTTCGTTCGCTTGGTCGTTGCCTGGTCGGCGTAGTACTTCTCCTCGAACTCGACGGGGCTGAGCCAGCCGAGACGTTTCTGAATGCGCCGGGTGTTATAGAAGCCATCGATGTACTCGAAGAGCGCGAGGGTGGCCTCGGCTCGGGTGGCGAAGGTGCGGCCGCGGAGGCCCTCGGTCTTGATCAGCATCCACAGGTTCTCCGCGAGGGCGTTGTCGTACGAGTCCCCGACCGATCCCATGGATGCCTGGATTCCCGCTCTCACCAGGCGCGTTGTGAGCTTGATCGCCGTGTACTGGCAGCCGTGGTCGGCATGGTGAATGAGCTGTCCGGGCTCGACCTCACGGGACGCGAGGGCGTACTCGAGTGTGGTGAGGACCAGGTCCGCGTCCGCGTGGGCGGAGGTCTCCCAGGCCACCACCCGGCGGGAGAACGCATCCCGGATCGCCGAGAGCCACAGCGGTCCCTCGCCGGTGGGGATCATCGTGAGGTCGGTGACCCACAGCCGGTTCGGCGCGGGCGCGGTGAAGTCGCGATCGACCAGATCCGGGGCGAGGGTGGCTTTTGGGTCGCGGCGCGTGAAGCCCTTGCGGCGCGGGCTGACGCCCGCCAGATCGGCCTCGCGCATCAATCGCTCGACCCGCTTGCGGCCGACGTGAACGCCGTCGCGTTTGAGGACGGCATGGACGCGCGGTGAGCCGTAGATCCCGCCGGAATCAGCGTGGATCTTCGTGATCTGCTCGGTCAGCTCCGTGTCGCGGCGCTGCCGTTCGCACGGCTCTTTCTCACGTCGGCGCCAGCGGTAGAAGGTGGAGGAGGCGATGTGGAGTTCCCGAAGTACGCACTCGACTCCCAAGTGGGGATGCTCGTCGATGAGCGCGGTCACCTGGGCCGGGTCGGGTCGAGTTGCGCCGCGAAAAAAGCCGAAGCCGTCCGCAGCACCTCGTTCGCCCGCTTGAGCTGCATGTTCTCCTTGCGCAGTGCGGCGAGCTCGGCACGTTCGTCGGTGGTCAGCCGGTCATCGCGCTCGCCGGCGTCCGCCTCAGCCTGGCGGATCCAGCCGCGAAGGGCCTCGGGGTGCACGCCGAGGTCGACGGCGAGCTTCTTGATCTGCGGCTTCGGATCGGAGGTGCGATACATCCGCACCGCACGCTCACGCAACTCCAACGAGTACTTCCTGGGCGCGGCCATGGTCAATGTTCCTCTCATGAGTCCCATCTGACCCTCTGTCAACCTCCTCCGCATCTCGGGGGAACCTCAG
>NZ_JBIVXW010000264.1:0-1319 GCF_044769405.1 Streptomyces sp. NPDC090442
GCCATCCGGTCAGCCGCCAAAGCATCCAAGAAGGCGTTACCAGCCGCATAGTTGGCCTGACCCGCACCACCGAACACACCCGCCACAGAAGAGAAAACGACGAACGCATCCAGGTCCAGACCCCCAGTGGCCTGATGCAGATTCCACGCACCATCCACCTTCGGACGCAACACCGCAGCCAACCGCTCCGGCGTCAACGAACCCACCACACCGTCATCCAACACACCCGCCGTATGCACCACCGCACTCAACGGACGCACAGCAGGGATGGAATCAACCAGCCCCGCCACGGCGTCACGATCGGCGACATCACACGCCACCACCGACACCTCAACAGCACCCAACGACTCCAACTCGGCAACCAACTCCGCCGCACCCACAGCCCCAGCACCAGACCGACTGGTCAACACCAGATTGCGAACACCATACGCACGCACCAAATGCCGGGCCAACACCCCACCCAGACCACCGGTACCACCCGTCACCAACACCGTTCCGTCCGCGGACCACCGCGTGTGGGTGGTCGTGGGGCCGGTGGTGCGGGTGAGGCGGGCGGCATGGGCGTGGCCGGCACGGAGGAGGAGTTGGGGTTCGTCGAGGGTGAGGGCTCGGCCGAGTGCGGTGGTGGAGGCGGGTGCGGTGTCGAGGTCGAGGAGGGTGAAGGTGTCGGGGTTCTCGGTCTGGGCGGAGCGGATCAGGCCCCAGACCGCGGCGGCGGCCGGGTCGGTGGCGGGTGCGTCGTCGGTGGCGATGGCTCCCTGGGTGACGAAGACCAGTCGGGAGCCGGCCGGGCGGTCCGCGGCCAGCCACTGTTGGGCGAGGGCCAGGGCGTGGCCGGCGAGGGTGTGCGCGCGCTGCGCGGTGTCACCGTCGAAGGGAGTGGTGAGGGGGGCGAGGACCGTGGTGGGTGGGGCGGTGTCGGCGGCCAGGAGGTCGGCGAGGGTGGCGTGGTGCGCGGTGGCCTGGTCGCCGAGGGCCTCGGCGAGGTCGGCGGTGTCCGGGCCCAGGAGGGTCAGCGGCGTGGGTGTGCCGGTGTCGGGGAGTGGGATCGGGGTCCAGTCGAGGTGGAAGAGCGCGTCGTGGGAGTGGGTGGCGTCGGTGGTCAGTTGGTCGGCGTCCACGGGGCGGGCGAGGAGTCGGGTGATGGTGGTGACGGGGTTGCCGGCCGGGTCGACGGCGGCCAGGGAGAGGGCGTTGGGGCCGGCGGGGGCGAGGCGGACGCGTAGTGCGGTGGCGCCGGTGGCGTGCAGGGTCGCGCCTTCCCAGGCGAACGGCAGGCCGGTGTTGCCGTCGTCGGTGAGGAGGGCGGCGTGCAGGGC
>NZ_JBIVXW010000265.1:0-1310 GCF_044769405.1 Streptomyces sp. NPDC090442
CCTCGTGCTCGTCCGCGCGACGGCCTGCTGAATCACCCACCAGCCGAACTCCCAGGCCAACACGCCCCAACATCAATCGCGGGGCAGCCCGTAACGTGTCACGGCTCAACAGGCCGCTGTCACCCGGCCGCACCAGGTGACAGACAGCTCGACCAGGTGACAACTATCTTGACCAATCACAACCGCCCTCGACCTCGCCGACCTCGTCGGCTGGCCCAGCCTGGCCGCCGCCAACGATCACTACCGGTCGCACCCCGACCACGCACTCGACCTCATCCATCCCAGAACCTGAGAAAGATCACGCCCTGGCTCTGCTGGGCTCACAGAAGAGGCTCGATGAGCGACCCGAGGCCGGAGAGGTTTTTTCATAACACTATTAAACAATGCGGGTGAACTATTCCCGTAAGATAGCAATCTCGACGCGCGTCACCCTTTCCGTAACGAAAAGAAACCGCTTTCCTGCTAACAGCAGTTCAGCTGATCCATCGAAAGGAGCAAAGGCGTATGTCCATCTTCGAGGCGGAAGCCGAGCCCATCAATTTCGATCCAGAGCTAGAACTGGAGAAGCAAGGCATCCCCATCCAATACCTTCATCTACGCGACGTACTCGCAGCCTGGGACGCCGAACGATGCAAAGTCTATTGCAGCATTGGGTTGAAGCGAATCCAGAAGCGGAGTGCTCTCTGTCATGAACTTGCACATATCACTCTCCAGCACAACCGTTGCGCTTACCCTGACACGGCTCTAAGGAATGTGTCCACTATCGCTCAAGAAAGATCGGCCGAGTTGTGGGCCGCCCGCAGGTTGATTAACGTGGTCCAACTCGCTGCCGCCCAAGAGTCCGGACTGCCACACAGTATCGTAGCCAGAGAACTCGGAGTAACAGAACGAATGTACCGAGCTCGCTTGATCGCCGAAAGAGAGGACGAACGGCGCTGGCTCGGCCTGGAAGTCAGTCCGGACTAAGGTTAAAATTAAACCTTCGGTGATTGTTGGGGGTTCGGAACATTCCTCCACGTGGGATACTTGCGGATATGCTGGCGCCCCCCGCTTTCACTGTTCTGCATCGAATCACACAACGCGCCAAAGGGTCGTCGGGGTTGAGCATCACTCCTGTGAATATCCTCTCGGAGTAGCCATGCCAAAAACTCCTCCCACGAGCATCACCCTGACACAGGCTTCGACTTCCAAAGGATTCTTTGGAGGGATCAAACGCCAGGGCCGTTGCAAGTTCCGGGGTCGTTACGGCTGGTGGGGTTGTGACTGGTTTGGGTGCGTAGCAGAGCAGGCACGGGCTTTGTGATCATTGT
>NZ_JBIVXW010000266.1:0-1302 GCF_044769405.1 Streptomyces sp. NPDC090442
CCGTAACTATAACGGTCCTAAGGTAGCGAAATTCCTTGTCGGGTAAGTTCCGACCTGCACGAATGGCGTAACGACAGCGGCGCTGTCTCCACCCGAGACTCAGTGAAATTGAAATCGCTGTGAAGATGCAGCGTTCCCGCGGCAAGACGGAAAGACCCCGTGAACCTTTACTATAGCTTTACATTGAACGTTGAGTTCGTCTGTGTAGGATAGGTGGGAGGCTATGAAACCATGGCGCTAGCTGTGGTGGAGCCATCCTTGAAATACCACCCTGTCGTGCTTGACGTTCTAACCTGGGCCCGTTATCCGGGTCGGGGACCATGTATGGTGGGTAGTTTGACTGGGGCGGTCTCCTCCCAAAGTGTAACGGAGGAGCACGAAGGTACGCTCAGCGCGGTCGGACATCGCGCACTGTGTGCAAAGGCATAAGCGTGCTTGACTGCAAGATCGACGGATCAAGCAGGTACGAAAGTAGGTCTTAGTGATCCGGTGGTTCTGTATGGAAGGGCCATCGCTCAACGGATAAAAGGTACTCCGGGGATAACAGGCTGATACCGCCCAAGAGTTCATATCGACGGCGGTGTTTGGCACCTCGATGTCGGCTCATCACATCCTGGGGCTGTAGTCGGTCCCAAGGGTATGGCTGTTCGCCATTTAAAGTGGTACGCGAGCTGGGTTCAGAACGTCGTGAGACAGTTCGGTCCCTATCTGTCGTGGGCGTTGGAGATTTGAGAGGGGCTGCTCCTAGTACGAGAGGACCGGAGTGGACGAACCTCTGGTGTTCCGGTTGTCACGCCAGTGGCACTGCCGGGTAGCTATGTTCGGAAGCGATAACCGCTGAAAGCATCTAAGCGGGAAGCGCGCCTCAAGATGAGATCTCCCGGGAGCTTGACTCCCCTAAAGGAACCATCAAGACTAGGTGGTTGATAGGCAGGGTGTGTAAGTGCAGCAATGCATTGAGCTAACCTGTACTAATGATCCGTGTGGCTTGACCATATAACCTCAAGTTGCCTTGGTCTCTATGTGACACGTCACCTGACGTTCCTTACCAAAACACTGACTCGCTACATTCCAATCTATTCGCCGACAACGGGGTTCATTCCGTTGAAAGCACCCAACGAGAGCGTGTGCGCTACTTCAATCCACCGAAGCCAGCGACCCTCCACCCTCTCCCTGGTGATAATAGCTGTGTGGAACCACCCGATCCCATCCCGAACTCGGAAGTGAAACGCATATGCGCCGATGGTAGTGTGGCTTAAGCCATGCAAGAGTAGGTCATCGCCAGGGGCTTTACCCTGAAGG
>NZ_JBIVXW010000267.1:0-913 GCF_044769405.1 Streptomyces sp. NPDC090442
GCACTGCTGGATAACCGTAGGTAATCAAGAGAGTTGGATTCCGGTTGCCCACGCTCCACCACTCCCTCGGAGTGGAACCGCGTCTCTCTTCCACGTCTCACGAAAAGCCTTATTTCCGAGCTTTTCGTCGTCAGGTCGTGGATTCGTCAAATACCCACAGCCCCTGTTTTGGCGAAAACTTCGCCAAATCCTCTCCGTTTTCTCCCTTCCCGTGGACTGCCGAACAGTGGATTGGCTTTCGCGGGCTTACGGATCAACGGGTTACGCCTGGACTTTTCAACGGGTTTTATCCCGTTCAACATGCCGTTGAGGAAGCGAACTCGGCGTCGCGGCTCGGGGGAGGCTGCCGTGCGATATCCAGAAGAAGGGATTCAAGCGCTCTGGAAGCAGCATGATGAGACGGTCGTTCGCCTCGGAACTTCAGTGGGGAGAGTGGTCGGTGAACTCGTGCCTTCACTCGTCAAGGTCGAGGCGCAGGAGTTTGCGCTGTACGGTGTGTCCAGGAGACTCGGATTGATCCAAAGCTGCCTGCGGAACATCTCTTCAAGCTGTATCCACCGCAGAGACAAGAGCTCTTGGCTCGCGACGATCTCCAGAGCCTCAACATCAACCTTCACGCCCTCTCATGAACGTCGGTGGCCTCCAAGGCAATTGGGCTTGGGTATATGTGGATGAGCGATCAGCTACGGCAGGTGTGGTTTTCAACCGTAGATGAAGGCGTTAGCCACCTTCGACGGCTTTGGGGCATAACAATTCATCAAGCCAAAGCCGCTGCGCGGCTCGGCTCAGCTCAGGCGTTAGGCCGCATGGAAAGCGAATCACCATCGGACGACGAACACATTCACTCGAGAGCCTGTATGCGCAATCTTCTTTTGGCAGTCCTGTTCGTCATCGCTCTGGCTGGCTGTTCGTT
>NZ_JBIVXW010000267.1:923-1284 GCF_044769405.1 Streptomyces sp. NPDC090442
ATAGCAAGGAGTTAGGGAAGACGGCACCTGGGGACGAGCCGACAGTGGTGCAACTTCTCACCGTGCAACCTGGTACACACATGTACCGAGCACGCTTGCAGGTTGAGGACCCCGCGGTTATGGGTTCGGTATTCCGCTGGTGGAAGTTCCGCTTCCGCTTCAACAGCGAGCCTGGCCACACCTACTACCTGTGGTTCGAGCGCACAGGGCAGGAAAACCCGCGTGTCTATGGTCGCGATCTTGGGCTGAACGTGCCGGTGGCGTCGCTTCCTGTCGCCCCCGCGTTCGGCTTGCGCTCGACGGCCGAACTCGCCGCAGAGAAACAGGCGCGCCTTGCTCTGCGGGAGAAGGGCACACCGAT
>NZ_JBIVXW010000268.1:0-1279 GCF_044769405.1 Streptomyces sp. NPDC090442
AACTCCTCCGGATACGGAGACCTACGTCCCACCAGGACGCCCTTCCTCGGACCCACACGATCCATTGTCAGAGTGTCCACACCGCCGGGGTCACCACATCTCGGTCATGTCGCCGCACCAGGCGACATCCGGGGCCGGAGCGGTGAACTTGCGCCGCACCAGGTCCCGGGCGGCAGGCCGTTTACCCTGCCGGGTCAGCGACCGCCGGCGCTTCCTGACACGGCCGGCCAGCCCGAGCTCGGCCATGATCTTCGCGATCGTGTTCTTCGATACCCGCCACCCGCGTCCGCGGAGCTCAATGTGGATGCGCGGGGAACCGTAGGTGCCGCCGGAGCGGTCGAAGACTTCCCTGATGGCCATGGTGAGATCGGCGCGGTGCTCGTCCCTCGTGGTGGTTGGGCGGCCCAGCCACTTGTAGAACCAGGACTGCGAGACCTCAAGGGCCCGGCAGGAGACGGCGTGCGGCACACGGTGACTGGTCCTTTGGTCGGCGATGAAGTCCACAACCGTCACTTCGTCGCCTCCTTTACCCATAGGACCACTGATCGCTTGAGGACATCACGTTCCATCCGCAGCTCGTGAATCTCCCGGCGCAGCCGAGCAAGCTCGGCCCGCTCGTCCGGATCCAGCCCAGCGCGGGTGGCCTCCTTGTCCCGGGAGATCCACGTGGCCAGCGTGCCCTCGTTGATCCCCAGGTCCCTCGCGACCTGGGCCACCGGTTTCCCCGTCTCACGAACGATCCGGACCGCCCCAGCCCGGAACTCCGCGTCGTACTTCTTACGTATCTCTGCCATCAAACTTCCTCATAGCGGACGTATCCACACTACGAGGGGAGGGACACAGGGCCGCGTTCTCCGCCTCCAGCGGGGCGGACGGCTCCCCGCCCGCCCCGGCCGCCGCATGCGAGCCGGTCCGCCGGCCGTCCGCAGCCCGTATCCAGTTCCGCAGCGTCTCGGTGTTCACGCCCAGGTCCGCGGCGACCTGCTTGATCGTCGCTCCCGGCCGCGAGCGGTACAGCGCGACCGCCTCCGCCTTGAACTCCGGCGGGTAGTGCTTCATCACCATCTGTCAGGGACTCCTGTCCTCCGGATCCTCACGATCTAGTGTCCAAGGTGTCCAAGATTCCGGGGAAAGGTCCACCACCCTTTAAAGATCAGTACTCAGGTTGAACTCGTTGTGTCCGTGGGGTGGTGACGTTCCGTGATCCCTGCGGTACGACAGTGGCATGCGGTATGGGCAGAGGGGTGGGTACACCCCGGCGGAGCAGGAGCGGCGTGAG
>NZ_JBIVXW010000269.1:0-1271 GCF_044769405.1 Streptomyces sp. NPDC090442
GACTCGCTTCGCAACAAGTTGATCTATCAGGAGTCCCCTTGCCCTGTTCCCGCACCCCTTGACCTGCGCTTTCAAGCCTTAACGCAGCGGCGTTGAATCTCCTGTCTGCGGCCAACTCGCCTGCCCAGACAGGGATATCGCCCCCGTAGGCGGTGGACGCCGATTATGCTGAACTATCAAAAACTGGACTGCAGGTCCGTCACACTCTCCGCCCCCGCGGTCGACATAACCCGACGTGCGGCATAAGCCGACGACTACGTGGCGATGTGCCACAGTCGTGAGCAGGCCGAGCAGGTCAAGGCCAGTCTCACAGCATGGCTCGAGCCGAGAGGACTCCGCTTCAACGAGGACAAGACACGCATCGTCCACGTTGAGGACGGGTTCTCGTTCCTGGGCTTCGACATCCGCCGCCACGTCGATCGGCAGGGCAGCGGAAAGCTGCTCATCGCCTTCTACCGACTCCTCCACGCGCACTCCCGACGGCAGATCCTTGCCAGAAGAGCGGTGCACCAGCCATGACGCCGACGCGGAAACCTCGTCGTCCTCGGGGCTTGCTTGAGCCGTGGTGCCTGGAAAGCGGGCACGCCCGGTTCTGAGGGGGCGGGGACGCAGCAATGCGTCCCCGCTACCCGACGATTCAACATCCGCCGGTTCCGCGGCAAGCTGCTGACCAAGCCGAGCAACGCGGCCATGCGACGTATCCGGGAACGGCTCAGCACCGAGACCCGCGCCCTGCGAGGGGCCAACGCCGAAGTGCTGATCGTCAAGCTCAACCCGATCATCAGAGGCTGGGCTGCCTATTACCGGTGTCAACGGGGTGTCCAAGCGAGCGTTCCGCCTGCTGGACCACCACGTGTGGAGGCTCACCTGCAAGTGGGCCAAGCACTCCCACCCGAACAAGTCGAGGAACTGGGTGGTCACCCGGTACTTCGGCCAGTTCGACCGGTTCCGGCAGGACAAGTGGGTGTTCGGAGACCGCCCCAGCGGCCTCTTCCTACGAAGGTTCGCCTGGACCCCCATCGTCCGACACCGGATGGTGCCAGGAACGGCGTCGCCCAACGACCCCGCCCTGGCCGACTTCTGGACCACGCGGCATCGCCGCAGCAAACCCCTGCTGGACCCGGTCAACTGTCACCCTGCGGCTCTTCCGAGCGCAAGGCGGCCGCTATCCGCTATGCATCCAGGGTGTGATCTTTCTCAGGTTCTGGGATGGATGAGGTCGAGTGCGTGGTCGGGGTGCGACCGGTAGTGATCGATGGCGGCGGCCAGGC
>NZ_JBIVXW010000270.1:0-1270 GCF_044769405.1 Streptomyces sp. NPDC090442
CGTGCTCGTCCGCGCGACGGCCTGCTGAATCACCCACCAGCCGAACTCCCAGGCCAACACGCCCCAACATCAATCGCGGGGCAGCCCGTTAGAGGTGGACGCCGGGGATGTCGAACGGCGGCTTGTGGCAGGTGAGTTGGGGTGCCCGGCGTGTGGCGGGGTCTTGGCGCCGTGGGGGTGGGCGAGGGCGCATGGGCTGCGTGGGATGGGTGAGGGGCGTCTTGGCCTTCGGCCGCGTCGCTCGCGGTGCTCGGGCTGCGGGGCGACGCATGTGTTGCTGCCGGTCAGCGGTCTGTCGCGGCGGGCGGATGTGGCCGAGGTGATCGGGGCCGCGCTTGAGATGAAGGCGGCCGGGGTCGGGCATCGGACGATTGCCGGGCGGCTGGGTCGTCCGGAGGCGACGGTGCGGGGGTGGCTGCGGCGGTTCGCCGGCCGGGCCCGCTTGGTCGCGGGGGTGTTCACCGCTCATCTGGTCGCGCTCGCCGATGACCCCGCGGTGGTGCTGCCGGCGCCCGCGGCTGGTGTGTTCGGTGACGCGGTCGCCGCCGTGATCGCTGCCGCGATGGCGGTCCGGTCCAGGTTCTTGGTGGTCGCCGTGCCGGTCTGGGAGGTGGCCTCGGCGGTCAGCCGTGGCCTGCTGTTAGCGCCTGCCTGGTTGCCCTCGGCATGGTGATAACGATCAACACGAACTGCCCCTGACGGGTGGTGGGGGTGAGGCTCCATACTCGCTGGCTGACATGTCCGCAGCCCTTTTGGAGGTCACCGACGATGGCTCTGGTCGATGAGGAGGAACGCCGGCGGGCCGAGCGGGCCCACCAGGTCGCCCTGTTCCGCTACCAGTTGATCCGTGAGGCAGCCGACCCTGCCCTGAGTCCACGTCAACGTGGGGCGATGGTCCGGGCGTTGGCGGCGAAGACGCACACGGACCCGTTCGGACGGCAGATCACCGTGGGCCGGGGCACCCTGGACCGGTGGCTCAGGTCCTGGCGTGAGGGCGGCTTCGACGCACTGCTGCCGCCGACGAGGCAGGTCACGCCGAGGACGCCGGAGGAAGTTCTCGACCTGGCGGCCGCGCTCAAGCGGGAGAACCCGCAGCGCACGACCGGGCAGGTGGTACGGACTCTGACCCAGCACCTGGGCTGGGGCCCCTCCTATCGCACCGTCCACCGGCACCTAGCTTGACTCTGTCGGGGATCTTGGATTTTCCCGGTGAGCTGGGGTGATCGGTGGGCATGCTCGGGGTGTTCCGAGAGCCCATGCAGTTGTCGAG
>NZ_JBIVXW010000271.1:0-1266 GCF_044769405.1 Streptomyces sp. NPDC090442
GAGCGTAGGTTTCGTACTGAACCGACCAAAGTTCGTACGGAAGGACCCACGCCCGTGACACGTCGAGTATCCCCGATCCAGGCGATACGTACCGAGATCGATGCCGTCTTCGCCGAGGGCAGGCCGCTGGCCGACTGCCTGGAGGACGTCGCCCGTCTCGGCGCCAGGCTGATCATCCAGTCCGCGCTCGAGGCCGAGGTGGACGAGTTCCTGGGGCGGGCCCGGTATCAGCGGGCCGATGCCGCCGCCGCTGACGGTGAGGCCGGTCAACAAGAGGAGACGATGCCGGTGGTGCGGGCTGGGCACCGCAACGGCCACCGCGAGGCGACCGTCAAGACGACGTCCGGGCCGGTGACCGTGGCCCGGCCCAGGCTGCGGGGCGCGACAGAGAAGTTCGCCTCGCGTCTGTTCGGCAGGTCGGTGACGCGGACGAACGCGCTGGAGTCGCTGGTGATCGCCTCGTTCGTGCGGGGCCTGTCCACCCGGGACGTGACCAACACTCTTGCCGAAGCCCTCGGCTCGGACGCGGCGCTGTCGAAGTCGACGGTCTCCAGCATCTGTCAGTCCATCCGCGGCGCGTACGACACCTGGCGCGAGCGGGACCTGAGTGATGTGACCTTGGACTATCTGTTCATCGACGCCTCGCACTTCCGCATGCACCCAGGCGCCCCGGCGGAGCCGGTCCTGGCCGCCTGGGCATCGACACCGACGGCAAACCCGTCTTCATCGGCCTGGAAGCCGCCGCCTCCGAGTCCCACGACGCCTGGGCCGGCTTCCTGAAGGGCCTGCTCGAACGCGGCTTGGTCCCGCCACTGCTGGTCATATCCGACGGCGGGGCCGGTCTGATCTCCGCCTGCGAGCTCGTCCTGGGCCGCTCGCTGCGCCAGCGGTGCCTCGTTCACAAATGCCGCAATGTCCTCTCCAAGGTCAGCCTGCACGACCAGGAGCAGGTCAAGAAGGAGTTCTGGGAGATCTTCGACACCGCCGAACTCGGCCTCGCTCCCGGCCAGCAGCTCGTCGACGCCATCCAACGGCGCCTCGTCGACTTCGCGGCGAGGTGGGAGAAGACCTATCCGGCCGCAACCAAGTCCCTTCTGGCGGACCGGAGTTCACTCACTTCGTATCTGCGCTTCCCCGTCGAGCACCACAAGCGGATCCGGCACTCCAACTTCATCGAGCGGACCTTCGGCGAGACCCGGCGCCGCGTCAAGGTCATCGGACGCTTCCCCGGCGAGACCTCCTGCGTCTCCCTGGCCTTCGCCGTCC
>NZ_JBIVXW010000272.1:0-1255 GCF_044769405.1 Streptomyces sp. NPDC090442
GACAACATCGCCGACGCCAACGATCACTACCGGTCACAGCCCCACCACGCGACCCAACTGCTCGATCTCACCCGGTGAGAACACATCACCCCTGGGCGCACAGCACCAGCAGAGGCAGGCGGTCCAACACCTCGGCGAGCGCAAGCAACCGCTCCGGGTCCTCAGCCACATCGGCTGGGACGTGATCGCGGTGGTCGGCAAGGGCAGACATCAGGGAAGATGGCATACGGCGCGGCCTCGGTTGTGATCAACGGCGTGAGAACCTTGATCACCCGAGGCCGCTCCTCGTCCCGCCAGGTACACAAGGCACCCAACTCGACTGATCCTCCACAAAAGTGACGTCTCGCCAGTCGAGAACGCTCACGCCCTGGGGGGCCGGTTGCGCTACCCGATTCCGAAGAAGATCCCTCCCGGAGTGAGGATGTCGGGGGTGTGGAAGAACTCACGGGCTGAGCGGAGGCAGTCTTGGCGGGTGATGTAGCCGTCACCGTCAGTGTCGAGCAGCATGAACTGCTCAATGATTTCAGGTGAGGTGACTTCCAGGAACTTCAGGAGGCGTACAAGTTCCTCCTCGCCGAGGATGTGGCTTTCCTTGGTGGCCACGACGTCGAACACCGCCTGTGGGATTCCCTCGACCAGGTTGAACCTGCTGGTGTCCACGCTGGCCAAACGGTTGGCGATCACGAACTCGTCTTTCAGGAGGAGCGAAGAGGCGTTGCCGGTGTGGCGGAGCAACTCGCACCAGTACATCTGGTAGGCGGCACGGAGCGCCTGGAACCGGCGGTCGTGCTTGTCGGGCTTGTAGCCGGTGGCGATGCGGTCGAGAAGACGCTGGTAGTCCGCCCAATCGATGCTGCCGTCATGGTTGGCGTCGACGGCGTCGAAGAGTCTGTCGAGCTTGAGTGTGATCGGGTCAGTCATCCCACTTTCCTTTCGGATAGGCAGATCATGGAGCTTCTTCGATTCGGCCACTGATCGGGCGACGGGTGCCCAGGATGGTGGGGTTGGCAGTCCGCCGGTTCTACTGGCTTGGCCTCCGCGATCACGGCATTAGCCGCGAGGGTGGCGACTGAAGAAACCCATGGAACGTGTTTCCTGATTCATGTGTCATATTGCGCTACCAGTCCGGACCGTGCATCCGGAGGAAGGCCATCGTCACTCCAGGGGTGATGTGTTCTCACCGGGTGAGATCGAGCAGTTGGGTCGCGTGGTGGGGCTGTGACCGGTAGTGATCGTTGGCGTCGGCGATGTTGTC
>NZ_JBIVXW010000273.1:0-1254 GCF_044769405.1 Streptomyces sp. NPDC090442
GCCGCCGGGGATCCGGTGGTCAGCGTGGACACGAAGAAGAAGGAACTGGTCGGCCCCTACAAGAACACCGGAATCGAGTGGCAACGCGCAGGCGAACCGGTCGCCACCCATGACTTCCCCGACAAGGAACTGGGCAAGGCGATTCCCTACGGTGTCTATGACCTGGGCGCCAACAGCGGCTGGGTCAACGTCGGAACGGACCACGACACGGCCGCGTTCGCGGTGGAGTCGATCCGTCGCTGGTGGCACGGTGCCGGACATGCCGCCTATCCGGGCGCGCGACGACTGCTGATCACCGCGGACGCGGGTGGCTCCAACGGCTACCGCACCCGTGCCTGGAAGGCCGAACTCGCCGCCCTCGCGGTGGAGACGGGCCTGGATGTCACCGTGTGTCACTTTCCTCCTGGCACTTCGAAATGGAACAAGGTCGAACACCGGTTGTTCTCGCACATCACGATGAACTGGCGTGGCTGCCCGTTGACCAGCCACGAAGTCATCGTGAACAGCATCGCCGCAACCCGCACACGCACCGGGCTGACCGTCCACGCCGAACTCGACACCAACACCTACCCAACCGGCGTGACCGTCGGCGACCGGCAGATGGATGCCTTGCCGCTGGACCGGCACACCTGGCACGGCGACTGGAACTACACCCTCCGCCCCGAGACATACGCCGAGATCAGCGAAGCCCCGGACCCCTTCGACCAGCCCAGCCCCGACCTCGCCTGGCTGCGGCATCCGACGTTCACCGGGCTCACCACAGCCGAATGGGACACCCTGATCGCCCAGCTCCTGACCCTCCACGACACCCAGCGAGAGGGCCAACTCAACAAGCGGCGCGGACACCGGCCCCGCATCAAGGGCGACGGCACCACCGGCCGCCGCCCTGTCCTCACCCTCGCCGACCGCCTCCTGGCCGTCCTGCTCCACCAGCGGCT
Organism: Streptomyces sp. NPDC090442; assembly: GCF_044769405.1. NCBI lineage: Bacteria > Bacillati > Actinomycetota > Actinomycetes > Kitasatosporales > Streptomycetaceae > Streptomyces > Streptomyces sp. NPDC090442. Next base: position 939 of record NZ_JBIVXW010000273.1, read on the forward strand.
CGGCCTCCCGCAGGTCGCCGTCGCTCGACTCTTCGGCGTTACACCCTTCACCATCAACCGGCGCATTCGCGACGTCCGCCAGCTCCTCCAGGCCGCCGACCGCACCATCGAGGCCGCCGAACCCCAACTCGCCAACCTGGACGCGCTCTTCGAGCTTGCCTCAATCCAGCGCACGGCCTTCCCGACCGAGATCAAGACTGCGAGTTAATCCTCTGCAAGCCCTAGCGCATGATCGACTAGAGTCCTGGTTTCGTGCCGCAAGATCACATAGTTGGTGACAGCTTCCCCGAGCGGGTCCGGATGGGCCTGCTGACGC
>NZ_JBIVXW010000274.1:0-1248 GCF_044769405.1 Streptomyces sp. NPDC090442
TTCTGAAGATCTTGCGTGTGGGGTTGTCTGGCTGTGGGCTGTAGGGCCCCTTGTGTCAGGTGTGGGTTGTGGTGATCGTCCAGGTGCCGTTGGTGATGTCGAGTCCGAGGTTGATCAGTCGGCGGAGGTTGAGGGCGGCAGCCCGATGGTGGAGCCAGGCATCGTTTTTGAAGATGCCTCGGTAGCGGAGTCTGCGGCTGTGGTGGGTGAGCCAGGCAATGCCGCGTTCGACCAGGGGGCGCCAGTGGCGGTATTCGCCCTGCCAGGCAGGGTCAGTGGTGGCTTGGTGGCGGGCGGCTGCCTGGGCATCGTGGTGGGGGCCGATGGTGACGGTCCGCCCTGCCCTGCCTGTGGTGCACCGTCCGCGCAAGGGACAGTCGGTGCATAACTGGTGGTAGTAGGCACGTCGTTGCCGGTGAGGACCGCTTGGAGCGGTCAGTGCCACGGTGTGTCCGGCTGGGCAGGTCACCACCCCGGCCGTTGTGTCGATACGGAAGTCGTCGAGGGTGAAGCCGCCGGGGACGGCCGGCCGCAGTGTCGGGGGTTTGACGATCGGGGTGTGTCCGGCAGCCGCCAGGCGGGCACGGGCTTCGCCGGTGCCGTAGGCGGTATCGCCCAGCACGGTCAGTGCCTGGTCCTCCTCGGCGAGCAAGTCCTCGGCGACAACGGCCTCGCGGTTGTCCCCACCATCACCGCGACGCAGAGCAACCGCGGTGAACAGGCCGGTCTCCGGCTCCACGGCCACATGGCCCTTGTAGCCGTCCGCGCGCTGGTGGCGACTCTTGTGGATATGCCTGGCCTCGGGGTCGGTGGTGGAGACCATCCGGCTCCCGGCGGTGCCCTGGGCGATGCGCCAGCGGCCATCGGTGCCATCGGAGTCCTCGGCCAACTCCACATCCTGCCCGGCGACCAGGGCCAAGATGCCCACCGCATCCGCAGCCTGCTCACCGAGGTTGTGTTCAGGCAGATGACCCAGCAGCCGCAGCGCGTCACCCACCAGGCCATCCACCAGTGCCTCACGGGCTGCCGGGTCGTCCCAGGCGATCCGGGGCTTTCCCGGATCGCGATAGTCGTGCGCGGTGCACCACAGGGCAGCGATCTCGGCGGCACCGGGCACGTGGCGGATCACCCGGCGGATCGCGGCGATCAGCTGGGTCACCGTGTCCTGGGTGGCCACCGCATCCTCGAACACCGTCGAGTCCAGCGCCCGCCTGCGGCGGCCTTTCAGCACGCCGGTGGCGTTGATGA
>NZ_JBIVXW010000275.1:0-1237 GCF_044769405.1 Streptomyces sp. NPDC090442
CTAGTGCCGCATCAACGAACCTTTGCCTCGTTGTGATGTGACACGCCGTTGGAACGTTGGCCCGGGGGGTGTGGTGCTGGCAGGTTGTTCGAATGACAGAACGAGTACGCGTCCGCGAGATCGATGACGACGAGGGCAAACGGTTACTGCGGATTGTCCGCAGGGGCACCGGGTCGGTGGTGACCTGGCGGCGGGCTCAGATGGTGCTGCTGTCCGCCCAGGAGATGCCTGTGGTGAAGATCGCCGAGGTGACGTTCACCAGCGCGGACCGGGTCCGGGACGTGATCCACAACTTCAATGCCGACGGATTCGACTCCCTGTATCCGAAGTATTCCGGCGGCCGGCCAAAGACGTTCACCCTGCCCGAGCGGCGTGACATCAAGAAGATCGCCAAGTCCAAGCCGGCCGAGCACGGCCTGCCGTTTTCGACCTGGAGCCTGGTCAAGCTGGCCGACTTCCTGGTCGCCGAGGGGGTGGTCGACGACATCAGCCACGAGGGCCTTCGGGTCCTGCTCCGCCAGGAGGGCGTGTCGTTTCAACGCGTGAAGACCTTCAAGACCTCCCGCGACCCGGACTATGCCGCCAAGAAGGCCCGCGTCGAACACCTCTACGCGATCGCCGACGGCGAGGTCATACCCGAGGACGGCGAGCCTGAAGTCGTCTTCTGCATGGACGAGTTCGGCCCGCTCAACGTCCAACCGCACCCGGGACGGCAATGGGCCGAGCGTGGCGGACGGCACAAGGACCCCGACCGGGAACCCAGACCCCGTCGGCGGGCGACCTACACCCGCCCGCACGGGGTCAGGCACCTGTTCGCCGCCTACGACCTGGCCAAGGACAAGCTCTACGGCCACATCAAGCCCAGGAAGCACCGCACGAAGTTCCTGGAGTTCTGCCGCTACCTGCGCAGCCTCTACCCACACGATGTCCGTATCGCGATCGTCCTCGACAACTTCTCCCCGCACCTGACCACGAAGAAGGACAGCCGTGTCGGCGACTGGGCCACAGCGAACAACGTCGAGTTCGCCTACACACCGACCAACAGCTCCTGGCTCAACCGCATCGAAGCCCAGTTCACCGCCCTGCGCTACTTCACCCTCGACGGCACCGACCACGCCAGCCACAAGGAACAGGGCAGCATGATCCGCCGCTACATCATCTGGCGAAACAAGCATGCCAACGACCAGCGGCTACGAGCCGTGGTCGACAGGGCGAATGTTGCCTGATGCGGCACTAG
>NZ_JBIVXW010000276.1:0-1231 GCF_044769405.1 Streptomyces sp. NPDC090442
TGCGTCGGGTGTGGTGTCGCGTGCTGGTGTTCGGTCGGTGGATGTGGGTGGGTTTGGGGTGTGGCCGCCGGTGGGTGGGGTGGCGGTGGATGTGGTGGGTGCGTATGAGGGTCTTGCGGGTGCTGGTTATGGGTATGGGCCGGTGTTTCAGGGGTTGCGTGGGGTGTGGTGTGAGGGTGATGTGGTGTGGGCTGAGGTGGTTTTGCCTGGGGGTGTGGAGGGTGTTGAGGGGTTTGGGGTGCATCCGGCGTTGTTGGATGCGGCGTTGCATGCGGTGGGTGTGGGTGGGTTGTTGGGGGTTGGGTCTGGTGTGGGGCCGCGGTTGCCGTTTGTGTGGTCGGGGGTGCGGGTGCATGCGGTGGGTGCGGTGTGTGTGCGGGTGCGTTTGGAGCGGTTGAGTGGTGATGCGGTCTCGGTGGTTGTGGTGGATGAGTCGGGTGCGTTGGTGGTGACGGCGGAGTCGTTGGTGTTTCGTGAGGTGGCTGCGGAGCGGTTGGGGGTTGGTGGTGTGGGTGTGGGGTCGTTGTTTGAGGTGGAGTGGCGGTCGCAGGCGCGTTGTGGTGTCTCTTGTGGGGATTGGGTTGGTCTGGGTGGGTTGGCTGGTCCTGGTGGTGCGTATGGCGATCTGCCGTCCCTGCTGGGTGGGTTGGATGAGGGTGTGGGTGTGCCGGAGACCGTGGTTGTCTCTGTCGGTGACGCTGGTGTTGTTGGGGTGTTGGGGTTGGTGCAGGGGTGGCTTGGGGAGGAGCGGTTGGCGCAGTCGCGGTTGGTGGTTGTTACGCGGGGTGCGGTGGGTGTTCGGGCGGAGGATGCGGTCGAGGGGTTGGCGCAGGCTGGTGTGTGGGGGTTGGTGCGTTCTGCGCAGTCGGAGCACCCGGACCGGTTCGTGCTGCTGGATGTCGAGGGTGGCGTTGAAATCGACTCTGCTGTGGTGGGGTTGGTGGGTGATGAGTCTCAGGTGGCGGTGCGGGGTGGTGGGGTGTTTGTGCCGCGGTTGCGTCGGGTGTTGGAGTCTCAGGGTGAGGTGTCTGGTGAGGTGTCTGGGGAGGTGTGGGGTCCTGAGGGTACGGTGTTGATCACGGGTGGTACGGGCACGTTGGGTGGTCTGGTGGCTCGGCATCTTGTTGTGCGTCATAGGGTGCGTCATCTGTTGTTGCTTAGTCGGAGTGGTGTGGGTGCTGCGGGGGCTGGGGAGTTGGTGGCGGAGTTGGAGGGTTTGGGTGCGCATGTG
>NZ_JBIVXW010000277.1:0-1201 GCF_044769405.1 Streptomyces sp. NPDC090442
TCGATGCCGAGGGACAGCGGGGTGACGTCCAGCAGCAGGACGTCCTTGACCTCGCCCTTGAGGACGCCGGCCTGGAGGCAGGCGCCGATCGCGACCACCTCGTCCGGGTTGACGCCCTTGTGCGGGTCCTTGCCGGTCAGTTGCCGGACCAGGTCCGTCACCGCCGGCATCCGGGTCGAACCGCCCACCAGGATCACGTGGTTGATGTCGGCGACCTTGATGCCCGCGTCGTCGACCGCGTTGTGGAACGGCGCCTTGCAGCGCTCCAGCAGGTCCGCGGTCAACTGCTCGAACTGGGCGCGGGTCAGCTTCTCGTCCAGGTGCAGCGGCCCCTCGGGCGAGGCGCTGAGATACGGCAGGTTGACCGTGGTCTCGCTGGCCGCGGACAGCTCGATCTTGGCCTTCTCGGCGGCCTCGCGCAGCCGTTGGGTGGCCATCTTGTCCTTGGCCAGGTCGATGCCGTACGCGCTGTTGAACCGCTTGGTCAGGTGGTCGACGATCCGCTGGTCCCAGTCGTCGCCGCCCAGGCGGGTGTCGCCGTTGGTGGCCTTCACCTCGACGACGCCGTCGCCGATCTCCAGCAGGGAGACGTCGAAGGTGCCGCCGCCGAGGTCGAAGACCAGGATCGTCTGGTCGTTCTCCTTGTCCAGGCCGTAGGCCAGGGCGGCCGCGGTGGGCTCGTTGACGATCCGCAGCACCTTCAGCCCGGCGATCTCGCCGGCCTCCTTGGTCGCGGTGCGCTGGGCGTCGTTGAAGTAGGCGGGGACGGTGACGACGGCGTCGGTGACGTCCTCGCCGAGGTAGTTCTCGGCGTCCCGTTTGAGCTTCTGGAGCACCCGCGCGGAGATCTCCTGCGCGGTGTAGCGCTTGCCGTCGATGTCGCCGCTCTCCGGGAAGTGCCACTGCGCGTCGCCCATGTGGCGCTTGACCGAGCGGCAGGTGCGGTCGACGTTGGTCACGGCCTGGCGCTTGGCGATCTCGCCGACCAGGACGTCGCCACCCTTGGCGAAGGCGACCACCGAGGGGGTGGTCCGGGCGCCCTCGGCATTGGCGATCACCGTGGGCTCGCCGCCCTCCAACACGCTGACCACCGAGTTCGTCGTCCCGAGGTCGATACCGACTGCTCGTGCCATGGTCTTCTCCTCGTCTTGCGGCCCGATCCGGGGCGGCGGCGCGGCGGACGGCCGTCCCGAGGGGCGGC
>NZ_JBIVXW010000278.1:0-1199 GCF_044769405.1 Streptomyces sp. NPDC090442
GAGACCGCGCTGCGGGAACAGGCACACCGACTCCACGACCACCTGACCCGCACCCCAGAAACCAACATCACCGACGTCGCACGCGCACTCGCCCTCACCCGCACCCACTTCCCCCACCGCGCCGCCCTCACCGGCACCCACCGCAACGAACTCCTCCACGCACTCACCCAACTCACCCACGGCGAAACAGCCCCCAACATCATCCGCGGACACACCCACACCAACGGACGACTGGCATTCCTCTTCGCCGGACAAGGCAGCCAACGCCTCGGCATGGGCCAAGAGCTCTACCACACCTACCCCGCCTTCGCCCAAGCCCTCGACGCCGCCTGCGCAGCCATCGACCCCCACCTAGAACACCCCCTCCAACACGCCATGTTCCAAGACCCCCACCTCCTCAACCACACCGCATACACCCAACCCGCACTCTTCGCCCTCGAAACAGCCCTCTACCACCTCCTCCAAACCTGGAACATCACCCCCCACTACCTCACCGGCCACTCCATCGGCGAAATCACCGCAGCCCACGCCGCCGGAGTCCTCAACCTCACCGACGCCGCCACCCTCGTCACCACACGCGGCCACCTCATGCAACAACTCCCCCCAGGCGGCACCATGCTCGCCATCCAAGCCCCACCCACCCACATCGAACCCCTCCTCACCAACCAACAAGCCACCATCGCCGCCATCAACAGCCCCACCAACACCATCATCTCCGGCACCCACCACGCCCTCACCCACATCGCCCAACAACTCAACCCCCACACCAAAACCCAACTCCTCAACGTCTCCCACGCCTTCCACTCACCCCTCATGCAACCCATGCTGGAAAAATTCCGGCAAACCCTCCACACCCTCACCTACCACCCCCCAACCATCCCCATCATCTCCACCCTCACCGGCACCACCGCCACCACCGAACAACTCACCAACCCCGAACACTGGATCAACCACACCCTCCAACCCGTCCTCTTCCACCACGCCATCAAAACCCTCACCACCCTCAACACCACCACCTACCTCGAACTCGGACCCGACACCACCCTCACCACCCTCACCCAACACACCAACACCACCGCCACCACCCTCCCCACCCTCCACAAAAACCAACCCGAACCCCACACCCTCACCACCACCCTCGCCCACCTCCACACCACCGGCACCCCCATCAACTGGCACAACCACCACACACCCACCAC
>NZ_JBIVXW010000279.1:0-1180 GCF_044769405.1 Streptomyces sp. NPDC090442
CTGCCAGACAAGGATGTTGTGATGGCTTCGCAGAAGAAGTGGCCGGTCGCGTTGACCGTGCACGATCGTGAGTGCTTGGTCGCAGTGACCACTACGGGTGTTCATCCGGCTTCGATGATCATGCGGGCACGGGTACTGCTCGCGCTTGATACCTCGGTGGGTGAGGTTGACCCCAAGGAGGTGATCGCGGCCCGGCTCGAGGTCTCGGGTGAGACGCTGCGGCTGGTCGCCAAGCGGTTCGCCGAGACCGGTAACGACGTCCGGGCCACGATCGGGCGTAAGCAGCGAGCCCTTCCCCCGGTGCCCTCGCCGGTGACTGGTGAGGTCGAGGCCCGGCTCATCGCGATGGCGTGCTCGCAGCCGCCGGTGGGCCACGCCCGGTGGTCGCTGCGGCTGTTGGAGAAGTACGTCGCGCTGACCGAGGACATCCCGAACCTGGACCACTCCACCATCGGGCGGGTGTTAAAAAAACGGAACTGCGTCCTCATCTGAAGAAGTGCTGGACCATCCCCCCACGGGCGAATGCACGGTTCGCCGCGGCAATGGAAGACGTCCTGGCCGTATACGCCCGGCCCTACGACCCGGCCAGGCCGGTGGTGTGCATGGACGAGAAGCCCTACCAGCTCCTAGCGCATGCCCGCGCCCCGATCCCCGCCAGACCGGGACGGGACCTGAAGGAAGACAGCGAATACGTGCGCCACGGCACCTGCTCGATCTTCTGCTGGGTCGAGCCCCTGCGAGGGTGGCGACGCGTGGACGCCCGGCCCCGCCGGACCAAGGTCGACTGGGCGCACCAGGTCGAGCGGCTCCTGACCCTCGACTACCCCGACGCCGCCAAGGTCGTGCTGGTGATGGACAACCTCAACACCCACACCACCGGGTCGCTGTACGAGGCGTTCGACCCGGCCAAGGCATTCGCCCTGGCACAGCGCCTGGAGATCCACCACACCCCCAAACACGGCTCCTGGCTCAACATCGCCGAAATCGAACTCTCCGCGCTCACCCGGCAATGCCTGGACCGACGCCTCGACAACCTCGACGTACTCAACGCCGAACTCACCGCCTGGCAACACGCCACCAACACCGACCAACGCCAAGTCAACTGGCACTTCACCACCCAAGACGCCCGCACCCGACTCCGCCACCTATACCCCAACAGTTAGCCGCGACGGTCTACTAG
>NZ_JBIVXW010000280.1:0-1172 GCF_044769405.1 Streptomyces sp. NPDC090442
GATCACCAGGCAGTGGCGGTGCTCGCTTGCACCAGTGTGCGCTGGGTAGTTCGCGTACAGGCCGTCCAGGTGCGCCGGGGTCAGCTTGAACAGCCAGTCGCGGCCGTCGTCGAACAGGTAGTGGCTCAGGCCAGCGAACAGCGCGCCGGCTTCGGACGGCAGCACGATCAAGCGCTTGCCCGCCAGCAGCGGAGCGAACAGCGTGGTGACGGTGGCGTCGAAGCTCAACGGCGTGCCCATGACGGCGCCGCGGTGGTGCGGTTGCAGGTAGGTCTGGGCGTGGTCGAGATAGTTCACGACGCCGCCGTGCGGGACCAGCACGCCCTTGGGTTGGCCGGTTGAGCCTGAGGTGTAGATCACGTAGGCCAGATGCTGTGGCGTCAGGTCCGCTGCTTCCGGCGTGCTGGACGGATAGCTCGCCAGCGCGGCTTCGTCGTCCAGGCGCAGTATTTGACCGCTCCAAGCCGAACAACGCTCCACCAAACTACCAACACTCAAGATCGACTGAACGCCGCTGTCGCTACACATGTAGGCCAGACGTGCATCGGGATGTTCGGGCTCCAGCGGAAGATACGCACCGCCGGCCTTCAGGATCGCCAGCACACCCACCACTTGTTCCAGCGAGCGCCCGACATGCAGGCCGACCACGCTGTCCGGGCCCACGCCCTGCTCGCGCAGCGCATGCGCGGCGCGATTCGCCCAGGCATCGAGTTCCGCATAGCTAAGCTCGCGCTTCCCATCGGTCGCGGCGATATCGTCCGGCGTGCGCCGAACCTGCGCTTCGAACAACGAATGCACGCTACGGTCGCGCGGGTAGTCCCTGCCGCTGCGATTCCAGGCCTGCCAGCTCGCCCGCTCGGCCGCTGTCTGCATCGGCAGCCGGTATACCGGCGTCTCCGGCGCGTCCAACGCTGCCGACAGCAAGGTTTCGAAGTGCGCCGACAGCGCTTCCACCGTCGCCGCATCGAACAGCGCCGTCGCGTACTGCCAGCTCAGGCGCATCGCGCCTTCGTGCTCCCACGCCGTGAGTTCGAGGTCGTACTTGGTGGTATCCGCCGCATACGGCAACGCCGTCACCCTCAGCTCCGGCAGTTCCAGACGACGCTGTGCGGTGTTCTGCAGGGTGAACAGGATCTGGAACAGCGGACTGTGGCTGAGGCTGCGCTCCAGCT
>NZ_JBIVXW010000281.1:0-1167 GCF_044769405.1 Streptomyces sp. NPDC090442
CTCGTTCGCGAGGCCCCGGTAGCCGTCGTCGACCTCGGCCTTCACGCCGGGGTGTTGGCGGAACTGCTCAGCGATGCCCTCGGTCCGCATCGCGGGTCGGGTAGCGGCGGCGCATTGCTGCGCCGCCGCCCCCTCAGAACCCGGCGTGCGCCGTTAAACGCACCGGGCTCAAGCAAGCCCCTGTGGGCTCGCGGGCGGGCAGAAGCACTGGTCGGGTGTCGAGTCGGCGTCGACAGTGAGCGTGCACGAGGCTGGGTGCGGCGAGTACGTCCGGCGTTCCCGCTCCGCTGGTGACGATCGCCTGTCGGCGGGCCGCCTTGCGGATGACCTTGAGCCATTGCGCCCACTGTTCTGGGCTCTGAGGCTCGTGGTCGGCGTGCAGCAGGAGTTCCCCGCAGAGCGGGCAACGGCCGTGCTGGGCTTGGAGAAGCCGCAGCCCGGTCGTGCTCAACGGGGGTTTCCGGCGGCGTCGCCGCTGGGTCCAGTAGTCGGCAAGGGCCGGGTCGTCCGGAGACGCCCTGCCTTTGACCATCTGGTGCCGGACGATCTTCGTCCAAGCGAATTTGGCGAGGTAGGCGCCGCTGTCGCGGTCGCCGAACACCCACCGATCGCGCCTGGATCGATTGAACATGCCGAAGTGCCGGTCCACAACCCAGTGCCTCGACTTGTTCGGATGGCTGCGCTTGGCCCACTTGTAGGTGAGCTTGAACGCGTAGTGGTCCAGCTGGGCGTAAGTCCTGCTGGAAACTGCCGTCCGGTAGTAGGCGGCCCATCCCCGGATGATGGGGTTGAGTTTGCCGATCACCGCCTCGGCGTTGGCCCCCAGAAGGGCCCTCGTCTCGGCGGCGAGCCGTTTCCGGATGCGCCGCACGGCCGCTTTGCTCGGTTTGATCAGCAGCTTGCCGCTGCGATACCGGCGGATGTTGAAACCGAGGAAGTCAAACCCGTCTTCGAGGCGGACGACGCGCGTCTTGTCCTCGTTGAAGGTCAGTCCCCTGGATCCCAGCCATGCCGCCAACCGCGCCTTGACCTCTTCGACTTGGGCGCGGGTCTCGCAGAGCGCGACAAGATCGTCTGCTTATGCCGCACGTCGGGTTATGCCGACCGCGGAGGCGAGAGCGTGACGGACCTGCAGTCCAGTTTTTGAAAGTTCAGCATAATCGGCGT
>NZ_JBIVXW010000282.1:0-1155 GCF_044769405.1 Streptomyces sp. NPDC090442
CACCCGGTCCGTCACACTCTCCGCCCCCGCGGTCGGCATAACCCGACGTGCGGCATAAGCAGACCTATGCCGAACTCGGCATAGGTCTGCGTATCGCACCAGCACCGGAGCCCCTCGCACCGTCTCCCCGGCACTACGGCCAGTTGTCAGGTAGCGGACTCCGGCAGCTTCCTCCAGCCCATGGAGCGCGACGTTCATCAGCAACGGACTGATCACACCGCCTTGAGGGGAACCCTCTTCGGTCGGCGCGAGCAGGCCGTTCTCGACCACTCCCGCTTTCAGCCATCCCCTGATCATCTCCCTGGCGGGGAAGGACCCGATCGCTTCCAGCAGTCGTTCGTGACCGATCCTGTCGAACGCGGCGGACAAGTCGGCGTCCAGAATCCACAGCCTCCTGGCCCGGGAGCCATTCAGCGTGGAAAAGAGAGCACCGATGGCGTCCGCGCAACTGCGGCCCGGCCGAAATCCGTAAGATCTCGGCTCGAACCGCGCTTCCCACTCGGGCTCCAACGCGTTACGGACACGCGCCTGATGACACCGGTCCATAATCACGGGAATACCCAGCGGCCTTTGCTTTCCATTAGCTTTCGGAATGTGCACGCGCCGAACCGGCAGCGGATTCCAGGACGAGCGCGTACGGTGCACACGCGCCGCCACATTCATCCTGGCCTCGGGCGACAGGGCAGTCTCCCCGTCGATCCCGGCCGTCCGACGCCCCGCGTTGCGCTGAGTCACCTGCCGCACGCTGATCAGCGTGTTCGACCATGACCTCAGCATCAATTTCTGCAAGGACCGGACCAGGGCCCAGTCCTTTTCCCGCGTCGCCTTGAAGATCCTCTGCCGCAGCCTCGCTACGTTGTCCTCGTGGTGACGCCACGCGACGTCGTCCCAGTCGGCAACGTCCTTGGGTCCGTTCACCGTGGTGTCCAACTTATCCCTCGGTTCGGGAGGCCCTCGGCCTCAGATTTCAAAGGCTCACCAGCCCACGTCAGCTCCCTTTCGGGACAGGGCTGTTGCAAAGTCCGGGTGTTGGGATGTTTGGGCAGGTCAGGGGAGTTTTAGTAGGTCGAGGGGGCGGTTGAAGGGCTGGTAGGACATCTCGCGTAGGCCGGCGGCGATGTTGCGGTGTCCTGCCGAGCGCAGGGTGTTGATCGC
>NZ_JBIVXW010000283.1:0-1151 GCF_044769405.1 Streptomyces sp. NPDC090442
GTGGAAGTACAACTGGCATGGAATCCCCTGAGTCGATGCCACACGCTTACGGGACCCCGTGTCCCTGGCGGCGGCGCGCACAGGATATGCGATAGCGCTCACATTCCGCAGCGGCTCTGCTCTGCGGCAAACGCAAAAAAAGATCGCCGGCGTTGCCGCCGACGATCCCCTAGCACCATCCAACTTTTACTGCGGGTTCGCTCAAGCCTGCTCGAGCACCACCGCCACCGCGTGCACCACCGCGGCGATCTTGAGCGCGCTCTGCACGCCCTGCGCGCTGATCTCGTGCTTGCGCAGCACCTTCTCGTGCGAGTCCATGCAGGCGCCGCAGCCGTTGATCGCCGACACCGCCAGCGAGGCCAGTTCGAAGGTCATCTTGTCGATGCCCGGGTTGGCCATGATGTTCATACGCAGGCCGGCGCGCAGCTGGCCGTACTCTTCGTTCTGGATCAGGTGGGTGGCGCGGTAATAGATGTTGTTCATGCCCATCACCGCCGCGGCGGCCTTGGCGCCGGCGATTTCCTCGGCCGACAGCTTCTCGGCGGCGAAGGCTTCCACCGCTTGCGTCAGCGGCTTGTAGCGCGAGGCGATCGCGCACGACAGGGCGATGGCGCGGATCTGCTTGGCGTCCAGGCCCTGCGAGCCGGCGTCGCTGAGCACGCTGTCGAGGTTGAGCTTGAGGTCCTTGGCGTAGTCGGGAAGCGCGTTGCGAAGATCGGTGAGGCTCATCGGGAAGCTCCTGGAATCCTGGAATCGGGGAAACGCTGCGAAGCGGGCAGGCTCATGCGCCTGGCGGGCGTGCGCATGCGCACGGCTGGCTGGGACGGAACCTGGAAAGACCGCGGCCGCGCGTGCAGCGAGGTAAAAACAGCCGGGGCGGACCCCGGCTGCAGGCACCCGCACGGAGGGGAGGGAAGCCGGTGTGAGGTACGACCGGCCGCATGCGGGGTGGTGCCGAAGAAGACTGCGCGGCCGGCGCGAACCGGCAGCGCAGGTGGAACGCATAAATCGAAGCCTAGGGGGCGCCGGGTCACGCAATCCGGCGCCGCCGCAGAAACATCGCGAAGCCGAAACCCTGCGCGGGGCCGCCGTTCGCAGCGGCCCGCGCCGAGCGCCTTGCGGCTTAGGCGACCTTCAGGGTGTTCTCGCCC
>NZ_JBIVXW010000284.1:0-1149 GCF_044769405.1 Streptomyces sp. NPDC090442
TGCCCGACGGCTCGGGCATGGACCTGGTCGCCGAGATCAGCCAGAAGTATCCGAACACGCCGGTGGCGATGATCACCGCGTTCGGCAACGTCGAGGCCGCGGTGGAAGCGCTCAAGGCCGGCGCGTTCGACTTCGTCGCCAAGCCCGTGGACCTGTCGGTGCTGCGCGACCTGGTCCGGCACGCGCTGGAACTGCACGAAACCCGGCGCAGCGCCAGCGAAGCGGTCGGCTCGCGCCTGTACGGCGAATCGCCGGCGATGATCAAGCTGCGCCAGACCATCGGCAAGGTCGCGCGCAGCCAGGCGCCGGTGTACATCGCGGGCGAATCGGGCGTGGGCAAGGAACTGGTCGCGCGCACCATCCATTCCGAAGGCGGGCGCGCCGACGGACCGTTCGTGCCGGTCAACTGCGGCGCGATCCCGGCCGAATTGATGGAAAGCGAGTTCTTCGGCCACAAGAAAGGCAGCTTCACCGGCGCCCATGCCGACAAGCCCGGCCTGTTCCAGGCCGCCGACGGCGGCACCTTGTTCCTCGACGAAATCGGCGACCTGCCGCTGGACAGCCAAGCGTCGTTGCTGCGCTTCCTGCAGCAAGGCACGATCGAACGCCTCGGCGGCCACGAGCAGGTGTCGGTCGACGTGCGCATCGTCTCGGCCACCCATCACGATCTCGACCAGGCCGTCGCCGACGGAAAATTCCGCGCCGACCTCTACCACCGCCTGTGCGTGCTGCGCCTGCGCCAACCGCCGCTGCGCGAACGCGGCGCCGACATCGACCTGCTCGCCGAACACGCCCTGCACCGCTATGCCCGCGAAACCTCGCGCGGCATCAAGGGCTTCTCGCCGTGCGCGCGCCTGGCCCTGCATCGCCACGCCTGGCCGGGCAACGTGCGCGAACTGATCAACCGCGTGCGCCAGGCCGTGGTCATGGCGGAAGGCCGCTACCTAACCGCCGCCGACCTGCACATCGACGACACCGTCATCGCCGCACCGACCACCCTGGAAGAAGCCCGCGACACCGCCACGCGCGAAGCGATCGAACGCGCGCTGCAGCGCAATCGCGGCCGGCTCGGGGAATCGGCGCGCGAACTGGAAGTGTCGCGGGTGACGTAGTATCGGTAGATGCAGCGGTTGGGGATGCGCGCCAGCG
>NZ_JBIVXW010000285.1:0-1132 GCF_044769405.1 Streptomyces sp. NPDC090442
CCGCGGCCGGCCCGGACGGTGCCGGCGGGCACTCGGGCCAGCAGGCCACGGGCGAGGACGAGGTCGTCGACGCGGAGATCGTGGACGACGACAAGACAGGAGAAGGGGGCGGACGATGAACCGCCCGACCGATGCGAGGCTTCCCCCAGGCCGGGTAGTTAGCGTTTCCGCGGGCCGCGCAAAGTGGTGGTCTTCGTTGGGGCAGCTGCCGCGTAGCGGCCGGTGCGCACCCTCTTGATCAGACCTCTTTCGACCCAGCGAGCGAGCTGCCGATAGATGGCAACCAGGGCGACCTCACCGAGGAGTTCGGCTCTCTCTGGCCCGTCACTGCCGCTCGGGCTCTGGCTGGAGGACCGCGAGGACACACAGGTCGTGCGCTTGCTGATCTGGCCGGGGCAAGACATAGTCAGGGACCGTGGTGGCCGGCGACGCGGGGTGAGGAGGCGGGGTTGCAGGAGCGTGATCATCATGGAGATCACGGGCAGGCTCTGGTCGGGGCGGCCGTCCATCTCCCTTTCCGCGTAGCGGGAAGTCGCCGATTTCACCTTGCGGGTACTGATACGGGGCCGGCATGGCGGGGCCAGCTCTGACAAGACCCGCTGTCCGATCACCCCGATGCCCTGCTGTCAACATGGAATCGCGGTGAGCCAGGACTCCATGAGTGTGTGTGCCTGTTGTTCGAGTGCGGGTGCTTGCTGTGCGTGGGTGGTGAGGAATGGGTTGATGCCTTGGGTGCCGAGGGCTTGTTCGGCGGCGGTGCGGTAGGAGTGGTCGTGCAGCCAGTGTCCGGCCAGGTTGGCGGTGACTTCGAGGTGGAACTGCATGCCGTATGCGTGGGGGCCGATGCGGAAGGCCTGGGGGTAGTGGTCGCTTCGGGCGAGGAGTTGCGCGTCGGGGGGCAGGGTGAAGGTGTCGCTGTGCCAGGACATGACTGTGGGCTGGTGCGTGGGGGAGGTGGTGGCGGCCCAGGGGGCGATGACGGGGTCCGTGCGGCCGGCGTCGGTGAGGGTGAGGGTTGGGTGTCCGACCTCGGGACTGTGGCCGGGGATGCAGGTGCCTCCTGTGGCTGCGGCGAGGAGCTGGGCGCCGAGGCACACGCCCCAGTACGGGATGCCGGATGCGACGGCGTCCG
>NZ_JBIVXW010000286.1:0-1123 GCF_044769405.1 Streptomyces sp. NPDC090442
CGCTGTCGCTGGCGCCGGGTCCATCGACGCTGCCTGTGCCTGTGCCGGTGGTGGCGATGGCGGATCCATCCGCCCCCAATCCATCGACGCCGACACCATCGGCATGGCGCACCCCAGGCAACTTCGCTCCGTGCGCGGCCACTGCGCCCAACAGGCCGCGCACAGATCGCAGCCGGACAGCCCGGGTTCGGCGCAGACCAGGCAACGCGGCGGCCACAGCGCCCAGGCCAGGTGCGGCCAGAAGCCGGTCGGAGCGGGCAGGGCGGCGAGGGCAGCGGTCATGCGGCCAGTGTCGAAGCCGCAGCGCGTCCTCGCCATCGGCGCACGGCAGTGCATCGGGTCGGAAAAGACCTCGCTGCGCCGCTGCGAACGCCTGCGCGACCGGTCATGCCCCAACCAAGCCCAAGCGACCTTGCCCATTCGGGCCAACCCACCGAAATCGCGGCCCAACCCGCGCCACCTCGCGATCGCACACGACCCGCCTGCGACGCCACTACCGTCGCCGCCCACGCAACCCACCGCGATCGCGCCGCCAACGCGGCCCCAACGTGGCGAACTCGCTGCAAACATCGCGCAAGTTGCGCTCATTTCCATCTCGGGCAGCTGTCAACCGAATCGGCCGGGCGACGGTTGACAGCCATCCCCCCGCTTCCCAGACTGCCCGCTCCGGCCGCGCCCAGCGCGTCCGGTTCCCTTCCGCCCGCCGTCAGTGCAGTCCGCTGGAGCCAGCCCGGTGCCCAACGCCTCCCCCGAAACGATCCTGCGTCACGACTGGTCCCGCGCCGAAGTCCGCGCGCTGTTCGACCTGTCGTTCCCCGAATTGCTGCACCGCGCCGCGAGCGTGCACAAGGACCACTTCGACCCCGCCGAGGTCCAGGTCAGCACCCTGCTGTCGGTCAAGACCGGCGGCTGCCCGGAAGACTGCGCCTACTGCCCGCAGGCCCAGCGCTACCACACCGGGGTCGACGCGACCAAGCTGATGAGCACCGAGGCGGTGCTGGAAAAGGCCAAGCAGGCCAAGGCCGCCGGCGCCTCGCGCTTCTGCATGGGCGCGGCCTGGCGCTCGCCGAAGGACCGCGATATCCCGAAGGTCGCGGCGATGATCCGCGAGGTGAAGTCGCTG
>NZ_JBIVXW010000287.1:0-1071 GCF_044769405.1 Streptomyces sp. NPDC090442
GTCGACGAGGTGTGCGGCATGCGCTGGTGGTGGTGCTGGTGATCGCGGCGTGCGCGGTCCTGGCCGGCTGCCGGTCCCTGGCTGCGATCGGCGAGTGGGCCGCCGACCTGCCCCAGCACGTCCTCGAAACCCTCGATGCGCGCCGGCATCCGACGAGCGGGATCCGGGTCGCGCCGAGTGAGTCGACAGTCCGTCGGGCCCTGCAGTCCATCGACGGGCAAGCGTTTGACCAGGCAGTCTGCGGCTGGCTCGCGCAACAGAAAAATGAGAGCGCGTCGGTGGAGGGAGTGCGGGAGGCGGTCGCGGTGGACGGGAAGACGGCACGCGGTGCCCACGCCGCCAGCGGCGGCCAAGTACATCTGATGGCCTCGCTCGACCACGACAGCGGCATCGTCCTCGGGCAGGTCGACGTCGACGGGAAGACCAATGAAATCACCCGGTTTCGGCCCCTGCTCGACGGCCTTGACCTGGCCGGGAAGGTGGTCACCGCCGACGCCCTGCACACCCAGCGCGCCCACGCCCGCTACCTCGTCGAAGACAAGGACGCGGACTACGTCCTGACGGTGAAGCAGAACCAACCGATACTGTTTGCCCAGCTCAACGCGCTGCCCTGGGCCAACGTCCCAGGCCGGTCCTTCACCCGAACCAAAGGGCATGGACGAAGAGAGCACCGCGCCGTCCTGGCCGTGACAGTACCCGCCGGCCTGCACTTCCCCTACGCCGCCCAGGCGTTCAGGATTCGCCGCACCACCCGCCACCTCGACGGACGGCCCAAACACACCGAAACCGTCTACGGCATCACCAGCCTCCAGTCCCACCAGGCCGGCCCCACTCAGATCGGCACCTACCTCCGCGGACACTGGACGATCGAGAACCGCCTCCACTGGGTCCGCGACGTCACCTTCGACGAGGACCGCTCACAAGTCCGCACCGGCAACGGCCCCCGCGCCATGGCCACCTTGCGCAACCTCGCCACCAGCACCTGCCGCCTGGCCGGAGCCACCAACATCGCCCGAACCCTACGCGCCAACGCCCGTGACCACACCCGCCCGTTGACCATGCTCGGCCTCA
>NZ_JBIVXW010000288.1:0-1051 GCF_044769405.1 Streptomyces sp. NPDC090442
CGATCGCGATGTGGTGCCGGTCCTGATCGACGGCTTGAAGCGGGTGGAATACCGCGGTTACGACTCGGCGGGCATCGCCGTGTTCGACGGCGCGCAACTGCGCCGGGTGCGCCGGACCGGGCGCGTGGCGGAGATGGAGGCGGCGGCGCAGTCCGAATCGTTCAGCGCGCAGATCGGCATCGGCCACACCCGCTGGGCGACCCACGGCGGAGTGACGGAGGCCAATGCGCACCCGCACATCAGCTTCGGCGAACTGGCGGTGGTGCATAACGGCATCATCGAAAACCACGACGAACAGCGCGAGCGGTTGCGCGCGGCCGGTTATGCGTTCGAATCGCAGACCGACACCGAAGTCATCGCCCACCTCATTCATTCGTATCTGAAGCAGGGCCACGACCTGCTCGCGGCGGTGCAGGCGGCGGTGCGCGAGCTGGTCGGCGCCTACGCGATCGCGGTGGTGAGCCTCAACGAGCCGGGCCGGCTGATCGCCGCGCGCATGGGCTGCCCGCTGCTGGTCGGCCTGGGCGAGGGCGAGAACTTCGTCGCCAGCGACGTGTCGGCGATCGTGCAGGCCACGCGCCGGGTGATCTTCCTGGAAGAAGGCGACACCGCCGAAGTCACCCGCGCCGCAGTGCGGGTGTTCGACATCGACGGCGCGCAGATCGAGCGCGAAGTGCATCTGTCGGACGTGTCGCTGGCCTCGCTGGAGCTGGGCCCGTACCGCCACTTCATGCAGAAGGAAATTCACGAGCAGCCGCGCGCGATCGCCGACACCATCGAAGCGGTGATCGACAACAACGGCTTCAGCGCCTCGCTGTTCGGCGCCAAGGCCGACGAGGTGTTCGCCGGCGTCGAGGGCGTGCAGATCCTGGCCTGCGGCACCAGCTATTACGCGGGATTGACCGCGCGCTACTGGATCGAGGCCATCGCCGGATTGCCGTGTCAGGTCGAGATCGCCAGCGAGTACCGCTATCGCGCCGCGGTGGCGAACCCGAAGCAGCTGATCGTGACGATTTCGCAGTCCGGCGAAACGCTCGACACGATGGAAGCG
>NZ_JBIVXW010000289.1:0-1034 GCF_044769405.1 Streptomyces sp. NPDC090442
GGCACCGTCCACTCCAGGCCCTTGGCGCCTTCCCACGAACGCGCCTCGGCCTTGGCGCCGGACTTCTTCGACAGCAGCAGGATGAAGGCCATCAGGAACGGGGTCGCGAACATGCCGAACGCGCCGATCGAGCTGACCAGGTTCCAGTCCGCGAACACCACGTTGTAGTCCGGGATGCGGCGCGGCATGCCGGCCAGGCCCAGGAAGTGCTGCGGGAAGAACAGCAGGTTGACGAAGACCATCGTCCACCAGAAGTGGAACTTGGCCAGGCCCTCGTTGTACATGCGGCCGGTCCACTTCGGCCACCAGTAGTAGACCGCGGCGATGATCGAGAACAGCGCGCCGGTCACCAGCACGTAGTGGAAGTGCGCGACCACGAAGTAGGTGTCGTGGTACTGGAAGTCGGCCGGCACGATGGCCAGCATCAGACCCGAGAAACCGCCGATGGTGAACAGGATGACGAAGGCGATCGCCCACAGCATCGGCGCTTCGAAGGTCATCGAGCCGCGCCACATCGTGGTGACCCAGTTGAACACCTTCACGCCGGTCGGCACCGCGATCAGCATGGTCGCGAACATGAAGTAGATCTCGCCACCGAGCGGCATGCCGACGGTGAACATGTGGTGCGCCCACACGATGAACGAGAGGAAGGCGATCGAGGCGGTCGCGTACACCATGGCCTGGTAGCCGAACAGCGGCTTGCGGGCGAAGGTCGGGATGATCTCCGAGACCACGCCGAACGCCGGCAGGATCATGATGTAGACCTCGGGGTGCCCGAAGAACCAGAAGATGTGCTGGAACATCACCGGGTCGCCGCCGCCGGCCGCGTTGAAGAACGAGGTGGCGAAGAACTTGTCGGTCAGCAGCATCGTCACCGCGCCGGCCAGCACCGGCATCACCGCGATCAGCAGGAACGCGGTGATCAGCCAGGTCCAGCAGAAGATCGGCATCTTCAACAGGTCCACGCCCGGGGCGCGCATGTTGAGGATGGTGGCGATGACGTTGATCGCGCCCATGATCGAGCTGATGCCCAT
>NZ_JBIVXW010000290.1:0-1024 GCF_044769405.1 Streptomyces sp. NPDC090442
GGTGGCCTTCACGCTGGCGTAGCAGGTTTCTGCCTGCCATCTCTCGTGATACAGCGTCACAAGCCGGTCGGCGGGGTGATGTTTGTGGTCGAGGAGGCTGGTGACCAGCCGCCACGGTTCACGGCGGACGGTGCCGTCGGCGAGCGTGACGGTGATCCAGGCCTCGATCACGCGGACGGTCAGGTGCTGGTAGCCGTGTCCGGCGCGGTAGGGCGCGGACAGTCGGGCCAGATAGGAGCCGTCCGCCAGCCGCCGCTGGATGAGGGGACGCCGGGCGGCGGAGGAGCGCACCAGGAAGTTGGCGCCGGTGGCGCTCACATCACGCAGGAAGGCGATGGCGTCGAAGCCGGCGTCCGCGAGGACCAGCATCCATGCGTCCAGGCGGTCCAGCAGGCGAGTGGCGTAGACGAGTTCACCGACAGCCTCTGTCCCGAACGCGGCGGCCAGCACCGCACGGGTGCCGGTCTCCACCAGCGTGACCAGCCGCAGCAGCGGGTAGCCGAACTCGCGCTCCTCACCACGCCGTTTCGGGAATCGGGCGGTGACCGGATCGCGGTCGGGCAGCTGCAGGCCGGTGCCGTCGAAGGCGACCGTGCGCATTCCCGACCAGTACGCGCCGGGAGCGTCCCGCCAGGCCACCGGTCCGGACACGGCCTCGAACAACGCCTTGAGCGGCCCGGCCCCGAGCCGGCGCCGGGCCCGCAACAGCGACGAGGAATGCGGACAGGCCAGACCGAGACCTCCCAGCGCCCCGGTGAGCTTGCCCCACACCGCCCGGTACGAGCAGTCCTCGAACAGGGCCAGCGCGAGGACGAAGTACACCACCACCCGGGCGGGCAGCAGCCGGACCCGTTGCTGCACCGCCCGGCTCTCCTCAACCACCGCATCCACCAGCGCGAAGTCCACCACCTGCGTCAACTCGCCTATACGTCCCGGCGCGAACACACCCCCGGCCGCCTCGACCGTCCGGGTGATGACAGACTTCTCCTGCAACGGGACTCCTTGCTTGATCGACTCGCTTCGC
>NZ_JBIVXW010000291.1:0-1019 GCF_044769405.1 Streptomyces sp. NPDC090442
CCGGCGGCTGCTCGCCGCCGCTGATTTCGCCCTCGGCCACGACGATGGCGACCTGCGGACGGCTGTCGGCCGGATTGGTCAGGCGGTCGAGGTTGAACAGGTAGGCGTCCATCGCGATCTGGCGGAAGCCGCCGTCGGCGTCCTCGTCGGCGACACCGCGCTTGGTCAGGATCTGATCGACTTCCTCGCGGGTCTTGAGGCCATCGACCAGCTTCAGGCCCAGCGCGTACTTGCCCAGGTCGCCCTTGACCGCGTCCAGGCGCGCCGGCAGTTCGTCGATCGCCGCGTTGAGCGCAGCCGGATCGAGCTTGCGCGCCTTGGCCACGTCGCCGAGGTAGCGCTGCCACAGGTCGTTCATCCAGAACAGGTCGGCGGTCTTGGACTCTTCCGAGGCCGCGTCGAGGATGTAGGGTTCGGCCGCCGACTTGAACTCGCCGACCCGGAACAGGTGCACGTCCACGCCGAGCTTGTCCTGCAGCAGCTGGCGGTAGTAAAGGCGATAGCGGCCCAGGCCCTCGAGCATCATGCCGCCCATCGGGTCGAGATAGACCTCGTTGGCCTGCGCGGCGATCAGGTACTGCTTCTGATCCATGCTCTCGGCGAAGGCGATCACTTCCTTCTTGGCCGCGCGCACCCGCGTCACCGCGGCGGCGACTTCGCGCAGGCTGGCCATGCCGGCCGACTGCAGCTTGTCCAGGCGCAGCACCACGCGCTCGATGCGCTTGTCGTCCTTGGCCGCGTCCAGCGCGCGCACGATGTCGCGCAGCTGCACTTCCGGATTCTTGTCGCCCAGCGCGCGGTTGAGCGCGCGCGAGGCCGGGTCGGAGCTGTATTGCTCGACCAGCGCGCCTTCCGGCGCGATCACCAGGGTGGTGCGGTCCTGGAACGGCTTGGTGTTGCCGCCGAACAGCATCGCGATCAACAAGATCAGGAGGAAGCCGAAAAACACCAGGTTGAAGACCAACCGCCGGGTGAAGTTCATCGCGTCCCAGGCGCCAACGAAGAAACGGGCCAGCGGC
>NZ_JBIVXW010000292.1:0-1006 GCF_044769405.1 Streptomyces sp. NPDC090442
CACCGGCTGGGCGGTCTCCAGGTCGACCTGACGGATGCGCGAACCGGTCACTTCGATGCGGTCGAGCGTGGTGGCCTTTTGCTGCGCCGGCGCGGTCGCTTCCTGCGCAACGGCGGCACCTGCGATGGCCGTCGAGCCCACAGCGAGCGCGAAAGTGATCGCGTCACGGAGCTTGGTGGTCTTGAAAGTCATTCTCTCTCTCCGAAATCGGTCTTGATGAATCCCGTGAAATCCAAGCCGGAAGCGTCAAATGAAACGCCAAGATCCGGCAAGGTTCGCCGATGCTAACCGTGGCCTCGGAAAAATTAAAGTGTCGTTAAGTGTCGGGATGTGACGCGTCGGGAGCCGTGCGCCAGCCATACTTTTGCGTATACGGCCTGACAAAGCGCGCTCGGGAATTTGACCGAATCGGCGAAATTTATAGGCCTAATCCGCATTCAGGTGGTGTTTTCGGGATCGCCGTTCGACCATTTCAGGCACCTGAAGCGGCCTGCGCACTGTGCGCCGTTCCTGGGCTCGCACAAATACACACAATTTTTACGAGGGCGTCGGTTGGCGCGGATCCGCTGGTTTGGGATCGGAAATGGGGCCAATCGCGGGGCGCGGCCGAAGGTGGCGGTCGGCGGGGAACGGAGGGCGCGAGGCGGCAGGGACAGAGCCGCGATGCTGGCTTGCGCAGCAGGGCAGGGCGGAGACGCGATCAGGTCGTGCTACGACCGGACGAAACGCGATCAGGCGCAGCGTAAACGCACGCCCGTGGCCGAAGGGCCAAGTGCCGCAGTGCTAGAGGGAGTCGACGGCCGAAGCCGGCGCACGCGCGCAGCGCGGCGGAATTACAGGTCTTGTTCGTAGCGGACGTAAGGCACGGTGCCTTCGTCCTTCTCGCCGTTGCCCGGCGCGAACGGGTTCTTGCCGCGGGTGACCACGTTTTCGGCGCCGACGGTGAGCTGGCCGCTCCACGGCGTGCGCCAGGTCAGGCCGACGCCAAGGCCTTCCCACTGACCCG
>NZ_JBIVXW010000293.1:0-1006 GCF_044769405.1 Streptomyces sp. NPDC090442
ACCGTCGCCGCCGATCCATCCATCGATCATTTCGCCGCCGGCCAATCCCACCGCCGACAGCAGCCAATAGCCCACGACCACGCCGAGCAGGACGGTGTAGAACGCCGTCGGCAACGTCAGGATCGTGCTGAAGAAATCGCCCATTTCGTTTCCCTCCCCCGCTTGCCGCATCGCCCGCGGCGCCTCCATGAAACCGGCCGACCCCATGTCGACCGGCCGTATCGATCCGGGCGCTCAGCCCGGCAGCTTCTGCCGCAACCGCGCCAACACCGCTTCGGCGCCGGCCTCGTCGGCGATGATGCCGGCGTCGCGCAGTTTGCGTTCCAACGCATCGCCGCTGTCGTGGCGCGCCAGTTCCGCCGCCGCCTCCATGCGCGCGCCGCGTTCGGCCTGTTTGAGCTTGATCCGGGCCAGCGAATCGACCGCGGTCTGCAGCCGGTTGTGCGGCCCGGCGTAGCGCTGCGCGACCGCGGCCTGCGCGCGCTGCATGCTTTCGGTGGCCTTGACCGTGTCGAGCTGCTGCTTGAGCCGGCGGATGTTGCCTTCGGCCATCGCCACCGCGCGGCGCAGTTCGGCGACGCTGGCGGCGAGCTGGCCCAGATGCGCTTCGTCGTCGCCGCGCGCGGTTTCCAGTGCGGCGATCTTGTCGGCGACTTCGCGCGCCAGCGCGTCCTCGCCCGACTCCAGCGCCTTGATCGCATAGCCTTCGTATTCGGCGATCTTGTCCGCGCTGAGCGCCAGCGCGCGCTCGGCCAGGGTGTGGCGCGCGATCAGGTGCGCCAGCGATTCGCGCGACTGGCGCAGGTCGATGTCGCAGTCGCGGATTTCCTGGTCGAGGATGCGCAGCGCCTGGCTGTCGGCCCAGGCTTCGCCGAGTTCCTGCGCGCCGGCGCGCACCGAGGTCAGCAGCTTGCTCCAGATGCCGTCGTGCTTGGCCATCACGCCGCCTCCAGCAACTGCGTCTCGTAGGCCTCGGTGGCCTTGATGACGTTGTCGGCCAGGGTTT